>CAZFPR010000018.1:30004-36719 GCA_964521045.1 uncultured Hyphomicrobiales bacterium
GCGCTAAGCCTGCTCGCGTGGAAGCGGCTCGGCCTCGACCGCGTCTGGTGGCTGGTCTCGCCCGGCAATCCGCTGAAAGAAAATTCCGCGCTGCCGCCGGTGGAAAGCCGCATCGCGCAGGCGCGCGAGGCCGCAAGCTCTCCTTATATCGATGTCGCAGCACCCGAAATCGCGTACCGCACCCGCTACACCTTCGACACGCTTTCGCGCCTGATCGCGGAACATCGCGGCGCCCGCTTCGTTTGGCTGATGGGCGCGGACAATCTCGCGCAGTTCCATCGCTGGAAACGCTGGCAGGAGATCGCGAAACTGATGCCGATCGCGGTGATCGAACGGCCCGGCGACGAGGACGCGCCGCTTTCGTCGAAAGCCGCGCATGCGCTCGCCCGTTACCGGGTGGACGAAAGCGACGCGGCACTCCTGATGTCCATGCGGCCGCCGGCATGGATTTATCTGCACGGCTTGAAATCGCCGTTCTCTTCCACCAGCTTACGGTTGAAGGAACGGCGGCAAGCTTAGTAATTGAACGGTAATGGTAGAGGCGTATGCTCGAACCAGTACCGATTCGCTACCCGAGGCCTGATGGAAGGAATCGATAGCCTGGCAACCAAGGTACGCAGCGTAACGGCAAAAAGAGCCGCGAAGCCCAAAGTGGTGGCGCGCAGACAAGAGCCCGCCCTACTTTCTCTCATCCTGAAACAACTCGATGACGACAAGGCCGAGGACACGACTCCGATCGATGTCCGCGGGCGCACGTCGATTGCCGACCACATGGTGGTGACGAGCGGGCGCTCGAATCGCCATGTCGCCTCGATCACGGAGCACCTGATCGAGGCGCTCTCGAAGGCGGGAAACAAGCCGCGCGTCTCGGGCTTGCCTGCCGCCGATTGGGTCGTGTTAGACGCCGGTGACATCATCGTGCATGTGTTCAGGCCGGAGGTTCGCGAGTTCTACAGCCTGGAAAGAATGTGGCAGCCGCGCACGGCCGCGAAGAAGGCCTGACGGTTTCTTTCCATGTCCTTGCCATGCGCTTGCTGATCGCCGCCGTCGGCCGCCTGAAAGCGGGACCGGAGCGCGAGTTGCTCGCGCGCTACGTGGAGCGCACGAACGCTGCCGGAAAATCCCTTTCGTTGAGTCCGCTCGACATCGCCGAAATTCCGGAAAGCGCCGCGAAGACCGCAGCGAAAAGAAAATCCGACGAAGCGGCAGCGCTGATCGCAGCCATTCCCTCCGGCGCGAAGCTGATTGCTCTGGACGAGCGCGGGAAAAGCATCGCAAGCGAGGACTTCGCGAAACAGACTGCCCGGTTTCGCGACGGCGGCGTGCAAACCCTCGCCTTCCTGATCGGCGGTGCGGACGGGCTCGACGAAACGCTGCGTAAAAAAGCCGATCTCGCGCTGGCCTACGGAAGCGCGACCTTCCCGCACCAGATCGTTCGCATTCTGCTGGCCGAACAAATCTATCGGGCCGTCACGATCCTTTCAGGCCACCCCTATCATCGCGGCGGCTGAAATCGTCATCGCAAGCGCCATACTTGCCGCCTCGTTTCCGGCTCACTTTTGCGCGATCACGCGCCAGCCGCGATCCGGACGCCCGGGTCCGTGGGTTTCCCCGTGAAGACGGCGCTGGTTTCGGGCAAATTCAGGCCGGATTCGACTACAGTTCCGGCCCGGCACTGCCCCGGGAACTTCGCAATCCCTTGCTAGCTGGAAGGCGCGGCAGGTATCATGAAGGTCTGGCAGGGGCAGGAAATTCGCTGTGGAGTCTGGGTCACTTGCCCGATAAGGCAGCCCGCCATAGCAATATCGACAGGACGCTCTAGGGGCGGCGACGCCCAATCCCAATCGGTCTGCTTTCTCTAAGATTGCATAGGCGGCAGACCAATCGATACCGGCCCGGAATGGCCGGCAACCGGCAAGCAGAAGGTTCGCAGATAATGCGGAAGATTTCGCTATTCTTCATCGGCGCCATCACCGGCGCGCTGATCGCGGCGGTCGCGGCGCAACCGCAAGTATTCTCCAATGCACGCGCGGCCTCCACCGATACGTATCGGCAGCTCACGCTGTTCGGCGATATCTTCGAGCATGTGCGGGCCCAGTATGTCGAGAAGGTCGAAGATTCGAAGCTGATCGAGGCAGCCATCAGCGGCATGCTCTCCTCGCTCGACCCGCATTCGCAGTTTCTCGATGCGAAAAACTTCAAGGACATGCAGACCCAGACCCGCGGCGAATTCGGCGGGCTCGGCATCGAAGTCACGATGGAAGACGGTCTCGTGAAGGTCATGTCCCCGATCGACAACACCCCCGCATCGCGCGGCGGCGTGCAGCCGGCGGATCTCATCACCCATCTCGACGGCGAGCCCGTGAAGGGCCTTTCGCTCGAGCAGGCGGTGGAGCGGATGCGCGGGCCGGTCAATACGCCGATCGTGCTGCGCATCCAGCGTAAGGGCGCCGAGAAGCCGATCGAGATCAAGCTCGTTCGCGAGATCATCTCGATCCGCAACGTCCGCTTCAAGATCGAGGAAGACGTCGGCTACATCCGCCTCACGAGCTTCCAGGGCGAGCGCACCATCAAGCAGCTAGAAGAGGCGATCGCGGAAATCAAGCTGAAGATTCCGGAAGCGAAGCTCAAGGGTTATATCCTCGACCTTCGCAACAACGGCGGCGGATTGCTCGATCAGGCGATCGCGGTTTCGGATACCTTCCTCGACCGCGGCGAGATCGTCTCCACCCGCGGCCGTGCCGAAGCGAGCCAGCGCTACAACGCGCGCAGCGGCGACCTGACGAACGGCAAGCCGCTGATCGTTCTGATCAACGGCGGCTCCGCCTCGGCCTCCGAAATCGTGGCCGGCGCCTTGCAGGATCACAAGCGCGCAACGCTTCTGGGCTCGCGTTCGTTCGGCAAAGGCTCCGTGCAGACCGTCATGCCGATCGGCGGCTTCGGCGCATTGAAGCTGACGACCGCGCGCTACTACACGCCCTCCGGCCGCTCGATTCAGGCAAAAGGCATCCAGCCTGACATCGAACTTATCCAGGATCTTCCCGAAGAACTGAAGGGCAAGGTCGAGACGCGCGGCGAAGCTTCGCTCAAGGGTCACATCAAGGCGAACGACGGCGAAGAGCAGGCCGGCTCTCCGGCGTACATTCCGCCGGACCCGAAGAACGACAAGCAGCTCAACATGGCGCTCGAACTTCTGCGCGGCACGCAGAAGAACTCGGCCTTCCCGCCGAACCCGAAGGCCATTCCGAACTGAGCCTTGACGAATAGACAAAGCAAAGCCCCGCCGGAACGGCGGGGCTTTTTTCTTTTGCTTGTTCGTTCAGCTGGCGCGGCTTTTGCGCACCTGTTCTTCAATCCAGTCCGCCTCGATCGCGCATTCGCTCCAGGCGCGTGCAAGTTCGCGGTACTGCGCCCGGATCTCCCAGGCCATGGTCTCGTCTTCCGAAATTCTGGCGCAGGCTGCCGCCTTCATCCGGTAGTGGCTCGACTTGGGCATGACTAAGCCGAGAGCCTGGCGTGGAGATTTTGCAACTTCTGGATGGTCTGCTCGATGCTGCGCTTCTGGCCTTCGATCAGTTCCTTGCGTTCGGCATTGGTGGCCGGCTCGTCGCAGCCCGCCTTGACCGCAACGTCGCCCGACAGCGCCCACATAAAATCACGCTTCTTGCCGCTGAGGATCAGCGAGATCGTTTCGCCGCCCTGATCCAGAAATACGATTTCCGCGTCCACAAGGGACACGTTGGAAATACCCGAATTCATGATTTGCTCCGAAAATCGGTGGAGCGGACCTGCCGCCCGCCGCTTGCGGCTCTCATTGCCGAAAACGCGCGCGCGCGGGAGTAATTTGCCGTTAAACGGATGAATTCCGCCGGTTTTGCTAACGAAGTTTCGCGCTGAGCCCCGCCGCGGCAAGATCGTTCGCGAGCCGCTGTGCAATCTCCTCCGAGGCAATGAGCTTGCGGAGCTCTCCGGCAGAATCGTCCCGCCATGCCGCGCGAAGGGCGACGAGTTTCAGGAGCGCATCCCGCGCCCGCTCCTTGTTTCCGGCGGCGTGGGCCGCAAGCGCGTGGGCGACATGGCCGAGCGGGTAGCGCTCCGGCGTGATCTGGCCGGCATAGTGGCTTGCCGCCGCCGTATCGCCTCTGAGGTAGTGGGCGAGAAAGAAATAGAAGTTGTACCAGGACGGCCGCAGCACGCCGAAACGCCCGGCACGCTCGAGCAGCGCAAGGCCCCGCTCAACCTCGCCGCTCATGACGAGACGGCCGGCATAGTCGCTGAGTGCGGTCATGTCATAGGGGTTCAGCGCAACCGCGCGCTCTGCGGCCGCAATCGAAGCCGCGTAATCCAATCTTGCAAACAATACGGCAGAAAGAATTTGATAGGCGCGCGCACTTTCGGGCTGCTTCTCGATCGCCTGACGCGCCAAGAGAAACGCGCGGTCGAGTGCCGCGCGGTTGCCGTTCTGCACGCCAATGTCGAATTGGTATTCGCGCAAGTAAAGCACTGCGAGATACGCGAATCCGTTTGCAAAGGACGGATCGATCCGGGTTAGACGCCTCATGCAGTCCTTCGCCTTTGCGTGTTGGGCATGGTCGAATGAGCGAAAGGATTCGGAAGACTCGACAATGCAATTATACCGCGGGTCGCCTAGGCCGGTGGCGGCATAGCGATTGCCCTCGTGCGCGCGAATAACACCGAACGGCTGTGCTAGTAATGTGACAACCTCCGTGACAACAGCATCCTCGGCAATCGCACGGCTGCCTTTCTCGGCAAAGCGCTCGAACAACCGCGACCAAACGAGATTGTCGTTGGCCGCGTCGAATAACAGGACCCGGAGATTTGTGGATCCGTCATCCCGATATTCGATTGCGCCAGCAAGCCGGTACCGGATCGGCACGCCGTCTTTACGCTTTATGTCAGCATCAGCCTGCAAAACGACATTGATGGTGTCAAAGCGCGAGAGTGCGTCCCGTAGTTTTCTACCAAGATTTTCACCTAACGCATTTTCGCTTGTTGGATTGCCAGAAATCGCGAAGGGCTGCACTAGGATCGTCGGCATTCCGTTTCCCGGCTGAAGCGATCTCATCAGCATATAATCGCTCACACGCGGATAAACGAAGTAAGCAGCAACCGCCAATCCGGCTACCAAAATTGCAAGACCTGCTATTAACGCCGCCCGGCGCCTTCCCGGACTAGCCGAGTTGAGTTGTGCGGAAAGGATCGACGCGGAGTTTCGCAAACGGAAAGACGGTACATAGGAGCCCGGCGATAACGTAATAAGGACCGGGTCTCCCGCACCCGGCCCCGCATAATAACGCTCAATTGTCCGCCGTAACCGGGTCGCCTCGACCCGCACGATCGGATCGATCTGCGGATCGAAATCCTTGCCACGGCCCAGCGCCTCTACGCCGATGGTGTAGCCTTTGATGCGATCGCTCTCGCCGCGCAATTCGGCTTCGGTAACAAAGCGCAGAAAGGCGACAAGCTGCGGCGAATCGCGGAACATCTCGCTCTCGACCATGCGATCGAGCGCGGCCCGAACCCGCTCTTCCGGTATTGTTCCCTGCTCGGACACGGGCCTGTCCCCCAACCCTGAGCCCACGAAACGCGGCGGTCATACTAGGTGAAGCGGCCGCAGGAGCGCCAGTTTCCCGCCGGTATCCGGCGGTTCCTCCCGGTAAGAATTGGCAGCCGCCAGCGTGATAGCATCGCTTGATTCGACCAAACTTCAGGGAGACTGCGGTGGCGGACGATCTCGATACTCCGCTGAAGACCCGGCAGAACGCCGACGTGCTGCGCCGCGCCGGCAGACCTGCGCTTGCGCTCGTCACGGCGGGACTCGCTGGCGTAATCCTGCTCGCGGTTTCGTGGGTCGTGATCTACGACGACCCGCTCGGTGGCGAGCCGAAGCATGTCGTCAAAATCGAACAGATCATTCCGGCGGCACCGCAGACCAAGCAATCTTCCGCTCCCGCGAACGTTCCGCAGAACCAGCCGAAGCAAGCCGATGGCGACCAGCGGACGGTCACCATCATCGACGGCAACACCGGTGCGCGCCGCCAGATCGTGATCGGCGAAAAGCAATCGCAGGCGATTCCGCCCTCCGCCGCCGAGAAAGAGCCGACGCACAAAGTACCGCCAACCGATAACCGGCTGATTGAAACGACGAAACACGGCCCGATTCCGAAGGTCGGATCGGACGGCGTACGGCCGCTCGACGCCTATGCGAGTCCGCTTCCTGTTTCCGGCAACGCGGACTCGATGATCGCAATCGTAATCACAGGATTGGGCGTCAGCGCTTCCGCGACCGGCGAGGCGATCTCGAAACTTCCGGCAGCCGTCACGCTTGGCTTCGCTCCGTTCGGAGAGGAGCTTACCCGCTGGATCACGCGGGCGCGCGCGACCGGGCACGAGGTCCTACTGCAAATTCCGATGGAGCCTTTCGATTACCCCGACAACGACCCGGGCCCGCGAACGCTCACGGTCAAGTCGCCGAAAGATCAGAACATCGACCGGCTCCATTTCTTTCTGAGCCGCTCGCAGGGCTACGTCGGCATCGCCAATCTGATGGGCGCCCGCTTCACCGCAAACGAAGAAGCGCTGTCCGCGGTTCTCGCGGAAACCGGCAAGCGCGGGCTACTGTTTCTTGACGACGGCTCCTCGCCGCGCAGCGTTACGCTCAAGGCCGCGGCGAAGACGAAAGCGCCCTATCTGA
>CAZFPR010000019.1:0-7740 GCA_964521045.1 uncultured Hyphomicrobiales bacterium
ACCGCGGCGCTTCGATCCGCGTTCCTCACTCCTTCGTGAACAACGGCTACAAGGGCTACCTCGAAGACCGCCGTCCGAACTCGCAGGGCGATCCGTACCAGATCGCTTCGCAGATTCTGAAGACGATCTCGGAAGTCCCGACCGGCGCCAAAAAAGCGGCATAAGCAGGCTGTTTAAATCAGCGACCGGGAGTCCGCGATTTCCTCCCCGCGGGCTCCCGGATTTTTCTTCCTGATTACCAGTGTGGTGGTTCGCAAGTCCGCCACATGTACGCGGCTAGTTCACTTGCGGACTTGCGAACCAAAACCACACTGGAAACAAAGATTGGCCAGTGTCCTTTTGAATCCGAAGTTCGGATTCAGGACACTGGCTGGCTCACAAGAATTGCGTGTTCGCGAAAGCGGGCAAGCGATCGGCGTCGGTCTCCAGGGCCAATAGGGACGATGTCGCGGGGGAGGTGCGCGGTAGTGCCTCCCCCGATTTTCTTTTTGTTGCCCCTCATGGTGAGGAGCGCTTCGAAGGAGCGCGTCTCGAACCATGAAGCGTGTGACACATCCTTCGAGACGCGCCTGCGGCGCTCCTCAGGATGAGGCGGTTGCTACCGATAAACCTCTCGCCGGTGTCCGACGGTCAGTACGAGGACGATGAATTTGTCGTCCTCGATTTTCGCGACGATCCGGTACTCCGAAACACGATAGCGCCACAGCCCCTTGAGATCGCCGGTGAGCGCTTTTCCGAAGCGGCGCGGATCGTTGCTTGTGGCGATGCGCTTCCGCAGGTAGCGCAGGATTGTCTGCTGGGCCGGCTTTCCCAATTTTTTGAGATCGCGCGCGGCATCGCGGTCGAACTCGACCTGCCAGACGCGCGCGGGCATCGGCTAGAGAAGTTCTTTCTCGAGCGACTCAAGCGAGACTCGCTTACCGCCGCGCTTCATCCGCTTACCGGCAAGATGAAAGTCTTCGATATCCTCGATATGCCGCAGGATCGCCTCGCGCGCGTAAAAGCTCTTGGTCCGGCCGGTTTTCTTGGCCAGCGAACTGAGACGCTTTTCGATTTCGGGCGGCAGGCGAAGGGCAAGCATAGGTCACTCCTGCTATACATGTATAGCAAAATGCCGGAGGTCTCAATGCCGCACTTTGCGGATGCCGCTTGACGCCATCCTCCCGAGGTGGCGTTGTCGCCTCCATGAGCACTGAAAATCCAACGCCCCCGAAAAAGAAGCGCCGGCCCGCCGGCTATTTCGACATGCTGCGCTGGAGCGGCCTGCCGGGCTTCTGGACCTACCTGATCGGCTCGATCGTTCTCACCGCCGCCGTCGCGGTCGGGGGCGCGTATATGCTGATGCGGATGGGCGTGCAGTAGGCCTGCGATGACTTCCCGCCGGCAGCATTGGGAAGATGTCTACCAAGCCAAACGCGAAACAGACGTAAGCTGGTTTCAGCCGAAGCCGGAGCTTTCGCTCGCGTTGATCCGCGAGCACGCGCCGGAAAAGAATGCTTCCGTGATCGACATTGGCGGCGGGGCATCTTCGCTTGCCGCCGCGCTGCTGGAACTGGGCTATCGCGATCTGGCGGTGCTCGACATTTCCGCCGCCGCGCTCGAACGTGCGAAGGCCAATCTCGGTGCGGATGCGGCGAAGATCGAATGGATCGTGGCCGACATCGCCGCATGGCAGCCGCAGCGCCGCTGGCGTGTCTGGCACGACCGCGCGGTGTTTCACTTTCTGACCGATACGGCGTCGCAGGACGCCTATATCCGCGCGCTGAACGCCGCGACGGAGACCGGCGCCATCGCGATCGTTTCCGGGTTTGCGCCGGACGGCCCCGAGAAGTGCAGCGGGCTCCCGGTCGTGCGCTATGACGCGCAGTCGCTATCGAAGCGGATCGGCGCAGGGTTCGAGTTGCTCGCGGAAAAGCGCGAGGAACACCGCACGCCCGGCGGCGCGGTGCAGAAGTTTTATTATGCGGTGCTGCGGAAGTGGTAGAGTAGCCCATAAACGCAGGGCGCGTGTGCGCTGATGCGGGTGGAGTAAAGCTCGATGTCTCTAACGTCCGAAGTGCAAAATCCGGACAGTTTTGTGCGCAAGTTTATTGATCGCGAATTTCCTCATCTGAAAAATTTATCGGCAGAAATCACCAAAGAATTAAAGGCATATCGGAATCTGGAATACCCAAAATACTCCGATACATATGCATACACACTTGTTGGTACGGCGACAGACTATCGAATTAGATTTCTCTATACGCGGGACGCTCACAAGTCAGTTACAATTGAACAGGGCTTAAAAAAACTCCAATACTTATATTCTTACGAATTCGAGGGTCGGGAGTACATTAATAAACTTAGCAACTTGGATGCTGGCTATACGCTGCTTGACGACTTTTACCGACAGTCGTTACCGCTAATCTCGAAATCAGACGAAGAAGCGCTTTGCAGATTCTGCATTTTTCTCGCGAAAATTGATCACTTCCGGCGGGGGACAAGTATATTTCACTTCCACGAGGCCATGATTACTGGCGTGTTCGATCTCGAGAAACAAATTGAAAGTGCTGAAAAGGTCTGGGTTGATGATGTTCGTCAAATGGCCGCCAACTATCGAGAAACCAATGCCGCGGCACTTTCTAGGAAGTTAAAGGTGAGGCATGGCTCTGTTTTGGCTGGGAGTACCGATATAGGCGGTGCTGATCTCGATCTCGTCGTTGACGGATGTCTAGTCGAAATCAAGACGACAATTAAGCCGAAGACCTCAACTAATTTACTGCGTCAAATTATCGGATATTGGCTTCTCGACTATAACGATCAATTTAAAATCAAGTCCGCTCGTATAGATTTCATACGCCAGAACCATCAAGTGCTGCTAGCGGAGGATATTTTTCTAGGAAATTCGAGATCAAAGAAAGCAATCAGATCTGAATTTATGGCTGCGCTTAGATCACGACACTCCTAAATGTCGTCATGCCCGGCCTTGTGCCGGGCATCCACGCCTTGGCGGCAACTCTGTTTGTAAGACGTGGATGGCCGGGACAAGCCCGGCCACGACGGGTTGAAGGATGTCGTCAGAACTCCCCATCCAGTTCTTCCATCTCGTCCGGCTCTTTCCTCGCCTCCCCGGGGAAATAATTTTCTTTCGTTCTCGTTTCCCTTTTCCTCGCAACACCTTCCGTCACCCCTCAAAAAATCTATCCCCGCCGTTTCCAGCGCGCGTACATTCCGCGCGCTGTTTCCATCGAGGGCGCATTCATGAGGCGTCGTGCTTGCGGGAAACGGCCGGTGTCTCCGTTTGCTTTTCGCAGTAGCAAACCGGGACGGCCGCGGGGCACCGCCCGGCGAGACTAGGCTCGCCTGCCGGGAGCACGGCTGACGGAGAGAAAGCCTCTCAAAGAGGTCTCACGAAAAGCGCAGCCCGCGTCCGATAAAAGCCGAAGTGGAGCGCTGCGAAGTGATGCGCTTCTCGCAAGAGAAGCGAAAACTGAAATGCGTGGCGCTTCGCAGCGCTCCGCTCCCTCGAAATTCTCGAGGGAAAACCGGGACGCAAGAAAACGCGCGTCCGGACGAAGAAACGCGCCCGCTGTTTGCAAAATGAATCGGCAACATCCACACGCTGTCGTCCCCGCGAAAGCGGGGACCCATAACCCCTGTGCTCAACTTTGGCTCGGTGGCTATGGATCCCGGCTCGCGCGACGCTAAGTGCGCCGCTTGGCCGGGACGACAAGCTAAAACTCCACGTCGAGCTCTTCCAGCTCGTCCGGCTCTTTCTTCGCCGCAGCAATCCATTCCTGCATGAACGGCGTCGCCATGATCGTCTTGCAGTAGGCGGCGGATACGTCGTCGAGCTTCACGTTGTAGGTCGTAAAGCGCGAGCAGACCGGCGCATACATCGCGTCCGCAAGCGTCAGCGATTTTCCGAACAGATACGGCCCGCCGTATTTCGCGATACAGTCGCGCCAGATTTCGGTGATGCGGCCGATGTCCGCCTGCGCGCCCTGCCAGACCTTGAAGCCCGGATAGCTCGCCTTCACATTCATCGGCAGCGCCGAGCGCAGGTTCGCAAAACCAGAATGCATCTCGCCGGAAATCGCGCGGCAATGCGCGCGCGCAGCCGGGTCTTGCGGGAGCAGTCCCGCGCCGGGCTTCGTCTCGTGCAGATATTCGCCGATCGCGAGCGTGTCCCACACTTTTACGCTGCCGTTCTCGAGTGAAGGCACGAGAAAAGATGGCGACAAAAGCAGCAGTTCCGCGCGGGCAGAAGGGTCGTCGGCGGAAACCGCGTGCTCGACGAAGTCGATTCCGGCGATTTTGCACAATAACCAGCCACGCAACGACCACGCGCCGTAGTTTTTGCTCGCAATCGTAAGCCGCGCCCCAGCCATAAGAACCCCCTCGGGCGCGGAAGGAACTTGTCCACGCGCCTCCGCGTTAGACCGAAGTTGACTATCGCACCGCAGCAAAGAATCCGCTAGCCTGTTGCGGTGCCAAAGTGGCTGGGCAGCAGGGCTGGGACTGAATGATTTATTCCGCGTATCAGGCGCAGCACGATCTCATGGAGCCGTGGCGCTCCTTCTCGGAACAGGCAATGGCCAATGTTCGGGGGATCGTCACGGGTCTGAACGGCTACGCCGGTCATTCGCCGTTCGGCACGATCGCCGCGGGCTTCGAGATGATAACGCGCGCAAAGCTCACGCATGCGCGGCCCGCGTTCGGTATCGACAGCGTGATGGTCGGCAACCGCGAAGTGGCGGTGGTCGAGCAGCCGGCGATGCAGACACCCTTCGGAACGCTCCTGCATTTCAAGAAAGACATCGACAGCGCGCAGCCGCGCGTGATGGTGGTGGCGCCGCTCTCCGGGCATTTCGCGACGCTCCTGCGCGAAACCGTGCGCACGCTGCTCTCCGACCACGACGTCTTCATCACCGACTGGCACAATGCGCGTGACATTCCGGTATCCGGCGGCCGCTTCGGCTTCGACGAATACGTCGATCACATGATCCGCTTCCTTCAGGCGATAGGCCCCGGCGCGCATGTGGTCGCCGTCTGCCAGCCCTGTGTTGCGGCGCTGGTTGCAACCGCGGTCATGGCGAAGAACGGCATGAAGGCGCAGCCGAAAAGCCTGACGCTCATGGCAGGGCCCATCGACTGCCGCGTAAACCCGACCAAAGTGAACGATCTCGCGACCGGAAAACCGATCGAGTGGTTCGAAAAGAACCTGATTTCGGTGGTGCCGCCGCAGCACAAGGGCTCGGGCCGTCACGTCTATCCCGGCTTCGTGCAGCTTTCGGCGTTCATGGCGATGAACATGGACCGCCACGTCAAGGCGCACATGGACCTGTTCCAGAATCTCGCGCGCGGCGAATTCGGGAAGGCGAAACAGACCAAGGATTTCTACGACGAATATTTCGCAGTCCTCGATCTCACCGCCGAGTTTTATCTCGAGACCGTGCAGTGGGTGTTTCAGGAGTATCGTCTCCCGAAGGGCGAGCTGAAATTCCAGGGCGAACTGGTCGAGCCGAAAGCGATCCGCAAGACCTCGCTACTCACCGTCGAAGGCGAACGCGACGACATCTGCGCGATGGGCCAGACGCTCGCTGCACAAGACCTCTGCACCGGCATTCGCCCGCACCGGAAGCGCCACCACATGCAGGCCGGCGTCGGCCACTACGGCGTCTTCTCCGGCAAGAAGTGGAACGGCCAGATCTATCCGATTGTGCGAAACACGATCCTCGCCGCAGAATAGCGGCAGAGGTTCTGCATGTTCTCCATCGCCGTCTTCGCGCTGACCGCGCTCTGCGAGATCGCGGGCTGCTTCGCCTTCTGGGCTTGGCTCCGGCTCGGGAAATCCGCGCTCTGGCTGATCCCGGGCACGGCAGCCCTGATCGCCTTCGCCTGGCTCCTCACTTATGTCGAGAGTGACGCGGCGGGCCGCACCTACGCAGCCTATGGCGGGGTCTACATCGTCGCCTCGCTCCTGTGGCTCTGGACCATCGAGGGCGCTCGACCCGACCGCTGGGACGTACTGGGCGGGGCGGTTTGCCTGATCGGGGCGGCAATCATCCTGTTCGGGCCCCGGGCCGCCGCAGCCTAAAAAATCTGATTCGCCGGATTCGCGACTCAGATAGATTGCCGCGTCATGACGGCGGGCCATACCCAGACAGACGTGCTTTCGCGCGTGCGGCGCGAGCAGCGCATGCGCGGGAAGACCTCGACGCTTTCCGGCTTCCGGATCGTACTCGGTGCGACCGCGATCACCGTCGCGATGCTTCTCGCGGCTTTCGGCGCGATCGGGCTGCTTCTGAAAGCGAGAGCGCCGCAGCAGCCGATCGCGAGCCGGTTCGATCCCATGCCGCCGGTCTTGCAGCAGTCGGAAACACCCGCCGAAGCGCCGATCAACCGTGCGGCCACTTCCACGCATGAAAAGACGCCCGAGCCGGAGGAAGTCGAGAATAAAGACGGCATCGAGAAGAAGTCGGTGAAGGCGCTTCGCGTCGTGGCGCCGCCTGCGCCTCCGGCGGAGCAAAACAATGTTGTCGCGCAGGACAAAAAGTCCGCTACCGAGCCCGAAGTGACGGGAACGGTTCCGCAGCAGCGCGTGGAACCGCAGCCGCAGGTCCGCAAGCAAAACCCCGTGCGCCGTCCGCCGCCGGAATCGCAGAGCGATAATCCGTTGTTCGAACTCTTCGGCATCAAAAAATACCGCTGAGCTTTCGTTCGCGGTGTTCCGTCAGGAACCAAGTCATTTCTCTCGTGTTGCCGCTCAGGGAGGGCTTCAAGGGAGAAACGAACATGCGTCTCGCTATCGCTGGAACGATCCTCGCTTTCGCCGTTACCGCCGCTTCTGCACAGGCTCCGAAGATCGAAGGCAACAAAGCCTTCTGCCTGAAGGGAACCGGCGGCATCGCCTGTAACTACGAAACCATGGCCGCCTGTCAGAAGGGCGCCAAGGATAAGTCGCAGGGCGGAACCGCGGCCGGCACCTGCGTCAGCCGCACGGAAGCGCGCTAACGCCGGAACCTGGAACGGGAGTTGCTGCGGCAACTCCCGCTTCCGGTCACTAGAACTTTGTCGTGAAGGTAATCAGCCAGTCTGGCATCAGGTCGACCAACGCAGCCTCGATCGCCCGGTCGAAGCCGCTGAGCATCAGGATGCCGACCAGGAGAAACGCGCCGCCTGCGATCTTCTTCGCATAAGGCGCGATCCGGCTGATACCGCCGCTGCGCGCCGCAAGCGAACGCGCGCCGATCGCGACGAGAAACAGCACGAGCGCCGCACCTAGTGCGAACGCCGTCATGCGCGCCGCAGCGGCAAGATATCCGCCCGCTTCCGCCGCAAGCGAAAGTGCTGCGCCGACGGACGGACCTGAGCAGGGCGCCCAGATCGCGCCGAGCAGGATGCCGACCAGAAACTGTCCCGCAATTCCATAGTTGCTCGCCCGTGCCGCGAGGTTTGCGCCGGCAGCACCAACCGGCGCGACGAGATTGGAGAAGCGCTGCTCCAGTGCGGGGATCAGCAGCACGGCACCGAAAACGATCAAGAGCACGGATACGGCTATCCGCAACGTGTTCTCGCCGATGCCGAACAATGCGCCGGTTGCGTTCACGAGAACGCCGAGCGTCGCGAACCCGGCGACGAGCCCCGCGAGCAGCGCGGCGTACGTCCGCGCGGCATACGGCGCTTCATCGGAATATATGAACCGGCTGTCCGCGTAAAGCTCGTTCATTTTCTCGTGGGAGAGGACGGGGCCGGAGC
>CAZFPR010000019.1:7750-12895 GCA_964521045.1 uncultured Hyphomicrobiales bacterium
CAGCGGCAGGATGCACGGGTTGATTACGGTCAGCGTACCGGCGAAGAACGCAAGTAAGATTGCGGTCATCCGCCGGCCTTCACCGCTTGTTCGAGCAGCGCGCGGATTTGCGCGGCGTCGGTGATCCAGTTCAGACGGCCGATTTCCTTCCCGCCGGCGAAAACGATGACGATGCTTCGTGTGGCGGCCTTCATCGGCTCCAGCGCATCGCGGTGAGTGCCCGGGTTAGCCCGGAACATTGTTACCTTGGAAAATTTCGAATCTTTCTGAAGTCCTTCCAGAACATTCGCCTGCGTCCGGCAGGTCGGGCACCACCATTCGTGCGTATGAACCACCACGGCGGCATTCGATTTCACGAGCGTATCGAACTTCGCTTTGTCGAAGGCGGCAAAATCCGCGAGCGACGCGGTCGTAAGTGCTGCGAGCGTCATGGCGGCAAAAATTATTCTGCGCATGTCAGGGCTCCGTCCTCAAGGTAATGCCCATTCGAGGACTTCCTCGATACGGGCGGGGTCGGTGTCGTAGGAAAGGCGTGCGACTTCCTTGCCCGCCTTGAAGACCACAATCGTCGATTGCCGTACGACCTTGTAGTCGGCGAGAAACGCCTTATCGCGGTCGAAATTGACGCGGATTGCGCGGACGTTTTTGTAGGCCGCGCCCTTCAGTACGCGCTCGATGATCGGGATCTGTACACGGCAGACGGGGCACCAGTCGGCGTGCACATGGACAACGACCGGCACGCCGGACGCGAGCAGCTTTCTGAATCCATCCGCTTCGTACTTGGCAAAGCCGGATGCGAAGGCGTTGCTGATGAGACCCGGCAGTAGCAATCCCGCAAGAAGCAGGGCCGAAAAGGTTCTGCGCTTCATTCACTGGCACCTTTGGAACATGGCTAAGACGCGGTTACTGGATAACCCGGAAGCGTGGCATCAGGCAGGCTCTATCGGCCGTCCCGGGATCACAAAGCCGCGAGTGCCAAGGGCTCGATTGGTTAATCCGCCATTTTCCATTTCCTCCAATTTTAGCGGCACTTGTAACGGGATAGTGGAGGGCTGCCGGTTACATTCCGCCCGGGAGTTGGACAATGAAGTCCACCAAATAAGGGGGCGAAGTTGCTCGCCGGAATTCGCGGAAAGCTTTGGGCGTTCGAAGACCGCTTGTCGGTTCGCGAGCAGATTGCGCTCGCAACAGCGGCGCTTTGCCTGTTCGTGTCTTTCGCGATCGCTTTCGGCGCAGCCTATGTCGGGCGCGAAGAAGCGACCCGTCTCATCAGCCGCGAAATGATCCAGGTTTCGGAAACGGCCGCCGACCGCATGGATCGCCACTTCCAGAACATCTATCACCGTATCCGCTCTTACACCTCTTTCGACGGCATCCGATCCGCGGTTTCGACAGATCCGACGAAGATGCGTCCGATTTTCGACCGTCTGAATTCGAGCTTCCCGGATTACAACTGGCTGGCATTCGTGTCGAAAGAGGGGGTCGTCGTTGCTGCGTCGGAAGGTCATCGCCAAGGCGAGTCCGTTGCGCATGAGGGCTGGTTTCTGAGAGGTTTGCAGGGGCCGGCGATCGAGGATTCACCGGATCTCGTGGCTCTGTCGGCGGCGGTTGCAAGCGGCACTGACGTTCCGATCACTTTCGTCAAGTTTGCGTTCCCGGTTTACAATTACAGCAACGAACTCGCTGGCGTTCTGGTCGCCTCGATCCACTGGGGCGAGATCGAGGAAATCCGCCGTGCGATGGAATCGAACGGCGATGAAATCGTCGTTGTCTCGCGTTCGGGCGAGGTGCTGCTCGGCTCCAAGGCACTGCGCACGCATTATCCTTCCGCGCAGATCGAGAGCCTTCGCCGCTCGCATCATGGCGTGTTCGTGGACCATGGACCGGGCGGAGAAATGCTTTCCGGATATGCTTTGATGGACGGACATCGCGACTACCCCGGCATGGGCTGGGGCGTGATCGCGCGGCGCAACGGTGAAGTGGCCTTTTCCGCGACCTATCAGATGTTCTGGATGATCGTCAGCATCGGGACGGTCGTCGCGGTTCTCGGCATTCTGACCGCCGGCGCGATCGCAAACCGTATTTCCGGTCCGATCCGGGAATTGACGGATGCCGCCGACCGTATCGGCCGCGAAAACAGTGCGATGACCCTGCCGCGCCTGCGCGGTTCGTCCGAAGTGATCCACCTGTCTACGTCGCTGCGTTCGCTGCTGCTCCGCATCGGTTTCGTCGAGCGTATGACGCAGGAAGCCGAAGCCAAGGCCGCCGAGGATGCGCGCAAATTTGCGAACGACATTGCGAGCCTTCGCAAGCTCGCAGAGACCGATCCGCTCACGAACCTGATGAACCGCCGCGCCTTCATGGACGCCGCCGCGGATGCGATGCGCTACTATCAGCGCTACAATCGCTCGATCGCGACACTGGTCGTCGACATCGATCACTTCAAGCATGTCAACGACGATCACGGCCATGCCGCCGGTGACGCCGTGATCCGCCGCATCGGCGAATTGATCGCACAGACGCTTCGCGAAACCGACAAGGTCGCCCGCTTCGGCGGTGAGGAATTCGTCGTCCTGCTGCGCGAAGTGAGCGAGCAGGAGGCGCACGAGCTTGCCGAGCGCATCCGGTTCGTGATCGCCGAGAGCATCATCCCGTTCGACGGCAATAAGCTCAGCGTCACCGTAAGCATAGGCTGCGCCGCGATCACGAGCCATGACCGCGATGTCGAGGAACTGATCGAGCGGGCCGACCGGGCGCTCTATGCGGCGAAGGCCGGGGGCCGCAACCGCGTCCGTCTTGCGCCGCCGCCGGTGCCTTCGAAAATCCGCGCCGCCTGAGGCGGCAAACCCTCGTACTTTTGCTCGAATCTGCGCTAGGCTGCCTTGCAGGCAATTCGCCCGAGGGAGTTCTGCATGTCTACCGGTTTGATGGTCACGCTCGGCATCGTCGGCGTGCTCGTTCTATACGTTATCTTTGTCTATAACAGCCTCGTCGCGCTTCGCCAGCGCGCCAATCAGGCCTATGCCGATATCGACGTGCAGCTCAAGCAGCGGCACGATCTGATCCCGAACCTTGTCGAAACCGTCAAAGGCTACGCGACCCACGAGCGTTCGACCTTCGAGGCCGTGATTCAGGCGCGAAACCAGGCCATCGCCGCCAAGGGTCCGGCGCAGGCCGCGCAGGCCGAGAACATGCTCACCAAAGCGCTGGGCGGGTTGTTCGCTCTCGCCGAGGCCTATCCGGACCTCAAGGCGAATACGAACTTCCAGCAGTTGCAGACCGAGCTTTCCGACATCGAAAACAAGCTCGCTGCGGCACGCCGCTTCTTCAACAACGCGGTCCAGGAATACAACACCGCGATCGAGCAGCTTCCGGCGGCGCTTTTCGCCGGCGCGCTCGGCTTCCGTCACCGCGAATTCTTCGATGTGGGCGAAGCGCGCCAGCAGCTCGAAGTCGCGCCCAACGTGAAGTTCTGATTACGTCCGAACGTTAGTTTGCGGCCCGGCGGGAAGCCGGGCCGCTTCACCTTGCCGGAGGTTGCGGGCGATGGCCGCCTACGGGCTTTACACGCAAATCCGAAACAATCGCGTCCGTTCGGTCTTTCTGATCGCCGGACTGTTTTTCCTCGTCTATCTGCTGACGTTCGCAGGCGCGCTGATCTTCCGCGCCTATGTGATGAACGACGCGCCGCTCGACTGGATTCTGCTCTTTGCCTGGCGGGATATGCTCTACGCGATCCCCTTTGCCACGGCCGGCGCGGTGATCTGGCTTCTGATCGCCTATCGCTTTCATCAGGCGATGATCGACCGCCAGACCGGCGCGCATGGCGTGACCCGGCAGGAGGAGCCGAAGCTCTATAACCTCCTCGAGAACCTTTGCATCTCGCGCGGCATTCCGATGCCGAAGCTGAAGATCACCGAAGACGCGGCGCTGAACGCCTATGCGACGGGCCTGAACCAGAGGCAGTACACGATCGCCGTCACGCGCGGCCTTGTTCAGCATCTGAACGATCAGGAAATCGAGGCCGTGCTCGCACATGAACTGACCCATATCCGCAACGGCGATGTGCGGATTCTCGTGATCGCGGTCGTCATGGCAGGCATTATCTCTTTCGTCGGCGAGCTTACGTTCCGCATCATCTTCAGATCGCGTTCGAGCGGCAGCACGACATGGCGCTCGAGTTCGTCGGGAAACCGCAAGGGCGGAGGCGGCGCCATCGTCGCGATCCTGATCGCGCTTGCGCTGATTGCGCTTGCCTGGTTTCTCTCGATCGTTATCCGCCTCTCGCTGTCTCGTTCCCGCGAATATCTCGCCGACGCCGGCGCGGTCGAACTGACGAAGAACCCGGATGCCATGATCATGGCGCTTCGAAAGATCGAGAACCGGGGCGAGTTGAAAACCGCGACATCGTCTGTGATGGAAATGTGCTTCGACAATCCGCATTCGGGGTTTTCGGATCTGTTCTCGACCCATCCTGCGATCGACAAGCGCGTTGACGCTCTCGTGCGTACCGCAGGCGGCCGCGATCCGGGTCCGGTCGCACTGATCGAACCGGATGGTTCGGAAGGCGCGCGTAGCGAAGGAACCGAGGGCGGGTTGATGTGGCGGGCCGGCGTTTGGGAGCCCAAGCCATCGTCTGCACCTGCGGCGGAGATCGCTTCAGACAGACCCAATCCCTGGCGCAGCTAGACGCCGCTCAGCGCCTTCAACCGCCGCAGCACGATCACGATTTCTTCCCGCGAACAGGCGATCGCTCCATGTGCGATCGCGCGCCTGCGCTCGAAGGCGGTGATGTCGTAATGCGCATGCGCGGTCTTGGGCGGGCCTTGATAGACGAGACGTGGGATGCCGAGCCCGGCTGCAAAGCGATGCAGTTCGTGCTCGTGGTCGGCAACCAAATGCGCCCAGCGCATTCCCTGCCAATGCCAGATCGGATCGTCCACATAGACCGCCATGTCTCTTCCCAGGATGCCCCTTTCTAGCGCGCGGACGGGCGGGAACCAAAGGCCGGGATGAGGGTTATATCCCCGCAGGGGTGACGCGCGGCTGGCGCGTCCTCCGGAGAAGGGACGAAGCCATGCGCCGCACCAATGCGTTGCCCGACATGCTGGTCGACTTCACGCTGATCGCGAGCCTCGCGACGGC
>CAZFPR010000019.1:12905-28950 GCA_964521045.1 uncultured Hyphomicrobiales bacterium
ATCGTTTTCGTTCTGCTCTACGTAACGACGGCGCTAGGCGCCATCGATCCGCTATTGCTTTGATTGATTGCCAGCCGTGACGGTCGTCTCGTTCACTTCCCACTCGAATGGGAAGTAGAACGTATGCGCGCCGATCCGCACCATCTTGCGCATCTTCTTCGCCCAGTACGGCGAAACGTAATAGGCGTGATAGTGCGTCGCCTTGCCGACATCGTTGAGATAGCCCTTGCCGTCGAGCGCTTCGTTCGCAAGCCGGTTCGCAAGCTCCCAATGCGATTTTGAATGGACGATGTCGGGAATCCCGTCGCAAGCGAAGGTGAACTGGCACGCCAGATGGCGGTGCTTGTTCTGATAGACCACGCCGCAGATGTCGTTCGGGTAATAACCCGAGAATGCGCGGTTCACGACGACCTGCGCGACCGCCATCTGTCCCCGTTCCGGTTCGGAACGGGCCTCGAAGTAGATCGCTTCCGCCAGACACTTGACCGCTTTCGCGCGCGTGACCGGGTTCAAGGCGAGCCGCTCCGCGGGCGTGAGCTTGCGTGTCGCATGCAGCGGTGCGTTCGGAGACGTGTCCGGCACGACACCCGGCGCGACATATTGCCGGTGTTTGAATGCACCGGGCGGCGACACGTCGGAGCCCGGATCGAACAAGAGGCTGTTCATCTGGAAAAGTGCCGCCGGGTTTTCGGCAAGCCGTCCCGGCATGTGGGCGAGGTTTCCGGGCCGGTCGGCACGAGCCTCGCCTTCGAAATTGAAGATCTCCGGTGTCGCCGGATCGTCCGGCGAGCGCGGCTCGAGTTCCAGTGAAAGCGAGTTCTCGTATTTCGAGAGCGCGACCGGCGCCCGGTTGGTTTCGATCTGATCCGTTTTCCTGCCGCGGTCGATCGCGGCAGAAATCGTTTTTTCCGCGGGCGGAATCGATCCGGTGATGTCGGGGTCGAGGCGCGGCGACTGCTGGAAGGGAGATTCCGGAAGCGCAAACAGGTTGTGCGCCGGCAAGGACAGGGTCGCGGTCTTCAGCGAGGAAAGCGCGCCCTTCATCAGATGCGCGCGCGCGGGCTCCGCGACGTTCGCTTCTTTTTCGAGGAGACTTCCGATGTCCTGATAGGCGGCCTGCTGGGTGCCGAACAGGAGAAGTGCGGGCGCAAGCGCCAAACGCAAATATCCCGGCCGCTTTCGCGGCGCCCTACGGCTACGCATGACAACCTACACAACGCTTACGCTACAAAGCGGAGTTATCGCGTGATCAGGGTTACCTGCGGGTTAACAGGAAAAGCCGCGTTTTAAGCTCCAGTCCGAGCAGGCGCTCGCGGCTGAACGGTCCTTGTCCGGAGATCCTGATCTCGCGCGCGGCAGCGACACCTTCGCTACCGAAACGCGCCCGGATCGCTTCCGCGATCCACTCGCCTTCCTGTTCGCTTCGCCTGACGTCGAGCCGCCCGGCTCCAGAAAGATGTGCGAGATGGTTCGCAATCGCTTCATCGAGCTGGTCGAGACCTTCGCCGGTGGTTGCCGAGATCATCAGCACAGGCGCAAACCACGAGCCGCCGCGTTCCATCAGTCCGAGCGCGCCTTCGACATCCGCCCGCGCCCGGCGGGCCGCAGCACCCTGATCCGCCTTGGTGACGGCGACCACATCGGGAAGCTCCATCACACCGGCCTTCATGAATTGCAGCGCGTCGCCCGCGCCCGGCTGCACGCAGAGCAGCACCGTGTCGGCAATCGCGCCGATGTCGGATTCCGACTGACCGACGCCGACGGTTTCCACGATCACGCGGTCGTAGAGCGCGCGCATCAATACGGCGGCGGCGATGGTCTCGTTGGAAATTCCGCCGAGCCGGTCGCGCGCCGCCATCGAACGGACGAATACGCCCTTGTCGCCGGGGTCCGTCGTCATGCGGGCGCGGTCGCCGAGCAAAGCCCCGCCGGTCGCCTTGGAGGACGGATCGACCGCAATCACCGCGATGGTCTTATTCGCGGCTCGCGCCCGCGCGATCATCGCATTGATGAGCGTGGATTTTCCGACGCCGGGCGTGCCGGTGAGGCCGAGAATATATCCCTTCGGCTTCGCAGAGGCTTCGTCGAGGAGTTGCGCGAGCGCTTCGGAGTTTGCTTCGGTTTCGATGGCCGCCAGCGCGCGGGCCAGGGCAGCCTTGCCGCCTTCACGCAACTCTTTGAGCGAAGGCACACTCATCGCGCGAGAAGCGACGGCCCGTGTGCGACGAGAAAATAGGCGCCGAGCCCGAGCCCGAGGGCAGTGAAGCGGACGTTCAGCGGCATCGGACCTTCCAGCCGGCCGGTGGACATGACGCCGAGTTCGACAACGCCCATCGCCGCCAGGATCGAAACGAAAGGCATCAGATTGAAGTAGAACAGATCGGGCCGCGCGGTCAGCACAGCGCCGACGATGGCTCCGATCGCGACCATGATGGCGACGAAAACGACATAGATATTCATTCTTTCCCCCTACGCCTCGCTCACGAATTCTTTGCCGAGTGCTGCCTGCGCCGCGGCGAGGCGTGCAATCGGCACGCGGAACGGCGAGCAGGAAACGTAATCGAGACCTGCTTCATGGCAGAAGGCGACCGAGGCCGGATCGCCGCCGTGTTCGCCGCAGATGCCGAGCTTGATATCCGGCCGCGACTTGCGTCCGCGCTCGACACCGATCTTCACGAGTTCGCCGACACCGCCGCGGTCGATCGAGACGAAAGGATCGATCGGGATGATGCCTTTCGCGAGATAAGTGTTCAGGAAAATCGCCGCATCGTCGCGCGAGATGCCGAACGCCGTCTGCGTGAGGTCGTTGGTGCCGAACGAGAAGAATTCCGCGGTCTGCGCGATTTCTTCCGCGCGCAGGCAGGCGCGCGGTAACTCGATCATCGTGCCGACCTGATACTCGATCTTGCTTTTCGTTTCCGTCATCACGGCCTGCGCCATCGCGTCGATGCGCGCCTTCACGAGATCGAATTCGGCTTTGGTCGTGATCAGCGGCACCATGACTTCCGGCACCACCGGTGCACCGGTGGTCTTGCCCGCGTGAACCGCGGCCTCGAAAATCGCGCGTGCCTGCATCTCCGCGATTTCCGGGAAGGCGATGGCAAGACGGCATCCGCGGAAGCCGAGCATCGGGTTGAATTCCGAAAGCTCCGCCTTGCGCGCGGCGAGCCTCTTTACGTCCGTGCCGAGCGCGGTCGCCACTTCCGCCATGTCCTTATCGGTATGCGGCAGGAATTCGTGCAGGGGCGGGTCGAGGAGCCGGATCGTGACCGGCAGTCCCTTCATGGTCTCGAACAGCGCGATGAAGTCCGAGCGCTGCGCGGGCAGAAGCTTGTCGAGCGCCCGGCGCCGGCTTTTCTCGTCGTCGGCCAGAATCATCTCGCGCACGGCGAGAATGCGGTCGTCGTCGAAGAACATATGCTCGGTGCGGCATAGGCCGATGCCTTCGGCGCCAAAGTTGCGCGCAGCTTTCGCGTCGGCAGGCGTGTCGGCGTTGGCGCGCACGCCGAGGCGGCGGACCTTGTCGGCCCACTCCATCAGCGTCGCGAACTCGCCGGTCAGCTCCGGCTCGATCATCGCGACGCGGCCCTGCAAAACCTGTCCTTGCGCGCCGTCGATGGTGATGATGTCGCCTGCCTTCAGCGTGACCGGGCCGACGCTCATGGTTTTCGCGGCATAATCGATGCGGATCGAGCCCGCGCCGGATACGCAGGGTTTTCCCATGCCGCGCGCGACGACCGCCGCATGCGAGGTCATGCCGCCGCGCGTGGTGAGAATCCCTTCCGCCGCATGCATGCCGTGAATGTCTTCCGGCGAAGTCTCGACGCGCACGAGAATGACCTTGCGTCCCGAACCCTTCGCAGCCTCCGCTTCGTCGGCGGAGAAAACGATCTCGCCGGAAGCGGCACCCGGAGACGCAGGCAGGCCGGTCGCCACGATCTTGCGCTCGGCTTTTGGATCGATGGTCGGATGCAAGAGCTGGTCGAGCGCGCCGGCCTCGATGCGGTTGATCGCCTGTTCTTTGGTGATCACGCCTTCGTTCGCCATCTCGACGGCGATGCGGAGCGAAGCCTTCGCCGTGCGCTTGCCGGAGCGTGTTTGCAGCATCCACAGTTTCGATTTCTCGACGGTGAACTCGATGTCCTGCATGTCGGCGTAGTGCTTCTCGAGCTTCGCGAAGACGTCTTTGAGTTCTCCGAAGGTCTGCGGCATCACTTCTTCGAGCGAAGGCTTGTCGGAATGAGCTTCTTCGCGCGCGATCCTCGTCAGGTTCTGCGGCGTACGGATGCCGGCGACGACGTCCTCGCCCTGCGCGTTCACGAGAAATTCGCCGTAAAACTCCTTCTTGCCGGTCGAAGGATTGCGGGTGAAGGCGACGCCGGTCGCCGAGTCCTCGCCCATGTTGCCGAACACCATGGCCTGCACATTGACCGCCGTGCCCCACGACTCGGGGATTCCATGCAGGCGGCGATAGGTGACCGCGCGCGCGTTCATCCAGGAGCCGAACACGGCGCCGATCGCGCCCCATAGCTGTTCGTGCGGATCCTGCGGAAAGGGTTTTCCGTATTCTTCCTGCACGCGCGTCTTGTAGCGCTTCACGATCTCGATCCAGTCGCCGGCATCGAGATCGGTGTCGAGTACGAAGCCCTTCTGGTCTTTGTAGTCTTCGAGGATGTCTTCGAAGTTGTGGTGATCGACGTCGAGCACCACGTTCGAATACATCTGGATGAAGCGGCGATAGGAGTCGTAGGCGAAGCGTTTGTCGTTCGCCGATTTCGCGAGGGCTTCCGCGGTCTTGTCGTTGAGCCCGAGGTTCAGGACCGTATCCATCATGCCGGGCATCGAGGCGCGCGCGCCGGAGCGGACGGAGACGAGCAGCGGGTCTGCATCGCTGCCGAACTTGCGTCCCGTGATTTTCTCGATGCCCGAGAGCGCAGCCTCGACCTCGCGCTTCAATCCATCGGGGTAAGCGTTCTTGTTGGAATAATAGTGGACACAGGCTTCGGTCGTGATCGTGAAGCCGGGCGGCACGGGCAGGCCGAGGTTCGACATCTCGGCGAGGTTCGCGCCCTTGCCGCCGAGCAACTCCTTCATTCCGCTTTTGCCCTCAGCCTTGCCGTCGCCGAAGCTGTACACCCATTTCGTCATGCGGAATTACCGAGCGCTGTTTCGCGAGGCGGAAGGATTAGCTCCTGGCGCGATGCACCGCAACAGCGTTGCATGCAATGCACAGCCGCGTCATGGCGCGATCATGGGAATTGGGTCATGATTTGAACCGGCTCCGCAAATGGAGCCGTTTTTATGGGGGCTTCCATGAATCTTAGCGCACCGAAAGTTGTCATTTTCCTTCTGTCGCTCATTCTCGTCGCGCTTGCGGTCCTGAGCCGCTTCACGCCGATTCCCTACATCACGCCGAACATGTTCTGGGTTTCGGTGATCGGCTATCTCGTGCTGGTCGCCGGTGTGACGATGAAGGGTCTTTGAAGAAAAATTCGTTGCAAACGAAACGGGCGGCCCCGAGGCCGCCCGTTTTGCTTTTCACCGCAAGAGACCCGTGATCCCCACGATGATGAGATAGATCGCGACGATGAAGTTCAGGAGCCGCGGTACGATCAGAATGAGAATTCCGGCAATCAGCGCGATGATCGGCTGAAGCTGGATCAGGTTGATGGTCATTGAAAGCCTCCGGAGGACCGCCGCGATGGCGGCGTCAGCGCATAACGCGCGAGGAGGCCGGAAGTTTCCTGCGTGCCCGTCCTTCGAGACGCGAACCTTCGGTTCGCTCCTCAGGACGAGGTCCGCGTAGAATAGTAAAGTCTCATCCTGAGGAGGCGCGGAACGCGCCGTCCCGAAGGGTGAGGCTATCCCTCAATCCTTGAAAAATCCGCGACGTGCCGGGTCGCTTCGCGGATGCGGTTCAGAAGCTTCAGGCGGTTCTCGCGCACCGCCTTGTCGTCGGCGTTCACGATCACCTTGTCGAAGAAGGCGTCGACCGGCTTGCGTAGCGTAGCCATCGCGCGCATCGCGGCTTCGAAGTCTTCGCCCTTCAGCGCGTTCGCAAGTTCTGACTCCGCGGTCTTGATCGCCGCGGCGAGCGCCTTTTCTTCCGGCGCGGTGAGCTTTGCGGCGTCCGGCTCGCCGGAATATTTCTTGCCGTCCTTTTTTTCTTCGATCGAAAGAATGTTCGCCGCGCGCTTGTAGCCCGCAAGCAGGTTCTTGCCGTCTTCGGTATCCAGGAATTTGCCGAGCGCTTCGACACGGCGAACGATCAGCACGAGGTCGTCCTGTCCTCCGAGCGCGAACACGGCATCCACGAGATCGTGCCGCGCGCCGGCATCGCGCAGGAAAACTTTCAGGCGATCGCCGAAGAAACCGAGGAGGTCCTCCTCCGGCGAGATGCTCGGGGCGTCCTTGACGTTCTTCTGCTCGGTCATTTTCGGCAATGCCGCGAGCGCTTTGCGGAAGATTGCAAGCAGCGGCAACCTCAGTTTGTTGTCGAGTACGATACGGATCACGCCAAGTGCCGCGCGGCGCAGCGCATAGGGGTCCTTGGAGCCGGTCGGCTTCTCGTCGATCGCCCAGAAGCCTGCGAGTGTGTCGATCTTGTCGGCAAGCGCGACCGCGACGGAGACCGGCGTGTTCGGCACGCGGTCGGCAGGCCCTTGCGGTTTGTAGTGGTCCTCGCACGCGGCGGCGATTTCCTTGTCGATCCCTTCCGCAAGCGCGTAATACTTGCCCATCAGGCCCTGCACTTCGGGAAACTCGCCGACGACTTCGGTGAGCAGGTCTGCCTTTGCAAGACGCGCAGCCGTCTCGGTCTTTCCGGCGTCAGCCTTCACGTCCGCCGCGAGTTCTTTCGCGAGCTTCGCAATGCGATCGATCCGCGCGGCCTGTGTGCCGAGTTTCTCGTGGAACGTGATCTGCGCGAATTTCGGCAGCCGCGCTTCCAGCTTCGTCTTGCGGTCGGTGTCCCAGAAGAATTTCGCGTCCGAGAGCCGGGCGCGGATTACGCGCGCATTGCCTGCCTTGATCGCTTCGCCGCCGTCGCTGGCTTCGAGATTCGAAACCAGGATGAATTTGTTCGCGAGCTTTCCGGTCTTCGGATCGCGCAACACGAAACATTTCTGGTTGATGCGGATCGTGGCGCGGATCACTTCCTGCGGAATGTCGAGAAATGCCGCCTCGAACTCGCCCATCAGCACGACCGGCCACTCGACGAGGCCAGCGACTTCCTCGAGCAGCGCTTCGTCCTCGACGAGTTCGAGCCCTTGCGCGAGCGCGATATTCTTCGCGTCGGCGAGAATGATTTCCTTGCGGCGGTCGGCATCGAGCACGACCCGCGCGGCTTCGAGCTTGTGCGTGTAGTCTTCGAGCCGTTTCACTGTGATGTCGCCCGGCGACATCACGCGGTGTCCGCGCGTCGTGGTCCCGGATTTGATGCCGTCGATGTCGAACTGCACGACTTCCGGATCTTCCGTTTCCGGGCCGAAGGTGCAGATGATCGAGTGCAACGGCCGCACCCAGATAAGATTGCCCGATCCCCAGCGCATCGATTTCGGCCAGGGGAACGAGCGCACGATCGAGGGAACAAGCTCCGCGATCACGTCCTGCGTGGCGCGGCCCTTCTTCTCCGTGATCGCGATATAGAAGTCGCCCTTCTTGTCGTTCTGGACTTTCGCTTCCGAAATCGACGTGAGGCCCGCGGCTTTCAGAAAGCCCTGGATCGCGCCATCGGGCGCGCCGACGCGCGGGCCTTTCTTTTCTTCCTTGAGGTCAGGCTGCTTTGCAGGGAGCCCGTGAATGGAAAGCGCGAGTCGGCGCGGGGTCACGAAGGCTTTCGCGCCTTCATAGACGAGGCCGCCGTTCACCAGCGCTTCGGTGACGAGCTTTTTCAGGTTCTCCGCCGCCTGCCGTTGCATGCGGGCGGGAATTTCTTCGGAGAAAAGTTCTAGGAGAAGATCGGGCATGACGGGCTCTGGCGGGCTTTGCGCGAGTGCCTATCAAGCCTTCCCGCCATTGTCACCTGTAGCGTCACACGGTGGCTGGCGCATCGGCACCAGATGAAATTTCCGGCAGTGCGGGCAGCGTTCGTAGCGCTTGGTCAGCAGGTTCAGCGCGAAGAACGACCGCGGATAAATCTGGCCACAGCCGGGGCAGGCGGCGCTGCCGAGTAAGCCTTCGCGCGTGCCGCCTTTGCCGAGCCGGTCGACGAAGCCGAACATCGCGAGCGTGAAGGCCGCGACATAGATCACGAGAATAAGACCCCAATTCCCCTGGCCGATGCCGAACAGGTTGATCTGCGAAAGGTAGATCGGAAAATTGAGCGCGAAGTGCAACGCGATCCCGAGCAGCGCCGCGGGCCAGGTCGGGCGGCCTTCGGCATAGCGCTTGAAGAAGAGCGCGATCATCGCGCCGTGCAGGAAGCAAACCATCAACCGCTCGGCGAGAAAGCCGTTGAAATAGTAGAACGGCAGGCCTGCGAACTGCGGAGCGCGTGCGAGCCGCTCGGCGATGAACCATAGCTCTCCGATGCCGAACCCGAGGCCTACGGCGATTGCGACGGCGAGCGCGTTTTCCGGGTTCAGCTTTCTGCGCAGCGACGGCAGCGCCAGCGAAAACCATTTGGCGGGTTCTTCGATCAGGGGGGCGTAGAACAGCGAGATTGCCGTCAGCATCGCACCGGCGCCGAGCCATTGCATGAGCAGCTCGTGGAGCGGCGTGCGGATGAAGTGGAATGCGACGGGCTGCGCCGGAAGTGCCGACAGAAATGCGAGAATGAGAAGCCAGCGCGGCGCGCCGTTCGATAGATTGCGGATCAGCAAACCGATCACGACGATCGCAAGCGCCGTCGTGATGATGGCTGCGATCAGAATGCCCAACTTACCCTCCCCTTGAGGGGGAGGGTCGGCGCACAAAGTGCGCCGGGGTGGGGTGTTCGTCTAACGCCATCGCTTGCATGAGATCAATTATAACGCCGTCGATGTTGTTCATTACATCGTTGTTCCAGTAACGCACGACCTTATAGCCTTCTCGTTCAAGCCAGTGTGTGCGAGCTGCATCCTTCTTTATGGTTGCTTCTTCAGAATGCTGGCCGCCATCAATTTCGACCATAATTCTTTCACGCATGCATACGAAATCGACGACATAGGAGCCGATTGGAACCTGCCGCCGAAAATGTGTCCCGCGCAGCGGCAGTAATTTCAGTGCACGCCACATCTTCTGCTCGGCATCGGTCGTGTTTGCGCGAAGCTTTCTCGCAAACTTGCCAGCTTTGGTCCGTGGAAGCTTCGGTGCCATTCACCCCACCCCGCCGCCTTCGGCGGCGACCCTCCCCCTCAAGGGGAGGGTAGAGTAGGGCTAAACTCGGAGATCGCTCAATTTCGCGACGATCGCAAAGCGATCCGCGAGTCCCGCGAGCGCCGCGCGGTGCAGCGTATCGGCGGCGAAGGCAGGGCCTCCGGTCGGATCGGGCAGGTCGCGCGTAGCGGCAGCATCGCTTACGACTGTCGTTCGGTAGCCGAGATCGAGTGCGGCGCGAACCGTGGACGAGATGCACATATGCGTCTGGAATCCGGCGACGATGAGTTGCTTCCGCCCGGTCTTTGCTACCAATTCCTGCAAGTTCGTCTGCGCGAAAGCGTTCGGCAGCGGTTTTTCGACGATGGCTTCGCCAGCCGCGCTCGCCGCCTGCGGCGCGAGCTTGAACGCATCCGCGCCGGGGTCGAACAGACCGCCCGCACGGCCCTTGTGCTGCACATGAATAATCGGCGAACCTGCCGCGCGCGCGGCTTTCAATAAGATCGCGATATTGTCCAACGCGGAGTTGATCCCCACGAGCGGCAGCTTGCCGTTCACGTACTCGTTCTGCGCGTCGATGATCACGACCGCGCTTTCGGAAAACTTTCCCGGCTCTAGCGGCGCGCCGGCCATTTGCAGAAGTGTTTTCGGCATCGTCATTTGAGCAGATAATCCTTTTACCAGTCACCGCGACGAAAATGGATGCTGTTGATTTTTATATGTTGGCGATCAGTGCTTACGGTAAGTCTTCCATGCACGTTGATCGATCTGTGAAGAGGTTGTAACATTGAGAGATAGTTGCGCGGACGCCCAGCGTGGTCAGGCGCGCTGAAAAAATCCGTGTCCAGCAGGATTCTGATTTTCCTGTTCTCCGTATCGAACGAAGAGAATTCTGGAAGGGTATCATCCGCGCCAGGATTAGAGTATTCGCCAATCGTGAGCGAAAAGCTCCAGTTTTCCTGTCTTGCCGCAGCTAATCCGGAAGTTCGGCGAATGCTGCCTTCTCCATGGAAACTCATCGAGCAAATAATGAGGTGATCTTCGTCAGGCAAGACGGCAAGCGAAGAATTGTAGAGTTCCAGGTTCGCTTGAAACTCGTAGATGGCTGGCTCGTAAGAGGCGGGTTCGTTTGTCATTTGCTCGGCCACGCTCCGTTCGACTTCGTAGCAACGCCAATCGACAATCGTAGCGTCGTAATTCTCGGGGTCCCGTTCCGGCATTTCGGTTTCGAACTTGAATTCGGCAACGCTGTTCTTGTCGGCGACCTCGATGAGGAGTTCGCGAAGACTATCAAAATCACCGCGTTCGAGTTTCAATACGTTTCGGTTTTTGAAACTGTCCCTGAAAAAGAGAAAGCCAAGACGATCCCGCTCGCCAGACTCTATGGCCAATACTCTTAGGATATTTTCGTATTGGGAGTCCCGCGGCGGTCCGCCGGACTTCCACCAACCCTTCAGAATGATTTCGTTGCTCGCAGGACCCGCAAATTCCAGCTCCAGTGGCCGGAACAGATGCGTATCCTTGAAGCTCATCTTCCGCCTTCGGTTTTCAGCCACGCGGCGCCGCAGGCTTTCGCAAGCTCGCGCACGCGAAGAATATAACTCTGCCGCTCGGTGACCGAGATCACGCCGCGCGAGTCGAGCAGATTGAAAACATGGCTCGCCTTGATGCACTGGTCGTAGGCGGGCAGCACCATCAGGTGTTCTTCACCGCGGTCGCCGTCAGCGAGATATTTCTTGCAGGCGCTCTCCGCCATCTTGAATTGTTCGAACAGCATCGCGGTGTCGGCATATTCGAAATTGTGCCGCGAATATTCCTTCTCGGCTTGCAGGAACACGTCGCCGTAGGTGACCTTCTTCTCGCCCTCAAGCCCGTTGAAGTTGAGGTCGTAGACGTTCTCCACGCCCTGCACATACATCGCGAGACGCTCGAGACCGTAAGTAAGCTCGCCCGAAACCGGCGCGCATTCGAAGCCCGCGACCTGCTGGAAATAAGTGAACTGCGAAACTTCCATGCCGTCGCACCAGCATTCCCAGCCGAGCCCCCACGCGCCGAGCGTCGGGCTTTCCCAGTCGTCTTCGGCAAAGCGGATATCGTGTACTTTCGCGTCGATGCCGATCGCGGCGAGCGATTGCAGGTAGAGCTCCTGCAAATTCGGCGGCGAGGGCTTCAGGATCACCTGGTATTGATAATAGTGCTGGAGCCGGTTCGGGTTCTCGCCGTAGCGGCCGTCCTTCGGGCGGCGCGAAGGCTGCACGTAAGCGACGTTCCACGGCTTCGGCCCGAGCGCGCGCAAGGTCGTCGCCGGATGGAAGGTGCCCGCGCCCATCTCCATGTCGTAGGGCTGCAAAATCACGCAGCCCTGTTTCGCCCAGAAATTCTGGAGCGCGAGGATCAGGCCCTGAAACGAGCGGGCGGGCGATAGCGGATCGGTCTTGTCGAGCATGTCTGGCGCCGGTTGGAAATCGGCGGGACCCTAGGGAGGAGAGAGAGGGAAGGCAACTTGAACTTCACCTCTCCCCAAGGGGGAGAGGTCGGCGAACGCAGTTCGCCGGGTGAGGGGGCTCTGAAGATAAATTTCCGCGCAGTAGCCCCTCACCCTGACCCTCTCCCCAGCGGGGAGAGGGAGTTTCACTCATAAGAAAGCGCCACCACGGGGTCCATCTGCGCCGCCTTGCGCGCGGGCAGATAGCCGAACAACAGGCCCGTAAGGAACGCACAGGAGAAGGCGAGGACCGCGGGCAGCGGCGAGAGCAGGATCGCGACGCCGAAACTTTGCACGATCAGCGCGACCGCAACGCCGAGCGCGACCCCGGCGAGCCCGCCGATGCCGCACACCACCAGCGCCTCGGTGTTGAATTGCAGGAGAATATTCTGCATCCGCGCCCCGGTCGCCATGCGCACGCCGATTTCGCGCGTCCGTTCGGTGACGGAGACCAGCATGATGTTCATGACGCCGATGCCGCCGACCAGCAGCGAAATCGCGGCGACGGAGGCGAGCAGAATCGTGAGCGTATCCTGTGTCGCGAGCGCGGTTTCGAGAATCGAAGACGTGTTGCGGATCTGGAAATCGATCACGCCGCGATGCCGCTCGGTCAAAAGCTTCTCGATCGCCGCCTCGGTCTCCTTGATTTCATCCGAATCCCCGACCAGCACCGTGATCGATTGCAGGTAGCGCTTGCCGAACATGCGCATGTAGCCGGTCGAGAGCGGCATCACGACGATGTCGTCCTGATCGCTGCCCCAGGGCGTCGCGCCACGCGCACCCAGCACGCCGACGATCTCGAACGGCACGTTTTTGACCAGCAGGTATTTTCCGATCGGGCTGCCGCCGTCCGGAAACAGCGTTCGCGCGACCGTTTGCCCGAGCACGACCACTGGCGCGTACCCTTTCACGTCGTCTTCGGAAATGAAGCTGCCTTCCGCGAGCGGCCAGTCGCGCGCCTGCGTGAAGCCGGGCCAGGCGCCCTGCACGAGTGTCTGATAATCGATGTTGCCGAAACGCACCGTCGCGCGGGTCGATCGCTCCGGGGAAACCGCGGCGACCGAAGCCAGTTCGGTGATTGCCATGGCATCTTCTTCGACCAGCGTTGCGATATCGCCGGAGCCGCGCACGCGCGCCGCACCCGGCCGCACCACCAAAAGGTTCGTTCCCATCGAGGAGATGCGCTCGAGCACCTGCTGCTTGGAGCCGTCGCCGATGGCGAGCATGGCCACGACCGCCGCGACACCGATCACGACGCCGAGCAGCGTGAGCGCCGTGCGAAACAGGTTCACGCGCATGGATTTCAGCGCCATCTTCGCCGCTTCGACCAGATCGGGCAGCCAGCGGTTGCGTGCTTTCAGGTCGAGCGAGAACGCAGGCGCTTTTTTCCGTGCTTGCCGTGCGCGCTTTTCGTCGAGCCTGATCTTGCCGTCGGCGATATGGATCGTGCGTTCGGCGTGCTCCGCAATCTCGGGATTGTGCGTGATCAGGATCACGGTGCGGCCTTCGGCGTGAAGCTCCTTCAGGAGCGCGAGCACTTCCTCGCCGGAGCGCGTGTCGAGCGCGCCGGTCGGTTCGTCTGCCAGAATCACCGGCGCTTCGTTCATCAGCGCGCGCGCGATCGAAACGCGCTGCTGCTGGCCGCCGGAAAGTTCGGTCGGCCGGTGATCGGTGCGCTCGCCAAGACCGAGGCGCGAAAGCAATTGTTTTGCGCGCGCCGCGCGATCCGGTTTCGCGCGTCCCGCATAGGCCGCGGGGATCTCGACGTTCTCGGCAGCCGAGATTTCCGGGAGCAGGTTGAAGCGCTGGAACACGAAGCCGAAGATCCGGCAGCGAAGCGTTGCAAGCTCGTCGGTCGAGAGCGTCGCGACGTCGATGCCCGCGACCCGGTAGGTCCCGCTCGACGGGCGGTCGAGGCAGCCGATGATGTTCATCATCGTCGATTTGCCGGAGCCCGACTGGCCCATGATCGCGACGAATTCGCCCGTCTCGATGGTGAGCGATACGCCGTCGAGCGCGCGGACAGTCGTGGTGCCCTGACGGTAGTGCTTCGTGATGCCGTCGATTTCGATCAGCGGCGATTGCGGGGCCGCGGTGCGCGCGGTTTGCGAAGTCCGTTTCTGGTACTGCGCCGCGCTCATCTGATCTTGCCGCCGAAGCCGATGCCTTTTTGCTTCTGCTCGCCGGAGCGCTGGACCTGGCCGATCACGACCTGTTCGCCTTCCTTCAGGCCGTTTTTGACCTCGGTGAGGTTGCGGTCCTGCAAGCCGGCCGTAATGCGCTTGTTCTTCACCTGACCGTTCTCGATCACGCGCGCGAAATAGACATCCTTCTCGCGCGGATGCGGACGTAAAGCCGCCGTCGGTGCGAGAATGACATCCTTCACCGAGCCGAGCACGAAGAAGACCTGCGCGGTCATGTTCGTCATCAGCTCGCGTTCCTTGTTCGGAATGTCGATCAGCACATTATAGAGAATGACGTCGTTGACGGTTTGCGGCGTCGGCAACACCTGCCGCACGGTCGCGGTGTAGCGCTTTTCTGGCATGCCGAGCGTCGTGAAGTAGACCGGCATGCCGGGGGTGACGCGCGGCACATCAGCTTCGGCGACCTGTGCCCAGACGGTCATGACATCGAGATCGGCGATGCGCGCGATGATCGGCGCGGTCTGGTTCGCGTTCAGCGTCTGTCCTTCGAACGCGATCTGGTCCACGATCACGCCGTCCTGCGGCGCGTGGATTTTCGTGTAACTCAGGTTCGCTTCGTCGCCCGCGAGCGTCGCCTCCATCTCCTTGATCTGGGCTTCGAAGGCGTCGATCTTGCCCTCGTTGATTTTCAGGTTCGCGGTTGCAACTTCGAAGGAGTCCTTGCTCGTCGCATTCGTCGAATACAGCGTCCGGGCGCGCTCCTCGCGCGCCTGATCGAGCACGAGCTGCGCGCGTGCCTGGCTGAGTTGCGCTTTGAGGTTTTCGATCTTCGCGCGGCCCGCAAGCACGCGCGTCTGGTAGACCGTCGGGTCGATCTGCGCGATCAACTGGCCCTTCTTCACGGTGTCGCCGATTTCGACTTCCACCTTGCGGAGCTGGCCGGAAACCTGCGTGCCGACATCGACGAAAGTCTTCGGCCGGATTTGCGCGAGCGCGGTGACGGTCTTCTCCAGATTTCCCTTGATCACCGCCTGCGTGCGGTAAGAGGCGGCGGCATTGCCGTCACCGCCGAGAAAAAACCAGCCGAGCGCCGCCGTAAGCACCGCGATCAGCGCGATGGATGCGAGCCAGCGCTTGTCCTTCAGTTGCGAAAAGCGCGAGGCGAGGCCGGAAAAATCGGGTCTTTGCAGCATGGCGGGCTATTGCTTCCGCGGGCGATAGGTGCCGGTGGCGGGGTCGCGCTCCAGCTTGGCGACTTCGCCGCTTTCGCCGGAGCGTGCGCGCTCGAGGTCCTGGTTCGCTTTCTTCTCGGCCATCGACCAGAGTTTTGCGCCGATTACCGCACCTGCCGCACCGATCAGCCAGACAACAAGAGGAGGCATGAGCAGTTTCCTCGCGTGAAGTTCTAAAGTCCGTAGCGGCCCCAGAGCGCGCGTTCTTCGAGCGTGCCTAATACCGTCTTCGCCCAGTTGTCGGAGAGTATAGCCCCGGACATGCCGGGAATGCGACGCGAGAAGAACCCGCCCGGCGGTGCGATCAGCGGTGTCGCGACATGCTTGCCGAAGCGCTTCTGCAACGTGCCGCGGAGATCGCCGATGCCGTCGATCAGGCCGTACTTCATCGCCTGTTCCGCGAGCCAGTATTCGCCGTTGAAAATCGTCCTGTCGGTGCCCTTGATACGCTTGCCGCGGCTGTTCTTCACGAGCGCGATGAAATCACCGTGGATCGCCTGTTGCAGCGATTTCAGGCGGCGGACGTCTTCGGGCTTCGCGGGAAGAAAAGCGTCGAGCTGCCGCTTGTTGTCGCCGGCGGTGTAGACGCGCCGTTCGATGCCGATTTTCTTCAGCATCTTCTCGAAGCCGAAACTCGCGGAGACGACGCCGATGGAGCCGACGATCGAGTAGTTGTCGGCGATGATCTCGTCTCCCGCGCAGGCGATCATGTAGCCGCCGCTTGCGGCGACGTCCTCGACGAAGACGATGACCTTCTTTTTGTTCTTCTCGGCGAGTTGGCGGATGCGCCGATAAATCAGATGCGATTGCGCGGGTGCGCCGCCCGGTGAATTGACGATCAGCGCGACCGCTGCGACTCCGAAGCCTTCGCCCCCGTTGCCGCGACC
>CAZFPR010000019.1:28960-35415 GCA_964521045.1 uncultured Hyphomicrobiales bacterium
GCCGCTTTCCGGTACGAGAATGCCTTGTCGAGCTGTCTTGATACCGATGCGAGCGACATCGAAGACATCAGCGGAACCTGCATGCCGATCGCGCCGCTCAGGCGGACGACCGGCACCAGCGGACGCCTGCGGAAGAGGCGGGAGAAAAATCCGTTGCGCTCGCCGCTTGCCATGCCATCAGTCTCCGAACATCGAAGCGCCGTCGCGCAGGATTCGTTCCGCGGCCGCGCTGGGTTTACCGTTACTATCGTTGAGCGTGATGCCGGGTAGCATCTCAGCCGGTGTCTTTCGTCCTTTGATGGCCCGCACGATCAAACGGATCGCGGCCGATTCCGGCTTTGGAAATACCGGCAGCATCTGGATAGCACCGAAGCGGCCTTCCATCGACTTAAGGATTGGTAATGTCGCTTCCGGCCGATGAATGATCGTTAAGCAGCCGCCGGCTTTCAGGTGCCGCGCCGCGCGCGCGATCCAGCGTTCGACTGTCGAGGTGGAAGCGACATGCGCCTGCGCACGCAAGGAATCCGGCGAAGATTGCAAAGCGTGCTCGTTGTTGAAAGGCGGGTTCATGATCACGAGATCGTAGGCGTCCATCTGGAGCGGAAGATTCTTAGTCACATCGCCGCGCACGACTCTCACAGCGTTACCGAAACCGTTTCTGATCGCATTCTGCGACGACAGTTCTGAAAGTTCGCCGTCGATCTCGACAAGCGTCACCTGCGACGCGCGTTTTCGAGAAAGCAAAGCGAGGCCGGCCGTTCCGACTCCGGCTCCAAGTTCGAGTACCAAAGTGGATTTTGGCGCGGCTGCCGCGAGCAAGATCGCATCGTGTCCTGCGCGATGACCGCTTTCCGGTTGCAGCAGTTTCAATGCGCCGCCAAGCACGGCGTCGTCGGTCGTTTCCATCTCAATCCGATTTCAGCGCGTAGCCGTATCCGGCTTCCTCGAGCAGCCGCTTCGCCTGATCCTTATGGTCTTCCGCGACGAGCAGACGCCGCGGCAGGAAGCCGAGCGACCCTTCCATCACGCTCATGTTCTGGTCGGCGACGTAGCAGGGAATCTCCGCGGACTTGAGCAGCGCTTCGATGGCGGTAATCAGAACGGCGTCGTTGGTGCGGACAAGCTCATGCATAAATCAGCGCGAATTCCCCGGCGCGGGATAAGAGAGATAAGTGAGCCGCTTCAACTCGCGCCGTCCGCGCGAGACCGTGTCGAGGATCAGCCCCGACATCAGCGACAGGAACGACAAGAGCATCAGCGAAGTCGCGAGAATTGCCGTCGGCAGCCGCGGCACCAGCCCGGTTGCGAAATAGGTCTGTAACACCGGAATCGAAATCGCGACCGACAGCGCGAAGAAGAAGAACGAGACGATCGAGAAGAACTGCATCGGCCGCTCGGTGCGGAACAGCTTGCCGATGGTCCAGAGAATCCGGATGCCGTCGCGATACGTATTCAGCTTGGAAGCCGAACCTTCCGACCGCGCGTAATAAGGCGTCTCGATTTCCGCGACCGGCATCCCGAGTTCGAGCGAATGCACGGTGAGTTCGGTTTCGATTTCGAAGCCGGTCGAAAGTGCAGGAAAAGATTTCACGAAGCGGCGCGAGAATACGCGATAGCCCGAAAGAATATCGTTGAAGCTCTTGCCGAAGATGCGCTTCACGAATTCGGTAAGCACCCAGTTGCCGAAGCGGTGGCCGGGGCGATAGGCGGCCTTCTCCTGATCGACGCGGCTGCCGACCACCATGTCGAGTTTTTCGGCGGCCAGCATGGCGATCATCTTCGGCGCGCTCGGGGCGTGATAGGTCGCGTCGCCGTCGATCATCACATAGACGTCTGCGTCCACGTCGCCGAACATGCGGCGCACGACATGGCCTTTGCCCTGCCGCGTCTCGATGCCGACGGTCGCGCCGGCCTTCTTTGCCGCGGCGATGGTGCCGTCCTTCGAGTTGTTGTCGTAGACATAGATATCCGCGCCCGGCAGCGCCGCGCGGAATTGCTTTATGACCGTCCCGATCGCCGCCTCTTCGTTGTAGCAGGGCACGATGACCGCGATCTTCAGCCCTTGCGGCAGACGGACGCGGGAAGCGCTTCTGGACTTGGCGGCAGACTTGGCTGTGGACCTGACTGTGGACTTGGCGGCAGTCCGGGTGAGCATCGAGTTCTCCAAAAAAATGGGCGCCCGGCGGCGCCTGTATCTATGCCGCAAGCGCATGCCGGGGGAAAGCGGCGGCGCCATGGCGGTTGCTTGGGGGTGGGGTACGCTCATAAGGTGCGGAAAACGGAGTGTTAATCGCGTGGCCGTCGTCCTGCCTTTCGAAGCGCCAGAACCTTCCATCGAACGCCTGAGCAGCCTCGTTCGTTCCGATCTCGGCAAGGTCAACGAGTTGATTCTGAGCCGTACCGGCTCCGACGTGACCATGATCCCGGAGGTCGCGAACCACCTGATCTCGTCCGGCGGCAAGCGGCTGCGCCCGATGCTGACGCTCGCGACCGCCGTGCTCACCGGCTATCGCGGCACCGGCCACATCAATCTCGCGGCGTCGGTCGAATTCATGCACACGGCGACGCTCCTGCACGACGATGTCGTCGACGAGAGCGAACTTCGCCGCGGCAAGCCGTCGGCCCGCATGGTCTGGGGCAACGAGGCGAGCGTGCTCGTGGGCGATTTCCTGCTCGGCCAGGCGTTTCGCATGATGGTCGAAGTCGGCAATCTTCGCGCGCTCGAAATTCTTTCGACCGCCGCTGCCGTGATCGCCGAAGGCGAAGTGATGCAGCTGGCGGCTGCGAAAAATCTCGACACCACCGAAGACGCCTATCTCGCGGTGATCCGCGCGAAAACCGCTGAACTGTTCGCTGCCGCCTGCGAAGTCGGCCCGGTGATCGCAGCACGCCCGAAAGCCGAACAGGAAGCGGCGTGTTCGTTCGGCAACAATCTCGGCATCGCGTTTCAGCTCGTCGACGACGCGCTCGATTACGGCGGCAGCCGCGCCAAGATCGGCAAGAACGTCGGCGACGATTTCCGCGAAGGAAAGATCACGCTCCCCGTCATTCTCGCGTTCCGGCGGGGAGCAGAGGGCGAGCGCGTATTCTGGAAGAAGTGCATTCAGGTCGGCGAAATCGCCGAAGGCGATCTCGATCACGCAATCGAATTACTCAAAAAGCATCGCGCGCTTGAGGATACGGTCGAGCGCGCCCGTCACTACGGTGCGATTGCAAAAGATGCGCTTGCGATCTTCCCGCAGTCGGAAGGCAAGCAGGCGCTTCTCGACGTCGTGGATTTCTGCGTCTCCCGCGCGTATTAAAACTATTCACCTCTCCCCAACTGGGAGAGGTCGGCACGCGAAGCGTGACGGGTGAGGGGGCTCGGTCAAGTTTGACTCACTAGCCCCTCACCCCAACCCTCTCCCCTGTGGGGAGAGGGAGAAGATTTTTAGCGCAGCGTCGCCGTCTGCACCCACCATCGCGGATATTGCGCGCGGATCTCAGCCGCTTCCGCGTCCGCCCGCTCCATCGTTTCGTGAAGCGCGAATACCGTGGAGCCCGATCCGCTCATCCGGATCAGAAGCGCGTGGTCGGTGTTGCGCAATGCCGCGTCGGCTTCCGCGATCTCGGGCGTGACGCTCCACGCGGCGCTCGTGAGATCGTTGGCCTGGTTGTGCAGAAAGCGGATAAAGCCGGCCCGCTCGTGCGGGATTTTGGATACGCGCATGCCGAGCGGTGTCGAGGATGATTTCATTCCGTCGAACGCGCGGTAGACCGCGGGCGTGGAAGCGGGCGCGCCGGGATAAACGATCACGGCGGGTAGTGGAGGAATCGCGACAGGTTCCGAAAGCACGTCGCCGATGCCGGAAACGAGCCGCGCTTTTCGTTCGAGGCACACCGCGACATCCGCGCCGGTTTCTTTCGCAGCCTCAAGAAGCGCCGGATCGCCTTTGGCGAGACCGTTTGCTTCCGCGAGCAGCCGCAGCGCCGCCGCCGCGTCCGATGAGCCGCCGCCGAGCCCGGCACCTGCCGGCAGATTCTTGACGAGACGAAAAGCCCCGCCGCCCACAGCCGCAATTCTTCGCCTGAGTGCGTGCGCCGCCTTGAGCACGAGATTGTTCGCGGGCTCTCCCGCATCTTCGGCATAAGGCCCGGTGACCTGAATCGAAAACGCATCGCCGCCCGGCTCGAAATGCAGTTCGTCCCCGATATCGGCGAACGCAGCCAGGCTTTCGATCGGGTGATAGCCGTCGGCGCGGGCGGAACCCACGTGCAGGAACAGATTGATCTTTGCGGGAGCGGTTGGCAGCGGCATCGGCGGTGCATCTAGGGAAGCGTTTCAGGGGTATAGCAAATGCACCATGCGGTCGATTCTGCCCGCGATAGCGGCAAGGCCGCTCCTTGCGATGGCCATGAATCGAGGGCATGGTTGCGAAAAATGCGCCATCCGGGGCGCGCTTTCATCGAAAGTTACAGGAGAGAGCCGTTGAAGAAGCTTCGCAGCGCATGGCGGACTTCAGGCCGGTTCGGCATCGGCATCGGTATCGTTCTGTTTGCCGCGTTGTCCTCTGGCGCGCAGGCGCAGCTGCCGCGGATACCCGATTTTTACGCATCGCCATCCGGCAGCTTTCTTGCCGCGCGCATCGCCCGTGCCGAGCGCGATGTCGCGGCGGCGTCGAATTATTACCGGTCGGTGTTGCGTACCGATCCGAAAAACCCGGATCTTCTGGAACTCGCTTTCCTCACCACCTTGCAGAGCGGCGCCGTCGAGGAAGCCTTTCCGCTTGCCGAACGGCTGATCGCGATCGAGCGTTCGCACCGCATTGCGCGGCTGGCGCTCGGCGTGAAAGCGATCGGCGCAAACCAGTACGCGCAGGCGCGGACGCATCTTTCGATTTCCGGGCAGGGACCGATTGCCGATCTGGTCGCGAGTATGCTTACCGCCTGGACCTGGTACGGCTCGAACAACGTGAAGAACGGCGTCGGGCATATCGATAAGCTTGCCGGTCCCGACTGGTACGGCATCTTCAAGAACATGCATGCGGCTCTGCTCCTGGATGCCGCCAATCAGCGCGCCGAAGCGCTTCGCTATATCGAGCGCGCACGCAAACAGGACCCCGGCTCTCTTCGTACGGCCGACGCCTATGCGCGGATGCTTTCCCGCAACGGAAAGAACGAGGAGGCGCTCAAGGTTTATGAAGCCATCTCGAATTCGATGATCCGTCATCCGCTCGTGGCGGCGGCAGTCGATACGATCGGCGCCGCGCAGCCGGTCACCGCGCCTGCGGCCGGCAGCGGCAAGATCGTCACTTCGATCCTGAACCGGAGCGCCGAATTGATCGGCCCGGCGCCGTCCGGCGCCGGACTGAGGCTGCCGGAGGTGCAGGACAAGCTCGACCGCGCGGTCAAAGACACCGGGCGTCCGTCGAACTGGCGCGTCTCCATGTTCGACCTCCTGGTGCTTCTGAAAGTCGATCCGACGATCGGCTCGCGCACGGAACTGGCAAAAGAACTCGGCTACAAAGGCGATCCGAACGACACCGTTGCGATGAACCTCTGGCTGCACGAGCAGGTCATGAGCCGGATCGTCTCTGGCGGAGGCAATGCTCCGGCTGCGAAAGCCGCCTCGCGCGAACTGCCGCCGCTCGTTGCGAACACATGGGAAGGCGCTTCGGAGGCGCTCTACGGTATCGGTGCCGCGCTCAGTCAGGAGCCGGGCGGCGAAGATCTCGGCATGGTCTACCTGCAACTGGCCATCCATCTGAATCCCGAGCACCCGCTCGCCATCGTTGCGCTCGCAAGCCTGTTCGAAGCGACCAAGAAATATGAAATGGCGATCGAAGCCTATGACCGGATTCCGGAGAGTTCTCCGCTCCGGCGCAAGGCGATGATCCAGCGCGCGCTCAATCTGGAAGTGCTCGAGAAAAAGAGCGAGGCGCGCGAGGCGCTGAAGGCAATCGTCGACGAGAAGCCCGAGGAAATCGAAGGCCTGTTCACCTATGCGAACGTGCTTCGCGCGGGCAAGGACTACAAAGAAGCGACCGAAATCTATTCGCGGATCGTGAAGATACTCGGCGAGCCCAAGCGCGAGCACTGGGCGATCTATTACTATCGCGGCATGAGCTACGAACGCGCGAAACTGTGGCCCAGCGCAGAGAAGGATTTCCAGCAGGCGCTGAAACTCTCGCCCGACAATCCGCAGATCCTGAATTATCTCGGTTATTCGTGGGTCGATCGTGGCGAACATCTCGATCAGGCGCTCGACATGATCCGCAAGGCCGTCGCGTTGCGTCCGAAAGACGGATACATCATCGACAGTCTCGGCTGGGCCTATTACCGGCTCGGCAAGTTCGAGGAGGCCGTGGTGGAACTGGAGAAAGCGATCGCGCTCTCGCCGTCCGATCCGACCATCAACGACCATCTGGGGGACGCCTACTGGAGGACCGACCGCAAGCTTGAAGCGCGGTTCCAGT
>CAZFPR010000020.1:0-22431 GCA_964521045.1 uncultured Hyphomicrobiales bacterium
GCTACCGCTCGCTGGTCACGGTGCTCACCAAGCGCATGGCCGAGGACCTCACCGAATACCTGCACGAGCAGGGCGTGCGCGTGCGCTACATGCACTCGGACATCGACACCATCGAGCGCATCGAGATCATCCGCGATCTCCGCCTCGGCGCGTTCGACGTGCTGATCGGCATCAACCTCCTGCGCGAGGGCCTCGACATTCCGGAGTGCGGACTGGTCGCGATTCTGGACGCCGACAAGGAAGGCTTTCTCCGCTCGGAGACGTCGCTGGTGCAGACCATCGGCCGCGCCGCGCGCAACGTGGACGGCCGCGTGATCCTGTACGCCGACAGCGAGACCGGCTCGATGCAGCGCGCGATCGCGGAGACGAACCGCCGCCGCGAGAAGCAGGAGGCGTATAACTTCGAGCACGGCATCACGCCGGAGAGCGTGCGAAAATCCATCGGCGACATCATGGGCTCGGTCTATGAGCGCGACCGCGTGACCGTGGATGCAGGCTTTGCCGAGGACATTGCGACCTACGGGCACAATTTCGAGGCCGTGCTCGCCGATCTCGACAAGCAGATGAAGGAAGCGGCGGGCGACCTGAATTTCGAGGAAGCCGCCAGACTGCGCGACGAAATCAAGCGGCTGCGCGAGGTCGAGATGGCCTTCGTGGACGACCCGACCGCCAAGATGGCGAAGAAGGCGGAATCTTACGCAGGCCAGAAGAAATTCGGCGCACCGTTACCGGCGGGGCGCAAGGCGTCGAGCATCGGCGGCAAGGCGGGATCGAGGACGTTTAAGGGGAAGGGAAGGTAATAGCGCAACCCATTCACTATATGACTAAAGCCGGATATGTTGCGATCTTATGAGACTAAAGATTGCAGCGTTGCTTTTGAGTTTTTCTTTGCTTCCCGCCGACGCGCAGACCGTCGAGCCAGGTGGCGGCAATATCGAAAGTGTCGAAGTAAAAATGCACGCCCGCACAGTGCGCGGACAGCTCAATACTTGCGAACTCGAATATCTACTCTGGTTCAAAGATCATTACGCTTCTCAAGGCCGACCTGTCGCTTTGCGTGGCGCAATCGCGATGGCATGGCTCAAAGAAGATCAACTCCCTATTATTATTTACAAAATCCGAGGGTCAGAATTTAAAGGCACAGCGTTTGCGCCATTCGATATATCACACGGGTATCTATCAGCTGCTGGATCCAATCTCGCTGGGAAAGAGACCGTGATATTTAAGTGCGAGGGTGATGGCGCATGTATCGGCTATCCGCTTGAAGCGTTGCCCCTTCTGATTGATGGAATATACGCAGGCTTTCGCTTGACGTATCTGCGAAAGGGCAGTTCACAAGATGTGGCGGCACCTTTGAGAGTACCCCTACAACAAGCGCAGGAATTCGCGACTTGCACAGGGCAACTGCTGGATGCCGTCAAAAAAAGCCTAAAGTAAACTGCTTTTCCTCACACTCCCTCAGCGTTCACACACTCACCTTGACTCGTCATGGCCGGGCTTGACACCCAAGTCGGGCCTGCCCGACTTGGGCAACTAGATATTCAGAACTCGCGCAAGCGCGAGTTCTGGTGCCATCCATTATGAGGCTCTACCAGCGCTGACAGTCCGTATGGATCACCGGGTCTCGCAGCGGCAAGATCGCGCTTCGCGCGGGCCGCTACGGCCCGGTGATGACGATAGTTTTATTTGCGGCGCCGTTCACCCAACATCGTCATGGCCGGGCTTGACCGGGCCATCCATGAGGCAGATCAGCGATGGATGTCTTTCGATAGATCGCGCCACTTTGGATTTGCGCTATCGATCAATGCGATTTTCCAAGCCCTCGACCAGTGCTTGATATTCTTCTCGCGCTGTATCGCGAGCGGCATCGTCGCATGCCGCTCGAAATATACGAGCGACTTCACATCATATCGCGCGGTGAAATCGCTTAGCCCGCTTTGGTGCTCGTGCAGCCGTTTCGAAATGTTGTTCGTCACGCCGACATACAGTGTGCCGCGCGGTTTGCTTGCAAGAATGTAAAGCCATGCACCTTGCATGACGTCAGTATGGATTGCCGGGTCGAGCCCGGCAATGACGAGTTCGAGAATTTATTCGCCCCGCCACACTTCCACCCCAAACTAGGAATATATACCTCACCATCCCGTTCGCGAAAGGGGCGTTTCTCGAGAGCGAGCTTGAAGCGGAACGGGAGCGGCGCCTCCGTGCGCGCGGGTTTCGCGCCCGCGCACCCCGGGGCGGTGGCGGGGCTCCGCCCGGCGGCACTACGGCCGCCTGCTAGGAGCATGGCTGACGGATGGGCGCCAGAAGCGCCCAACGAAAAGCGCGGCCCGCAACCGATAAAAGCCGTCGTGCGGGCGCGTTGCTTCGCACTTTCTTTTTGCACTTCGGCGAGGTTACTCGCCCGCACATCCCCTTCGGGGGCAAACGAAACGAGAGGAAGGACGATCTGCGATGAACGCGGAAATGCCGGATGCTGCGCGAATGCCCCTCACCCTCCGCGCCGCAAAAAATGCGCGGAAAGGACGACTCGTGTCTAAATTACTTGTCGTCCCCGCGCAGGCGGGGACCCATAGCCACGACTTTAAATGGGTTGGCATTGAGTCAGAAAAGACCACGAACACTGGGATTATGGATCCCCGCTTTCGCGGGGATGACAAAGGACAGCGGCCGAATGGCGTATAATAGGGCCATGAAATATTTGACCGCCCTCACCCTACTCGCTCTCACCTCCCACGCGCTGGCGCAAAACGCGCCGCAGACTCCGCAGCCGCAATACCGCGTCGAATGCCGCGGGCAGTTCGGGCGATCGGCCACGCACGCCGATCTCGTCAATCGCTATGGCGCGAAGAACGTCACCTTCGAGGACGTGAACCGCGCCGAAGGCGAAACCGCCAAAGCCACCGTGATCTTCTCGAAAGACTCCAAGCGGCGGCTCGAGATCGAATGGTTCGACGAACAGAAGCGCGCGCGCCCGAGCGTCATCACCGTGTTCGGCGAGAACAACCGCTGGATCGGGCCGCTCGGCATCAGGAACGGCATGACCATTCAGGAGATCGAAAAAATCGCGGGCAAACCGTTCCGGATCAACGGCTTCGCCTTCGACGTCGCGGGCTACGCGCATGTCGACGGCACCAGGCTGGAGAAGCTGCCGGGCGGCTGCGCCTTCGGCGGCCACTTCGAGATCGAGGGCGGCCAGCCGCCGGAGCATCTCAAGCGCTTCATCGGCGAAGTCGAGATCCCGAGCGACGACAAGGACCTGCTCACGCTGAAGCCGAGATTGTGGATATTCACTCTCAGCTATCCACCGCCGGAGAACTGAACTTGTCGTCCCCGCGAATGCGGGGACCCATAACCACGACTGGAAATGACTCTGCACAAAGTCAGAAATTACTCGCGGACACCGGGAGTATGGATCCCCGCCGGGCCTGCCATCGGGCGCGCGCAAGCGCGGCCCGTTGGCGAGGATGACCGGATTGATCAGTCGAACTTCTGCTGGATCGCGCGGACCTGCGCCTCCTCGAGGCTCGAAGCGGTGACCTTGCGCGTCTCCCCGCTCTCGGTGTTGCGCAGGGTGAACGTGACGCCGACGCCCACGAGCGGCGGCTGATAGAGCATCAGCCCCTGCAACAGCGCACCGATAAAACTTACGACGGGAGGCGGCGTCTCGCGCTCGACGATTTCCCAGCCCGGAATGAGTTCCTCAGCCATTCAGCGCTCGAACCCGCGCAGGCCCGTATCGAGCACGCGCACGCCGAGCCCCGTGCTGCTCGCGACATAAGGCCCGTCCGTGCGCTGAAGCGAGATCGGCTGCTCCACGAGCGGCGGCTTGTCGCTGTAATGCGCGAGCACAAAGGCGATCGCGAGCCCGAGCAGAAACAGAACGTCCGCCGGCACGCGCCCGGCGCGAGGGCGCTGCCGCGGCGCAGGCCGCTTCGGAAACTCGAGGATACGAACCTTGTCGCGGCTCATCACGTGCCGTCCGCTCGCGGGATCGAACGGGAAGAATCTACCCTCCGCCACGCGGCAGGGCAAATCGCGGCCTCCGCGCGAAATTCAGCCGCCTGCGGCGAGCGAGAAAACGAGCACGACGACCGAAACGAACAGCGAGAACGACAGCACGAGTTCCATCGACCAGTTCGGCGGATAATGCATCATCGCGTACCTCCGCGCGAAAAACGCACTGGAACCGGCCTGCGTTCCGCGCGGCACAAAACAGCGTTAACGCACGGGTCAGATCAGTTTGCAGCGCAAGGTGCCCTGCATCTCGCGCCCTTCCGAGCGGAACACGATCCGCGCCGGAAATTCCGCGCCGCCGGCGCGCACTTCGGCTTCCAGCGAAAGCTCCGCCGCCTCGCCCGCCGAAAGCATGCGCCGCGCCTCGATGCGCAAGACGCCGCCGCGCAGCGACGCGCCCGTCATGTGCTCGGGAAACATCTCGTATTCGTCCGCGCCCGCACGGACGAAAGCGCGGAAGGTTTCGAGGCCCGCGGGCAGGTCCTCACCGCGCCCGAAGCCGTCGACATAGGCACGCAGGCGGCCGGGCTCGGGCTCGCACTTGAGCAGCGCCGCATGCGCCGCGTTTCCGGCGAAGATCACGGCGAGGAGCGAAAGCGCGATGCGCAGCCTGTTCATTCGATCGTGCAGCGCACGTCGCCGCGCGCCTCCCGCCGCTCGTTGCGCAGCCACACCTGCATCGGTGCCTCGCCGCCTTTCTGCGCGGCGATCGTGCCTTCGATCCGCATCTCCGCGGTAACACCCGCAGAAAGCGGTTGCAGCAGATGAATCCGCAGCGCCCCGCCGCTGATCTCGATCTGTTTCACATGCTCGGGAAAAAATTCGTAGACGTCTGCGCCGAAGCGCGCGAGCACGCGGATCGATTCGATCTTTGAAGGCGGATAGCCGCCCGGCACGAAGCCGTCGATATAGGCTTCGATCTGCTGTTCGCCTTTGGCCCGCAGCGGCATGCAGCCGAACACCATGCCCTCCGCCGCCTGCGCGGCCCCGGCCAGCGCAAAGGCCGCGAGTACGGGCCCGCGCAGCATCATTCGACGAAGCATTGCACTGCGCCGCGCGTCACGTTCTTCTTGGCGCCCTTGTCCTTCGCCTTATCCTTCGCGGCGGCCGGCACGATCGTCACTTCATAGGTGCCGCCCCAGTCGTCCTCGTCTTTCGGATTGCGCTTGGCGTTGACGTTCACCGTGTAGGTATGGTCGCCGGATTTCGCGCTGATCCGGACCTGGATCACGCCGCCCTCGCCGAAATAGCGCTTCACGTCGGATTGCTTGAATTCGATTTTCCGGTCCCCGATTTCGAGCACGGCGCCGAAATTGATCAGCGTGCCGCCGGAGCGCGGCGTGGCGCCCTCGACCACGAGCTTCGGCATTTCGTTCTCTGCCGTCTCGCAACTGAAACCGGCGGCGGCGTGCGCCTGCAACGGCAGCAGCGCGGAGAGGAGGAGGATAAGAAAGAAGCGCATTCGTTGTTCACCCGCCGGAGCAGACGATCTTGCCGCTCTTCCTGATTTTGCCCGCGGTCACGACATAGTTGCCGACGAATTCGATTTCGTCGTCCGGTTTCGGCTTGGCATAGATCCGTACTTCGATCGCTCCGCCCGGCGCAGGTTTGCCGAACACGACCGCGATGTTCCTGCCCCAGTTGTGGGACTTCACGTCTTTCTTCTCGAATTCGATCTTGATGCCTGCGGTCAATTCCAGCTCGCCACGGAAGCTGTCGAGATACTTGCCGTCGCGGGAAGTCACCGCCTCGAATTCAAGACTGGCCACATTGGGGTCGTCGGCACTGGTGCATCCGTAGCTCGCGGAAGCGTGTGCCGGCGCCGAAGCGGCAGCGACGGCGAAAAGTGCCAGCAGAAAGCGTCTCATAGTGCTCCCGGAAATCTGAAACGCGCGCTTATAGCCGATCCGCGCCGCAGCGGAAATGACGAAAGCGAGAGCGGCAGCTTTCCGGACGCCGCGCGGGCATGCCAAGCTTGCCTGCATGCCTCGCCCGATATTCTCCGCCGTCCTTCTCGCCGCATGGCTTGTCTGCCCGATCACAGCTCATGCCGCGGATCGTCTCGACTGTGACGGCCTGTTCGGCCGCGACACCTCGCACGCGGCGCTTGTCAAAGCTTTCGGCGCGGAAAACGTAACCTATAAACGCATCGACGCGCCGCAGGGCTCGACCGGCATGGCCACGATCCTGTTCGATCGCGACCGCAAGCGGCGGCTCCTGATCGAGTGGCGCGACGACAACAACCGCACCCGCCCGATCTATATCGGCATCGACGCGAAATCGGAGTGGATCGCGCCGCCCGGCATCCACGCCGGGATGCCGATAGAAGAGGTGGAGAAGCTGAACGGCAAGCCGTTTCGCCTGAACGGCTTCGGCTGGGACCTCGGCGGTGCCGCGCGCTTCGGCAAGCAGGACGGCAGGCTCGGCGACCTGCCCGGCGGCTGTCATCTCGGTCTCACCTTCGAGCCCACCGCCGAAGGATTGCCGCTCGGCGGGAAGTACCGGCCGCTCAGCGGCAACGTCGATCTCGGCTCGGACATGCCGCTCCTGCGCGAGATCAGGCCGGTCGTTGTGGAAATTCTCGTTGTCTTCTCGGAGAACCATTGAATGCGCCTGCCCGTCTTGTTCGCCGGCCTGCTGCTGTTGGGAGGCCATGCTTTCGCGCAGTCTTCGGACGAAACGCCCAATGTTCTGACCACGATCAAACGCAGCGAAGCGCCGAAAGAGGTTCTCGCCGCGGTAAAATGCGACGAGGTCCTCGACTTCGTCACGCGCGAGACTTTTGCCGGCGGCTGGCTCTGGAAATCGAAATGCCCGAGCAACCATGCGAACGAAATCGCAGCGCAGGTGTTCTCGCGGCACAAGGACGGCAAAGACGCGAAGCTGATCCTGTTTCCGGCGCCCAAAGGCGCGCCGCTCGAAGAAATCGCCAACGCGGAAATATTTCCGGCAAATCGCGAGTTCAACGCACTGTTCGTCGATCCGGAGGACGGGAAGACCTGCCGCACCGAAGCGCGCTGGATCGCGGAGAACCCGCTGAAGCCGCGGCTCGTGTTCTGGCGCGAGACCAAAGATTGCGAAGGAAAGAGCGGCTGGCGCGTGCTGGTGAACCGCAAATAGCGGGTGCTACTAGGCTGCCTTCCTGCGCGCCTTCGCAGGCTTGCCGGGGCGCTTGCGATGCGCGAACGCCTGCGCCTGACGATCCGTGGCCTCGTTGTTGGTCAGCCACGATTGCACGACTTCGCAGTTGAACTTCTCGGAAACCGCCGCGAAGAACTTCCTGCAATTTTCCTGCGCGATCCTTTCCTTTTCCTCATCGGACAAGCGCGGCTTCTTTCTGCCTCGATTTGCGATCGGCGAGGAAATCTCGACGCCCGTACTCATGATGTCGCGGAACGCCGAGACATAATTCGTCCAGATGCCGCCGGGCCCGCGCCAGAGTTCCTGAAAAACCGGAAGATCGCACAGCTCCCACATCCAGATCACCCAGGAGCCGTAGACCTCATGGGCGACGATCCCTTCCTTGCGGAAGCGGGTCGCCATCTCGAAGAGATTCAAAATCTGACAGACGTACTGCCGCAGCAGATACTGGTCGAACTCGCTTGCCGGCAACTTGTCGCTGAACCAAAGCTGCTTCACCTGTTTGGGATGATCGATCTCCCACTGGAAAAGCTGAACCGACTGCAATTCGAGCGTCTGGTAAATCTTGTGCTGGGCGGTTTCGTTCTGCTGTCTCGAATTGAACAGGTTGGTGAATACAATCATGGCCGCAGCGATCACGATGCCGATGATCTGCGCACCGTTGTTCACGATCTGCAACAGCTCGGCATTGCCGAGCTGCATGTCCTGCCAGCGCCAGGCTACGACCAGCAGGAAGATGACGAGCGCCCAAACGGTCGCCCACAGCAAAACGGCGTCGCGGATGCGGTCGTCGCTCCAGCGGCGGCGCAGGTCCAGCCCATAAAGGAGGCCGAGCACCATCGTGCAGACGATGAGAGACGCGATCGCGAGATCGATCCTGTCTTTCTCCGCCGCCTCGTGGGCGACAAAAAGCGAAATGATCGCTCCGGCCATGAAGGCGGCACTACTCGCGACAAACTTCCAATCGACGACGAGAGCTCTTCCGCGGGCGCCTTCGCCGCTGCGGTTGAGCAGCATGAAATAGACGACGTAGAGCGCCATCACGAACGAAACCGCTTCGAGAAGCAGGATGGCGCTTGAGGCAACGAGTTTCATGATGTGACCCTTGGGCCTGCCGTCAGGAAATTTCTTTCATCATCACAACCGACACCTGCTTGAACCCCTGTCTTTCGAACAGGTGGTGTGCGTCGTGATTATGCAATCCGCTTTCGAGAAACTGCCGCTTGATCCCGCGCTTCAGGCATTCCTCGTCGATCCATTTCATAAAGAACGAGCCGTAGCCCTTTCCTCTCTTGTTCCGGTCGACAACCATGTCTTCAAGCACGGCGTGCGGCACGGCCGAAGCCCGCGAGAAAGTGACGAAGAAGACGCCGACAATTTTCCCTGCGTCTTCGAGAATGGCGATGGGCTGGGTCTGCTCGCCGGGTGCTGCGTCATCGGGCTCGTTCAGGCGCGAGAGAATCTCGTTCTGGATGATCTTTTCGATTTCCGGATTCCATTTTCCGGGTGTGAGCGCACGCGGTCCCATCAATTCGGAATGAGAGATGTACTCGGTGGTCAGGTTAGATGAGAACAGCTTCGCAGCGGCTTCAGCCGTCGCGGCATCCCGGCACCAGTAGCACTTCATCGTCCCGAAAACTCCCTTGTTGCGGCCAACGAATAACAATCCGCGCAACAGTTTGCCAGCGGCGGAACCCCGTTCCCGGTTCGCGGCTGAATCGACAGAAGGCCCCGATCGGGTTTACCCTGCAAACAGATGCGGCGGAACGAATGGAGTAGCGTCATGAAACGAGTGACCGCCGCGATCGCAATCGCGCTTTCCGCCGTGAGCTTCTCGCCGGCCGAAGCGCAGGCTCCCAACCTGCAATTCCAGACGCCGCTCAATTACCGCTTCTCGGTGCAGCCCAGGAGCCATGTCTTTTTCTATAACCGCAACCGCCATCACCATGCCTGGCGGCACCGGCATCACCGCAGGCAGATGTTGCCCGTGCTCGCCGGACCCGCGGTGATCTACCAGAACGGCGAAATCGGAATTCCGCCGCAGATCATTACCGGCTCGATCCCGGCGCCTTCCGTGCAGCCGGTGATCTATCGCCTCGGCAGCACTGGCGGCTGCGACCGTCAGCAGGTCCATGTGCCCGGCAGCAAAGGCCGCACCGCCGTCAACGTCTGGCGCTGCTGAGAACGATCCGCGCATTCATGCGCAAAAATGAAAACCCCGGCGATTCGCATCGCCGGGGTTTCGATTTTGGGCGAAGCTTACTTGCCCATATTGTTCTTCACCGCACCGACGATCGCGGTGAGCAACGCGCCCGCGGCACCGCCGCCGACCGCCTGCCCGACAATGCTGCCGATGTCGGGGCCTGCCGACGCGGCCTGAAGCGCCGGGATCAATGCCTGAAGGATCTGGCCGCCGACACCGCCGCCGACGGCGCCGATGATGATGTTGCCGAGCGGGCCGGCGGAGAGATTCTTGAGCGTGTTGCCCAGTGCCGTACCCGCGAGTGCGCCCGCAACGATCTGAACGATGAGGTTGATGATGGTCGGTGACATGAGGCCGTCTCCCTGCTCCGCACCTGAAATGCCGGCATGCCATTCTGCGGAGCAGGAACAGCGCGCCGAGAAAATCCCCCCCCTTCGGGACGGCGGAAAACGAAACTTGCTTCTTGAATGTGCCGGTAGCGATGTCCCGGCTACTGCGCGATCCCCAAAGAGGCACAGAATATCACTTCAGCGCCGGATTTCATCATCCGGCGCAGCGCGTATTTCACTTATGAAAGCGAGATTTCCGCAGAAATTTCCTGCGCAGTTCAGCGCGCCGACGCAACCTCGATCATTCCGAATCGGCGCGCGGCGATGAACGCTGCAACGCCGAAGGCGGAATAGAACAGCGTTACCGTCAGGTACATCGGGAAGTAACGCGACACGCGCGCCGCATATTCCGCGAAGCCAAGCTGATAGAAATCGCTGCCGAGGAAATAGCCGAGATTCGACACCACGAAGAACACTGCCGTGCCTGTTGCCACAAAGATCATGAAGCGCGCCGCAGCGGCAAGATCGAGCGTGTCGGTCTTGCGCAGTGCGCGGCCTGCAAACCACAGCGCGGCATAGGCCGGTGCAAGCAGCGCATAACCCGAAGACATGCAGGCATCGGCGACATTCAAGAAGCCGATTGCGACGCCGTCGAGCACGACCGCTTCGACCAGATACGCCGCAAGCCACCAGGGCGAACCGAGCAAGAGACCCGCGAGCAAAAAGACGCCCGTGGATGCGTCCGGAGCGACCGTCCCGATACCAAAGTGATGGATACGGGTGACGGCCATAAGGATCGCGAGGGCGAAAGCGGCGATCCATTCGGCCTTGGGCTTCAGGACGAACATGAAGTACTCCGGAAAGGTTCGATTTCCGGCGAAGCTAGTGCGCTCGAGGGGGCGAAGCAAGTGCAGCATTTTCGCGTCCGGTGTGCCTTTTGTGCGCTTGACCGGGCCGGAAGGCCAAGTAATCGTCACCCTGCCAAGCGCCCAAACCGGGAATTTTAGAGATGCGTAGCCTGAAGCTTTCGTTCGCCGCCGCCCTGTTCATGGGTTCCGCGCTTATCGCGCAGCCTACGTCCGCGGCGAGCTGGCTCGAAATGAACTTCGGCAGCCTGCTGCGCGGTCCCAGCTACAGCGGCAGCGTACCCGGCTGCGAGTGGGGCCTTTACAAGATTCCGCGCCGCTTCGCGCATAAGGAATTCGTCTTCTGGGGCTCCGACGCCCGGATCGAAGATTTCTCCGATCTGCGCGAGATCGCATTCCGCCCCTGGGGCGAAAAGGTGATTCCGCGCCGCTACTGCGAAGCCAAGGCGCTAGTGTCGAGCGTGGAGTACGGCAAGCAGGTCTGGACCAAGGTCTACTATTCCATCGGCGAAGACACGGGATTTGCCGGCATCACCTGGGGCGTAACCTGGTGCGTGGCGGGCATGGACCGCAATCTTTCCTACGCACCCGACTGCAAACAGGCGAGACCGTAACGATGCGCGCCGTTGCGGCGGCGCTCGTCGCATTTCTTATCGCATTCCCCGCCGCTTTCACGCCGGCGAGCGCACAGCAATACGGCGAGCCCGGCCAGTTCGATTTCTACGTTCTCGCGCTGTCGTGGTCGCCGTCCTATTGCGAATCCGCCGGCAACCGCGCCGATCCCGCGCAATGCCGCGCGCAGAAACCTCTCGGCTTCATCGTGCACGGCCTCTGGCCGCAATACGACCGCGGCTTTCCCTCCGAGTGCTCGTACAATCCGCCGCGCGTTTCCGATCACACCATCCGCGAAATCAGCGACGTGATCCCGAGCCGCGGCCTCGTGATCCATCAATGGCGCAAGCACGGCACCTGTTCCGGGCTTTCGCCCGAGCAATATTTCGATCTCACTCGCAAGGCATTCGAGAAAATCAAAATCCCTCCGCTCTTCGCGGAATCGACGAGATGGCAGTCGATCTCGCCGCCGGAGATCGAGAATGCATTCCGCGTCGCCAACCCCGGGCTGCAAGGCGACATGCTCTCGGTGACCTGCGACCGCAGGAACCTTCGCGAGGTACGGATCTGCATGACCAAGGATTTGCAATTCCGCGCCTGCCCGCAGGTGGATCGCCAGTCCTGCCGCTCTCCCCGCATTTCGCTGCCGCCGGTTCGCGGCTGACCGCCGCTGCAACCATGCTGACGCGATGAACTACCGGCACGGCTACCACGCCGGAAACTTCGCGGACGTTTTCAAGCACGCCGTGCTTGCGCGCGTGCTCACGCTGCTCGGCGCGAAGGAAGCGCCGTTTCGCGTGATCGATACGCATGCAGGCGCAGGCCTTTACGATCTCGACGGCGAAAATGCGAAAAAGACCGGCGAAGCAGAAAACGGAATCCGCAAACTGCTCGCCAATCTCCCGCAAGGTGCCGCGCGCGACCTGCTCGCGCCCTACCTTCGGGCGGTCGAGAACTCCTCACCTTATTATCCCGGCTCGCCGCTGATCGCCCAGGCGCTGACCCGCAAGCAGGATGCGTTGGCGTTCTGCGAACTTCATCCCGAAGAACACGCAGCGCTTGAAAGATCGGTCGGCCGCGACCGGCGCGCGAAGGTGCTTTCGCTGGACGGCTGGACCGCGCTGAAATCCCTGTTGCCGCCGAAGGAGCGGCGCGGCGTCATTCTGATCGACCCGCCTTACGAAGACCCCGCCGAGTTCAAGCTCGTGGCCGACGGCATCGCCGAAGCGGTACGCCGTTTCGCCACCGGCATCTATCTGGTCTGGTATCCGGTGAAGAACCGCCACGACACCGACGCAGCACTTCGCCGGATCGTCCGGGCGGCGGCAGGAAAACCTGCGCTCAAGCTCGAATTCGAGATCGGCAAGCCCAAAACCGACGGACCTTTGCAGGCTACCGGCTTGCTGATCGTCAATCCGCCATGGATGCTGAAAGACGAATGCGATCTCATGTTGCCCGCACTGTGCAGGTCGCTGGCCGAACCGAACCGCGGCGCGGTTCGCATCGAAGCGATCGACTAACTGCTGCTTTTCAAGGCAGCGTCTTTGCCCTAGCCTTTTCTCGGGAAGCAAAAAGAGCCGCAACAAGCGGCCGGGAAATAAATGGGGAGAGAAAGTATGCCGACTACCGGCACCGTGAAGTTTTTCAATTCCGAGAAGGGATACGGATTCATCAAGCCCGACGACGGCGGGCGCGACGTATTCGTGCATGTATCGGCCGTCATGACTTCGGGCCTCGGCACGCTGAACGAGGGGCAGCGTGTTTCGTTCGAAATCGAGCCGGACAAACGCGGCAAAGGACCAAAGGCGGTAAATCTACAGAACGCCAGTTGATCGCGAGCGGGCTGCGTACGATAAGTGCGCATGCTTATTTTACGCAGCTCCCCGCCGTCTCCGTTCGGCCGCAAGGTCAAAATCGCAGCAGGAATTCTCGGTCTGACCGATCGGATCAGGATCGAGATGACCGATACCAACGATCCTTCGGATTCGATCCGGAAACAGAATCCGCTCGGGAAGATTCCCGCGCTGATACTGGAAGACGGATCGGCGCTGTTCGATTCGACCGTAATCCTCGAATATCTCGACGCCCTCGCGGGCGGCGGCAAGATCATCCCGCGCGAAGGCGCTGCGCGGTGGGACGCCCTGCGCCTGCACGCGATCGGCGACGGCATCATGGATGCCGGCATCCTGCTGGTTTACGAGAAGCGCTTCCGGCCCGAAGAACACTGGGTCCAGAAATGGACCGACTATCAGTCCGAGAAGATCGCGCGCACGCTTGACGTGCTGGAGGCGGCACCTCCCGCGATCTCCGGCATGCCGAACGTCGGCCACATCGCGCTAGCCTGCGCGCTCGGCTATCTCGATCTGCGCTTCGAGGGAAAGTGGCGCGCGAAATATCCGAAACTGGTCGCGTGGCTGGACGGCTTCGCGGCGCAGGTGCCCGCGTTCGAAAAAACGAAGGCTCATTGATCGAACCTCATGAATCGGAAACGAAAAAACCCCGGACTTTCGTCCGGGGTTTTTTCTTTTCTTCGCGTTCGATCGGCTTAGTAGCCGAAGCGGTAGTTCAGACCGACCTTGATGGTCGAGACGTCCGTATCGCCCAACGTCGTGACGTTGTCGAAGTTGTAATACATGTACTCGAGCTTCGTGGACCAGTTCGGAGCGAAGGCCCATTCCAGACCGAGGCCGAGCGCGTAGCCGGTGTCGGTGTCGTGGAAGCCGAGCAGGCTCGAACGGTTCCAGGCGAAGCCGCCCGTGCCGTAGAGCATCGCGCGATCCCAGGAGTAGCCGATACGAGCGCGCATCGTGCCGAGATAGTCGATGTGCGCGAACGCGTTGTTGTTCATGTCGGTGCCCGAGATATCGCCTTCGAGACCGAACACCCAGTTGCGCGAGAGCTGCCAGTTGTAGCCGGCCTGCACGCCGCCGATGAAACCGTCGACGTTGTTGCCGACGTTCACGCCGTCACCCCAGCCGTAGCCGATGTGACCGCCGAAATAGAAACCGGTCCAGTTGAACACCGGCGCCGGAGCGGCCTTGTACATGGGACCGCGCACCGGCACGTCGGCGGCGAAAGCCGGAGCCGCAGCGACCAGCGCAGCGAGGGCAACGCCCGAGAGCAGAAACTTTTTCATCGTGACCATCCTTGATTCACAGACTTCAAATTCGCCCCCACCAAGGAGGCCGTTAGTTCGTTTCGTTGGCGCTGATGTAACTCCAGAGCCCCCGAAAAACTATGCCATTTGCGCAACACCCTATCGGAAAGGCGGTAGCGGAATATGGCGAAATCCAGACACATTTTCGACGATTGCGTGAGACCCTCAGAGAACGCTGCGTTCCTCGACAAGTTCCGATACGCAAATTTTATTTCGAAAGTTCCATTCCGTTTCTTCGCATTGAATCAAATTCAGAAACGATAGTTGATGCCTGCGCGGAGCTGGCTTGCATCGAAGCCTACGCCGACCGGGCCACCGGTCGTCTGATAGGTGCGGCTGCCAAAATCCGTATAGATGTACTCGAGGCGCGCGCTCAGGTTGTTTGTGATCATGCCTTCGATGCCGAAGCCGATCGCGTAGCCGAAATGCGTCTGTCCGTTGGACAGTGCGCCGACCTGAAGGTCGCCGCCCGCATAAGCGAGACCGGCTGTACCGTAGATAAGCACGCGGTCGAACGCATAGCCGAGGCGGCCGCGCAGCGTACCGATGTAATCCGCAGTGAAGATTCCGCCCGCCGCGGCGCCGTCGATTCCGCTGAAGGTGATGTCGGTCTCGGCGCCGAAGGTAAGGCCGCTGACGAGCTGATAATTATAGCCGATCTGGCCGCCGAGCGCGTATCCGTCGAGGGAACTGCCCGTGGAATCGCCCCAGCCCCATCCGCCATGCAGGCCGGCGTAGAACCCGGTCCAGTTGAAGATGTTGCGGTAAACCTGCGGCGCATTGTTGTAGCGGGGCAAGTCGCCTGCATAAGCAGGTGCCGCCACGAACAGTGCCGCTGCCAACAGTAGTTTCTTCACGATGGCCTCCTCCGCGAATGCGGGATCACGTCGTTCATTCGCGAGAAAGATAAAATTTTAGAAGAATTGAGGGGTTAACCGTGGTTACCGGCGGCCGGCTTCTTCGATTCTGTGCCTAACAAAAGGTAAAAACCGGCAGCCCGATGGAACCCGGACGACGGAACGCCGGACATTTTCGGGCCGCTTTGCGGCGGGAGTTCCACCCGCTGGCCGATGGACCTCCGAGACCCTATTTTCCCGCCCATGCCCCGTGACATGCCCCGTGAAAAATCCGCCCCCGGCACCGGCCTCGAACAGCGCATCGAGGAAGAAGAAGGCATGATCGGCGCTTCGGCGGACGAGGCCGGAGACGACGAGCAGGAAGAAATCCTCGCAGATGCGTCCGATGAAAACGACCGCGAACCGGAAACCGGGCCGCTCCAGCGCGGCCGCGACATCATCCGCGAGTTCACGAAACTCGCACCGGAGAGTCCGGGCTGTTACCGGATGCTGGATAGCACCGGCAACGTTCTCTACGTCGGCAAGGCCAAGAACATCCGCAAGCGGGTGACATCTTACACTCGCCCCGAAGGTCACTCGCGGCGCATTTCGCGCATGATCGCGGCGACCGCCTCGATGGAACTGGTCACGACTTCGACGGAAACCGAAGCGCTGCTGTTAGAGGCGAACCTCATCAAGCGCTTTCGCCCCTACTACAATGTGCTGCTGCGCGACGATAAGTCGTTCCCCTACATCCTGCTGACCAAGGATCACTCCGCTCCCGCGATCGCGAAACACCGCGGTGCGCGCAACCGGCCCGGCGATTTCTTCGGCCCCTTCGCGTCGGCGGGCTCCGTGAACCGCACCATCACCGCGCTGGAACGCGCCTTCTTCCTGCGCTCCTGCTCCGACTCGGTCTACGAAAGCCGCACGCGGCCGTGCCTCTTGTTTCAGATCAAGCGCTGCTCCGCGCCCTGCACGGGCGAAATCGCGCTCGACGAATACAACCGCATGGTCGGCGAAGCGCGCGATTTTCTTTCCGGGAAAAGTACCGTGGTCAAAGACCATCTGGTGCGCGACATGCAGGCGGCATCGGATGCCCTCGACTATGAGAAGGCCGCCGTGCTGCGCGATCGTCTCGCGGCACTCTCCGCGATCCAGTCGCATCACGGCGTGCATCCGAGAAACATGGAAGAAGCGGACGTCTTTGCCGCCTATCAGCATGGCGGCATTACCTGCGTGCAGAGTTTCTTCGTGCGCGGCTTCCAGAACTGGGGCAACCGCGCGAATTTTCCGCGCGCCGACAAGTCGCTCGGCATCGAGGAAATTCTGGGGCCGTTCCTCGCGCAGTTCTATGCCGACAAGGCGATCCCGAAACTGATCCTGCTCTCGCACAAGCCGGACGAATACGACCTCCTGGTCGAAGCGCTTTCGGAGAAAGCGGGGCGGCGCATCGAGATCTCGGTGCCGCAGCGTGGCGAGAAATCCGAACTCGTCGCCCACGCGTTGCAGAATGCGCGCGAGGCGCTGGAGCGCAGGCTCGCGGAATCTTCGTCTCAGCTGAGGCTTCTGAAAAGCCTCGCCGAAACCTTCGGGCTACCGGCAACGCCGAAGCGCATCGAGGTCTACGACAACAGCCACATCATGGGCACGAACGCGGTGGGCGCGATGATCGTCGCGGGTCCCGAGGGCTTCGCCAAGAACCAGTATCGCAAGTTCAACATCAAGTCGCCGGACACCAAGGCAGGCGACGACACCGGCATGATGCGCGAAGTGCTGAGACGCCGCTTCAAGCGGCTCCTCGAAGAAAGCCCGCGCAACGGGCCGGACGCCGCAGGAACAGAGACGGCGATAGAACCCGCAGGAGAAACAGCAGGCGAAACCCCCTGGCCGGATCTCGTGATCGTCGACGGCGGCCTGCCGCAGCTGAACGCCGCACGCGAAGTCATGGCGGAGATCGGCGTCGGCGAGGTGCCGCTGCTCGCGGTCGCCAAGGGCTTGGATCGCGACGCGGGCCGCGAGCTTTTCCATATCGCTGGGCGCGAGCCGTTCCGCCTGCCGCCGCGCGATCCGGTACTCTATTTCGTGGAGCGGCTGCGCGACGAGGCGCACCGCTTCGCGATCGGCTCGCATCGCGCGCGCCGGAGCAGCAACATCGGCAAAGGCGGTCTACAGGAAATTCCGGGCGTGGGCCCCTCGCGCAAACGCGCGCTTCTGCACCACTTCGGAACCTTGCAGGCGATCGAACAGGCCTCGCTTGCCGATCTGGAAAGCGTGCCCGGGATCGACGCGCGGCTCGCAAAGGCGGTCTATGATTTTTTCCATGCAGGCGGCTAGTACGTGCCACCAGTAGCATCTGCCTCCCGCCATGCCGCATTGACGCGACCGGCACGGAGTGTTGCTCTCTATCGATGGAAACTTCGGTGAATCAGACCAAGCCGGCGGCAGCGAAGACTTCGCGCGGGAAAGGCGGCACCGCCTGGAGCCTTGCGAACCTTTTGACCTACGGCCGGATCGCGGCGGTCCCGGCCGTCGCCGCCTGCCTGTTCGGAATCGCAGTGCTCGAAGGCGGCCTGTGGCTCCGCTGGCTGGCGCTTGCGATCTATATCGCCGCCGCAGTCACCGACTGGCTCGACGGCTGGGTCGCTCGCACCTACGCGCAGTTCTCGAAGCTCGGCCGCATGCTCGATCCCATCGCGGACAAACTTCTGGTGTCCTCGTGCCTCCTGATGCTCGCCGCCGACGGCACCATTCGCGGCTGGGCCTTGTGGGCCGCGATCATCATTCTCTGCCGCGAAATTCTGGTCTCGGGCCTGCGCGAATATCTCGCCGAGTTGCGCGTCAGCGTCCCGGTCACCAATCTCGCGAAGTGGAAAACCGGAATGCAGCTTGTCGCGGTCGGCTTCCTGATCGCGGGCGAAGCCGGCGATCTCGTCCTGCCCTACACGTCGCTGATCGGGCTGTTGCTGCTCTGGATTTCGGCGGTCCTCACGCTCTACACCGGTTACGACTATTTCCGCGCCGGCTCCAAGCATCTGGTGGAGTAGAGAAGTTGAAAATCATGTACTTCGCATGGCTGCGCGAGCGCCTCGACAAGACCGAGGAAGATGTCGAGATTCCGTCCTCGGTGCAGACCGTCGGCGAGTTGATGGAATGGCTGAAGACGCGCGGCGAGGAATACGAATATGCCTTCGACAATCCGAAGGTGATCCGCGCCGCCATCGACAAGACCCATGTGCGCGCGGAAGCGAAAATCGCAGGCGCGAACGAGATCGCCTTCTTCCCGCCGATGACGGGCGGCTGATCCGATGAGCGGCGAAACCGTTCGCATCACGCTCGACCCGATTGACACCAACACTGAGACAAAAGCTGTCTCCGAAACCGGCGGCAACATTGGCGCAGTCGTGACTTTCTCCGGCATCTGCCGCGCCGACGAGAAGGGCGACAAGATTTCCGCGCTCTTTCTCGAACATTATCCCGGCATGGCCGAGCAGGAAATCGGAAGCCACGTAGAGGAAGCGCAAAAGCGCTGGCCCTTGCTTGCTGCGCGCGTCGTGCATCGCGTGGGACGCATCGAACCCGGAGAAGTGATCGTCTTCGTCGCGACCGCAAGCGCGCGCCGCGAAGCCGCGTTTCAGGCCGCCGAATTCATCATGGATTATCTGAAGACCAGCGCGCCGTTCTGGAAGCGCACCGAAGGCGGCGGCAAGGAAGCCTGGGTCGATGCGAACGAGAAGGACGACCGCGCCGCCGCGCGCTGGAAATAAATTCTCCGAAAAACGTCGTCCCGGAATTTCGCGAAGCGAAATATCCGGGACCGTATGAAATTCGCAAAGAACGATCCCGGCTCTCGCTTCGCTCGGCCGGGATGACGAAGGTAAGACTTACGCCGCCGCCTGCTTCGGCTGCACCGCTGCGGAATAGTCATCCATCAACGTCTGCGTGATCTTGGCCGGGGTGAACTTCCACTGGCCGATTTCCGAGACCGGCGTCACTTCCGCCGCAGTTCCCGTGATGAAGCACTCGGTGAAGCCGGAGAGTTCTTCCGGCTTGATGTGGCGCTCGATGACCTCATAGCCGCGGCGCTTGGCGAGATCGATCACCGTGCGGCGCGTGATGCCGTCGAGGAAGCAGTCCGGCAGCGGCGTGTGAATCTTGCCGTCCTGCATGAAGAACATGTTCGCGCCGGTGCACTCCGCGACGAAGCCGCGATAGTCGTACATCATCGCGTCGGCATAGCCTTTGCGCTCGGCCTGATGCTTCGAGATCGTGCAGATCATGTAGAGGCCCGCCGCCTTCGCCTTGCAGGGAATCGTCTTCGGGTCCGGGCGGCGATACTCGGCGACGTCGAGGCGGATGCCCTTCATCTTCTGCGCCGGGTCGAAATAGCTCGGCCACTCCCAGGTCGCGATCGCGAGATGGATTTTGTTCTGCTGCGCCGAGACGCCCATCATCTCGGAGCCGCGCCACGCGACCGGGCGCACATAGGCGTCCTTCTGGCCGTTGGTCGCGAGCACGAGCTTCTTGGCTTCGTCGATCTGCGCGACCGAATAGGGAATTTCGAAGTCGAGCATCTCGGCCGACTTCTTCAGCCGCTCGGAGTGCTCGGTGCATTTGAAGATTTCGCCGCCATAGGCGCGTTCGCCTTCGAACACGCAGCTCGCGTAGTGCAGGCCGTGCGACAGCACATGCAGGTTCGCATTCTCCCACGGCACGAGCTGACCGTCGTACCAGATCTTTCCGGGACGTTTATCGAAGGGTTCTCCGGCCATGGCGCTGCTCCTCACTCGGGTAAGCCGTTTCGGCTCTGTCTTCTCGGGCTTTTGCCTCGCTGACCGACACCCGTTATGTTTCGGCCAATGAGAGCGGTTCTCTCCGTCTTGCGCAATGTTCGTAACGTGGCCGGTGGGCCTTTCGGTACGATCCTTTCGCAAAAACGGCCCTCTCGGTAACAATCAACCGAAAATAAGTCAATATGGCTGACGTAAACGTCTCAACGCTCCCTGTTAGCCCGAAAGGCTCCGGAAAAGCCGAGGATTCTCAAGGCAATGAGGGAATCCCCGCGGTCGAGCTGATCGAGCTTCTGTTTTTCGCCTATCGCGATTTCGTGGGCGACGCCGACGAACTGCTCGCGGGCCTGGGCTTCGGCCGCGCGCACCACAGGGTCGTGCATTTCGTGAACCGGCATCCGGGCATGCGGGTCGCGGATCTTCTGGCGGTGCTGAAGATCACGAAGCAGAGCCTCGGCCGCGTGCTCCGCGAGCTGATCGACAACGGCTACATCGTGCAGAAGGCCGGCGACACCGACCGCCGCGAGCGCCTGCTCTATGTTGCGCCGAAGGGAGAAGACCTCGCGCGTCAGTTGGTGACCTTGCAGACCCGGCGCTTTGCCCGTGCGCTCAACGAATGCGGCCCCGGCGCGCGCCTCGAAGCGCGCAAGTTTCTCGCTTCCATGATCGATCCGGAGCAGCGCGCCGAAGTCGAACGGCTGATCGCCCGCGCCAACGCCAAGAAGTGAGCGGCACGATGAACAAACCGCTGAAGCCGCCCTCCGACGACGCCCCGCATCTTCTCGTCGTGGATGACGACCAGCGCATCCGCGAACTGCTATCGCGCTACCTCGCCGACCACGCCTACCGCGTCACCACGGCGTCGGACGCTGCCGACGCGCGCGTGAAGATGGGCGGCATGGCTTTCGATATGCTCGTTCTCGACGTGATGATGCCCGGCGAGACCGGGCTCGAACTTGCGAAATCGATCCGCCAGAATTCCGATGTGCCGATCCTGATGCTGACCGCGCGGGCGGAAACCTCCGACCGCATCGCGGGCCTCGAGGCCGGCGTGGACGACTACCTGCCGAAGCCCTTTGATCCCCGCGAACTGCTTCTTCGCATCAACAGCGTGCTGCGCCGCGCGGCCACGCCCGCCGTGCCCGCGGTCGAAAACGTGCGTTTCGGCGAGTTCGAATTCCATCTGGAGCGCGGCGATCTCACGAAGAACGGCGAAGCGGTACGCATTACCGACCGCGAATGCGACATGCTCCGCGTATTGTCGCTTCGCGCGGGCGACACCGTTCCCCGGCAGGACCTCGTCGCCCCCGGCGGCGACGCCTCCGACCGCGCGGTGGACGTGCAGATCAACCGCCTGCGCCGCAAGATCGAGAAAGACCCGGCCGACCCGGTCTATCTGCGCACCGTGCGCGGCGTAGGCTACAGGCTCCTGGTAACGCCGTGACCTCGATCGACGCAGGCATCCGCGGGATCAAATCGCTCTTCAGCCGGATCGGTGACGCCTACGACCGCTTCGGCAATTTCATGAACGCGCGCCTGCCGAAAGGCCTCTACGCGCGCACGCTCCTGATCCTGCTGACGCCGATCGTGCTTCTGCAATCCGTGCTGATGTTCGTGTTCATGGAACGGCACTGGAATATCGTGACACAACGCCTCTCCGCCGCCGTCTCGCGCGACATCGCCGCGCTGATCGACGTCTACGAAAAATATCCACAGGACACGGAAGCGGCGTTTCTGCGCAAGATGGCCACCGACCGGCTCGGGCTTTCGGTCGAATTGCTGCCGGATACCGACCTGCCGCCGCCGGGACCGAAACCCTTCTTCTCGCCGCTCGACAGCGCACTCTCGCGCGAGATCGGAACGCTGGTGCAGCGGCCGTTCTGGATCGACACGGTCGGCAATTCGAACGTGATCGAAATCCGCATCAAGCTGGAAAAGAACGTCTTCCGCGTCTTCGCGCCGCGCAACCACGCTTATGCGTCGAACTCACACATCTTCATCATGTGGATGTTCGGCACCTCGCTGGTGCTGATCGCGATCTCGATCCTGTTCCTCAGGAACCAGATCAAGCCGATCCTGCAACTTGCCGAGGCCGCGGAATCGTTCGGCAAGGGCCGCGAAATCGCAAACTTCCGGCCACGCGGGGCGAGCGAAGTCCGGCGCGCGGCGGCGGCGTTTCTCGAGATGAAACGGCGCATCGAGCGCCAGATCGAGCAGCGCACCACGATGCTTGCCGGCGTCTCGCACGACATGCGCACGGTGCTGACCCGCTTCAAGCTCGAACTCGCCTTCCTGCCGGAAGGACCGGAAGCCGAGGCCATGCGCCGCGACGTCGATGAACTCCAGAACATGCTTGAGGCCTATCTTTCCTTCGCGCGCGGCGAGTCGGGCGAAGGTCCGCGCATGGCTGACATTTCGGAGATGCTCAAGGACCTCGCCGCGCATGCGGAGCGGCAGGGCCGCAAGGCCAGCGCGAGTTTCGC
>CAZFPR010000020.1:22441-33792 GCA_964521045.1 uncultured Hyphomicrobiales bacterium
GGCCCCCCGATCGTGCAGGTGCGGAAGGAAGCGCTACAGCGTTGCATCGCCAATCTCGTCGCGAACGCGATCCGCTACGGCAAGACCATCGCGCTCTCGGGAAAGCGCGAACCGCGCTGGCTGGAAATCTCGGTCGAGGACGACGGGCCCGGCATTCCCGCCGACAAACGCGAGGAAGTTTTCCGCCCGTTCCTGCGGCTCGACGCTTCGCGCAACCAGAACGAGGGCAACAGCGGGCTGGGCCTCTCCATCGCGCGCGATATCGCGATTGCGCATGGCGGCGATATTTTCCTGAGCGAAAGCCCGCTCGGCGGCCTGCGCGCGACGGTGCGGATTCCGGCTTGACGACTTCCTGCTCCCCGCGTGCGGGGAGAAGGAAGTCAAAACAACCTTGCCCCGTTTCTCACCGCATGATCGGGCGAAAACAAAACGACCGCGCCCTCATCGTCCGGAAAACCGAGCGTCAGCACTTCCGACATGACCGGCCCGATCTGGCGCGGCGGAAAATTCACCACCGCGGCCACGCGCTTACCGGGAAGCTGCTCCGGCTTGTAGTATTTCGTGATCTGCGCGGATGACTTCTTGATCCCGATTTCGGGACCGAAATCGATCTTCATCTTGATCGCGGGCTTCTTCGCTTCGGGAAACGGCTCCGCCTCGATAATCGTGCCGATCCGGATATCGACTTTCAGAAAATCGTCGAACGAAATCACCGGCGCTTTCGCGTCGTTCTTCATTGCAGCCCCCAATCGAAATTTAAGCCACGACCGGCGCGTTCGGATCTTCCGGAAACGCTTCGTCGCGGCGTGAACGGCGCGGCGCGCAACGCGGCACGAAACGGCACATCTCGCGCGCGAAGCCCGCGAGCCGCTCAGCGGTCGCAAGCTGCCGGTCGAGTGCCGCCATGGTGCGCGCGAGCCCCGGATCCTCGTCGTCGAGCCAGGTCTGGGTGGCTTTTGCGAAGAACCCCGCAAGCGCCTGTGCCCGCATGCCGCCGACGATACCGGACGAGCCGATACCCGCCGACGATAGCATCCACTGTTGCGAGCGCACCGCCAGTTTATTCAGCCCCATCGCAAGCTGCGGATTGGTCCGCGCCGAACGATAGAGCGAACGGATCGCCTCGCGATAAGGAGAAAGCGCCTCGAAGCGGCGCATCAGCACTTCGAAGAGACGGTCTCGCGCGGACTGATCCGCAAGTTCGGGATCGAGCTTCGAGGGCTCGCCGCCGGAGAGCACCTTCTTGTCGGTCTCGCGCAGGAAGGCCGCGACCATGTCGAAGGTCGAGCCGAATTCGCCGCGCAGGTCGGCGAGCGAAACATTCGCGAGTTGCGCGACTTCGGAAAGCTCAATGCGCTCGAAGCGCTTCTCGGCAAGCAGCGTGAGAAACGCGCCGAGGATTTTTTCGCGTGCCTGTGCGTCAGCCATGACAATTCTCCAAAGCCGAATAACGCCGGAAATACGTGAGGGTTCAGTCTAGGGAGGACGTGTGGCGATGGGAAGGCGTGGTTCTCTATGTCGTCCCCGCGAAAGCGGGGACCCATAACCACGGTGTTCGAGAATCGATAGACAGGGGTTATGGGTCCCGGCTCGCGTTCGGTTTCGCCTCACTTGGCCGGGACGACGGCGCTGGATTACCCCGCCAGTTCCTTGCCGCGCTTCGTCGCAGCCGCGACGGCCTCTTCGAACAGCTTATCGACGCCGGCATCGCCCATCAAAATTTTCAGCGCGGCGGCGGTGGTGCCGTTCGGCGAGGTCACATTCTCGCGCAGCTTCGAGGCCGGAAGATCGGAGCGATAAAGCAACTCGCCAGCACCCGCGACAGTTTCGCGCGCGAGTTTCGCCGCGAGTTCTTTCGGCAGCCCCGCCTTCTCGCCCGCCCGCGCCAGCGTCTCGGCGAGCAGAAACACATAGGCCGGGCCGGAGCCGGACACGGCGGTTGCGGCATCCATAAGCCCCTCATCCTCGATCCATTCCACCGGGCCGGTCGAGCGCAGGAGCGCGTCGGTCAGCGCACGCGATTTCGCATCGGCGCGCTTGTTCGGCACAGCGACGGTGATGCCGCGGCCGATCGCGGCCGGCGTATTCGGAATCGTGCGAATGATCGCGGAAGCGGGAAAGGATTGCTCGAGAAACGAAATCGTACGCCCCGCCATCACGGAAATGACGACGGAACCGGCTCCCGCGAATGGCGAGAGCGCAGGCAGCACGTCCGGCGCGACCTGCGGCTTCACCGCGAGGATAAGCGCCGCGACTTCGCCTTTCGGATTCTCGTTGAGCGGAATTTTGTTCGCGGAAAGCAGCGACAGAATTTCCGGCGGCGGGCCGGGATCGCGCACCGCCACCTGCGAAACAGGCAAGCCCGCCTTCAGCCAGCCTTCGAGAAGCGCACCACCCATCTTGCCCGCACCCGCGAGCATGACCGTGCCTTTAAGCGCGGAGAGCGCGCTCATGGCGTTACGCCTCGCCGGCGGTCTCGAATAGCGTGGCGTCCATCGCCTCGCGCGCGGTCTTGCCCGCCCAGATCACGAACTGGAAGGCGGGATAGTAGCGCTCCGCCGCACTGACGGCATTTTCCAATAATGCTTCGCATTGCCGGCCGCTTGCCTCCGCTCCGCCGGAGAGTACCAGCCCGTCGCGATACATGACGAGCCCCTCTTCCGACCAGAGGTCGAAATGGCCGAGCCAGAGTTGCTCGTTGACCATGGCGAGCAGCCGGTAGATCTCGTTGCGCTTGGCTTCCGGCACCTTCAGGTCGAAGGCGCAGGCGGTGTGCAGCGCCTCCAGTTCGTCCATCCACTGGAACGAAACATTGTAGTTGGTGTGGCGGCCCTTGATGGAAAGCGTGATTTCGGACTCGTTCGCGCGCTCGAACGACCAGTCGTTGATCGCGGCCAGCCGCTCGACCAGGTCGACGGGATTCCCGCCCGGACCTCTATCGAATTCAGCCAGTGACATGCCGCATTCCTTCTTTCTTCGGGCCGTGCAGCCGAACGAGAATCCTTCAGCACGCTCCGGCCAAGGCACCGAAGCCGCGTCGTGCTCCCCGTTTGAACTACCGCCGCAACCTGCTGATTCGCCGAAATGAATCGCAAATCAGTTGTGTCAGAAGAATCGAATTCGCCCCCGCCATCAATGGCAGGCGGACGACTTCCCACAGCCGCGGGCCGTATCTCCCGCAATTACCGGTGGAGAACTGTCAGATCGACTCGTCGCGCTTTTTCAGAAGCTGCTCCAGCTCGGCCACGCGATGGGCGAGCTTCTCGCTGTCGTCGCGCGCTTTGGCGGCCATTTCCTTGACCGCCTCGTGCTCCTCGCGGGTCACGACATCCATGCCGCGCAGAATGCGCTCGGCCTGCGAGCGGACCATGGTTTCGACCTCGCGGCGGACACCGCTCGCGACACCGGCTGCGTCGTTCGCAAGCCGCGCGAACTCGTCGAAAATGCGGTTCGTGGTCTGGGTCATGGCAACGCTCCTCAAAGGCCGCAACCGGCGGCCTCGCTCCTACAATGGGTATTGAATATGGCCCGCGCAAGCCGGGTCCTTGACTTCGCTCAAACGAGAGAGGATTCACGCAGGCCCATGCCGTTGCTTGCACTCCCGTTTCCCATGATCGACCCGGTGCTGATCTCGGTCGGCCCCTTTGCGATCCGCTGGTACGCGCTGGCCTATGTCGGCGGGCTGATCGGCGCCTGGTGGATGGCGCGGCGGGTCGCCGCAGCGAAAGAATACTGGGGCGGCGTCTCGCCGATGACGCCCGAAGACATCGACGACCTGATCGTCTGGGCCGCACTCGGCGTCGTGCTCGGCGGCAGGGTCGGCTACGTGCTGTTCTACAATCCCGCCTATTACGCCGCGCACCCCGCGGAGATTCTCGTGCTCTGGCGCGGCGGCATGTCGTTCCATGGCGGCTTCCTCGGTACGATCCTGGCGCTTCTGCTGTTCGCGCGCTCGCGCGGCATCCCGATGCTCTCGATGCTGGACGTCGCCGCCATCGTGACGCCGATCGGCCTCTTCCTCGGGCGTATCGCGAACTTCATCAACAGCGAACTCTGGGGCCGCGTCACCGACGTGCCCTGGGCTTTCGTGTTCCCGAACGGCGGCCCCCTGCCCCGTCATGCGAGCCAACTCTACGAAGGCGCGCTCGAAGGCATCGTGCTGTTCGCGATCCTCGTCGTCATGTGGCGCAAAGGCGCGCTGCGCTATCCCGGCGCGATCGGCGGCATGTTCGTCGGCGGCTACGGCATCGCGCGCATCGTCTCGGAGTTTTTCCGCGAACCAGACGCGCATATCGGCTACCTCACCGGCGGACTGACGATGGGTATGCTGCTCTCCATTCCCATGCTGGCCGTCGGCTTCGGCGCGATCTGGATCGCTTCTCGCAAGCCGCCGATAAAATTTTCTGCCCCTCATGGCCGGACTTGATCCGGCCATCCAGGGCAACGCACTCCTCTCTGGATGCTCGGGTCGAGCCCGCGCATGAGGGAATGAGATGAACAACCTTGAGCGCGAAATTCGCACCCTGATCGAAACCCAGGGTCCGATCGCGGTCTCGCGCTACATGGCGCTCTGCCTCGCCCATCCCGAATACGGCTACTACACAACGCGCGATCCTTTCGGCGCGGGCGGCGACTTCACCACCGCACCGGAAATCTCGCAGATGTTCGGCGAACTGGTCGGACTGTGGTGCGCGGAAGTCTGGCGGCTGATGGGCTCGCCTTCGCGGTTCGCGCTCCTCGAAGCAGGCCCCGGCCGCGGCACGTTGATGAAAGACGCGCTGCGCGCAGCGAAAGTCATGCCGGGCTTTCTCGACGCCGTGGAGCTCCACCTCGTCGAGACGAGCCCTGTCTTGCAGGAGCGCCAGCGCGAGAACCTGCACGGTGTCGTTTCCTCGATTACGTGGCACGGCGACGCGAAGACGCTGCCTGAAGCGCCGCTGATCGCGATCGGCAACGAGTTCGTCGATGCGCTCCCGATCGATCAATTCGAGAAGAAGGCAGACCGCTGGCACGAACGAAAGATCGGGCTCGGCGCCGATGGCGGCTTTGCCTTCGGTCTCGATCCGTCGCTTCTGCCGGATTTCGAGAAGCGTCTGCCGCAGCGCCTGACACCCGCACCGAACGGCGCCGTGTTCGAGCGCCGCGATCTCGCGCCGGTTGCGGAGATTATCTCGCGCATCGAACGTAACGGTGGCGCTGCGCTGTTCGTCGATTACGGCCATGCCGAATCCGGTTTCGGCGATACCTTGCAGGCGGTGAGCGGGCAGGATTACGCCGAGCCGCTGGAAGCGCTCGGCGAAATCGACCTCACGTCGCATGTCGATTTTGAAGCACTCGCGGCACTCGCTCGCGGCGCCGTCCGTGCGATCGGGCCGGTTACGCAACGCGATTTCCTGAAGCAACTCGGCATCGAAGCCCGCGCGGAAATGCTGCGGCGAAACGCGAAAGACGAAATGCGGGCGGAAATCACGATCTCTCTGGAGCGCCTGACCGGCCCCGCGCCGGGCATGGGCGAACTCTTCAAGGCGCTCGCCTTTGCGCATAAGGATTTGCCGCCGCTGCCGGGATTTGACGGCGCGAAAGTGAGCGGCAAGGGTTGAGCGATGAAAGTTGAGTCTCCTGCCCTCGCCAAACTCCCCGGCATCAGCCACGCCTTCTTCACGCGCGAAGGCGGCGTCTCGGAAGGAATCTATGCGTCGCTGAACGGCGGCATCGGCTCGAGCGACGATTTCGCGCATGTCTCCGAAAATCGCCGCCGCATGAGCGAAGCGCTCGGCGCTTCGCACCTCATCACCTGCTACCAGATCCACTCCGCCGATGTGGTCGTCGCAGGCAAGGCCTGGAGCCGCGAAGATGCCGCGCGCGCCGACGGCATCGTCACGCGCACGGCAGGACTTGCAGTCGGCGCGTCGGCCGCGGATTGCGGACCACTCCTGTTTGCGGACGCGGAAGCGGGCATCGTCGCCGCAGCCCATGCGGGCTGGAAAGGCGCGCTCGGCGGCATCGCGGAAGCGACCGTCGCGAAAATGACGGAACTCGGTTCGAAGCGCGAAAACATCGTCGCCGCGATCGGCCCGCTGATCCGGCAAGAGAGCTATGAGGTCGGCCCCGAATTCGTCGCCCGGTTCAAGGATGCGGAGCCGGCCTATGCGCGCTTCTTCGCGCCTTCCGCGAAGCCGGGCCACGCCATGTTCGATCTCGCCGGGCTGATCCGCTTGCGGCTCGAGAACGCGCGAGTCGGTCATATCGACGACCTGGGCCTCGACACTTATTCGGATGAGCAGCGCTTTTACTCCTACCGCCGCACCACCCACCGCGGCGAGCCCGACTATGGCCGCCAGATTGCGGCAATCGCGCTCGCCACCTGACCGAAAAGCCGAGTCAGGGGACGGACTTTGCCCCCGTATTTACAGGGTTGGCCGTGGCGGCTAGTGACTTTGGACATCGGTGTTGGCGCCAGAAGGCGCGATTGGATGGCGTGCATGTCGGGGCGGCAGAGCAAGAATAACGGAAGCATCAAGCTCGTCGCCGGCAACTCGAACCGTGCGCTCGCGGAAACCATCGCCTCCTATCTCGAAACGCCGATGACCAAGGCCACCGTGCGGCGCTTCGCCGACATGGAGATCTTCGTCGAGATCGAGGAGAACGTGCGCGGCCAGGACGTGTTCGTCCTGCAATCGACCTCGTTCCCCGCGAACGACCACCTGATGGAACTCCTGATCCTGACCGATGCGCTGCGCCGCTCGTCCGCGCGCCGCATCACGGCGGTCATTCCCTATTTCGGCTATGCGCGGCAGGATCGTAAGCCCGGACCCCGCACGCCGATCTCCGCCAAACTGGTGGCCAACCTCATCACCCGCGCCGGCGCCGACCGCGTGATGACCGTCGATCTGCACGCCGGACAGATTCAGGGCTTCTTCGACATCCCGGTCGACAATCTCTACGCCTCGCCGGTCATGGTGCGCGACGTGAAGGAGCGCTACGAACTCGGAAAAATGACGGTGGTCTCGCCGGACGTGGGCGGCGTCGTTCGCGCACGCAGCCTCGCCAAGCGCATCGATACGCCGCTTGCGATCATCGACAAGCGCCGCGAACGCGCGAACGAATCCGAAGTGATGAACTTGATCGGCGACGTCGAAGGCCGCGATTGCGTGCTGATCGACGACATCGTCGACTCCGGCGGCACACTGGTGAACGCCGCCGAAGCGCTGCTCGAAAAAGGCGCAACTTCGGTCTCCGCCTACATCACGCACGGCGTTCTCTCCGGCGGAGCCGTGGCGCGCATCACCGCGTCCAAGCTCAAGGAACTCGTGATCACCGACACGATCCAGCCGACCGAGGCGGTGCGCGTCGCGCGCAACATCCGCGTGCTGTCTATTGCCACTTTGATGGGCGAAGCGATCGGCAGAACTGCGCACGAAGAGAGCGTCTCCAGCCTCTTCGACTGATTGCGGCAATCCGCGCAGGATTTCGGCGCATAGCTGCCGCGAATTTCCGTTAACGAATTCGTGTTTTGCTGCCACATCGCTTCCATGATTGGAGCGTAACAACAAAGTCACACACGAAACTGCGGCACACGTCGCATAGGGAGAGCCCTATGAAGCGCGAATACGCGGCTATCATTTTTTCGATCCTGCTGGCGGGAACCGCGCTTGCGGGCCCGGTCGAACAGAGCGATCTGCCGCCTCCGGCGCAGTCGCAGGATTCTGCCGATCTGCGCGGCCTGATCGACAAGACGCTCAGCGAAACGAACCAGTCCGCGCCGGAAGCGGGTTCTTCCCCGGCTCCGGAAGCATGGACCACGCCGTTCTCCGCGGAACTCTGGCTCGAAGGCGTACCGGGGACGGAGGGCGTACCGCTCGATACGCTCGCGAAGAACCAGAAACGCTACCCGGGCTATGGCGTAATCGAGGAGCCATCGAAAAAATTGCCGACCGCCTACAAGTGGGACATCGGCAACGGGCGCTCGAATGTCTCCACCCGCGTTTCCGAAAAAAATGCAACGACCAATCCGGTCGAACTTCCCGAACTCAACCCCAACGCCTTCTCGCCTTCCGGCGGCACCGGCCACATCGACGGCCGCGTCGCCTACGGCTTGCATGCGTGGGAATTCTACGGCGGCACACGGCGCAGCATCGCCGCCAACCCGGACGGCACACTTGCGCTGAGCAACAACTTTCTCGGCGGCACCTATTACAAGCTGCCGCCGTCGCTCGTGGACGGAAAGATCGGCACCGGCTTCGAGGTCAATCCGCTCGGCGATGCCAAAACCCGGATCGAATACCGGCACGTGTTCGGGACCCAGACCGAAGGTTTCCTCTCCGCCGAGCGCTCGTCCCCGTTCCAGCCGGCGACCCCGGAACCCGTGGGCAATCACGGCCTGAAGGCGGGCATAAACCGCAAATTCTGACCGCCCCGGGGCGACCCGAAAGCCTCGTTGCGCCTGCCAAGGCTTGCCGGTATAAGCCCGCTCGAACCCAACAGGCTTGCGCTGTCGCGTGACGCCGGTGCGCCACCGGACTAGCGATTTTTTGCTGTCCGATCAAAGACTTGACGAGGAATAGAACGATGGCTGCCGCGAAGGAATTGAAGGCCGTGAAACGCGCGAATGCAGGCAAGGGCGCTGCCCGGGCCGAGCGACGCGCAGGACGGATCCCCGGAACCGTCTATGGCGAGAACCAGCCGGCCGCCTCGATCTCGGTCGACTCGACCGAACTCGGCCGCAGCATCTACGCCGGCCGCTTCCTGACTACCGTTTTCGATCTCGACATCGACGGCCAGAAGACGCGCGTCATCCCGCGCGACTTCCAGCTCGATCCGCTGAAGGATCTGCCGATCCACGTCGATTTCCAGCGCCTCGGCAAAGGCTCGATCATCAAGGTCGCCGTGCCGGTGCACTTCATCAACCAGGACCAGTCGCCCGGCATCAAGCGCGGCGGCACGCTGAACGTCGTGCGCCACACCGTCGAATTCCATGCGCCGGCCGAGAGCATCCCGGAATCGATCACGGCCGACCTCGCCGGTCTCGAGATCAACGACTCGCTCCACATCTCGGCAGTGAAACTGCCGGAGGGCGTGAAGCCGGTGATCCGCGATCGCGACTTCACGATCGCGACCATCGTGCCGTCCTCGGGCTACCTCGAAGAAATGGCCGCCGCCGCGCAGAAGGCGAAGGCCGACGCTGCAGCTGCGGAGGCTGCCGCTGCCGCTCCGGCTGCTGCCGAAGGTGCTGCTCCCGCCGCTGGCGCTGCAGCTCCTGCTGCCGGCGCAAAGTCGGAAGGCGGCGACAAGAAGTAACGCGACGAGGCGGGCGCGCTTTCGCGCCCGCCCGCCGGTCCCCGCGGAGACCGTTCGATGTTCTTATTCGCGGGACTGGGCAATCCGGGCGCGCAATACCGCCGCAACCGGCACAACGTCGGCTTCATGGCCGCCGACGCAATCCACTACAAACATCGCTTCTCGCCCTGGCGGAAACGCTTTCAGGGACAATCCGCCGAAGGCGAAATCGCGGGCGAGAAAGTTTTGCTGCTGAAACCCGAAACCTACATGAACGACTCCGGCCTCGCGGTCGGCGCGGCGCAGAAGTTTTTCAAGATCGCGCTCGGCGACGTCGTGGTGTTTCATGACGAAATCGACCTGCCGCCCGCAAAAATGCGCGCCAAGCTCGGCGGCGGCAATGCCGGACAGAACGGGCTGCGCTCGATCACCCAGCATTGCGGCAACGACTATATGCGCGTCCGCATCGGCATCGGCCACCCCGGCGACCGCAATCTCGTCTCGCGCTGGGTCTTGTCGGATTTCGCCAAGGCCGAGCAGCCTTGGGTAGAGACCATGTGCGAGGCGATCTCGGATGCGGCGGAATACCTCGTGAAGCGCAAGCTCGAAGACTTCCAGAATCGCGTACACCTCGCGCTCGAAAAGAGCGGCGTCCTCAAATCCAGCTAGGCAAGAAGTTCGATCATGGGATTCAAATGCGGAATCGTCGGCCTGCCGAATGTTGGCAAGTCGACCCTCTTCAACGCGCTGACGCAGACCGCCGCGGCACAGGCTGCGAACTATCCGTTCTGCACCATCGAGCCGAATGTCGGCGAGGTCGCCGTACCCGATCCGCGTATCGACGCACTTGCGAAGATCGCGGGCTCCGCCGAGATCGTGCCGACCAAGATCAACTTCGTCGACATCGCCGGCCTCGTGCGCGGCGCCTCGAAAGGCGAAGGCCTCGGCAACCAGTTCCTCGGCCACATCCGCGAGGTCGATGCCATCGTGCATGTGCTGCGCTGCTTCGAAGACAGCGACATCACCCATGTCGAAGGCGGCATCGATCCTTTGCGCGATGCGGAGACGGTCGAGACCGAACTGATGCTGGCCGACCTCGACAGCCTCGAGAAGCGCGTGGACAACCTCACCAAGAAGGCACGCGGTCAGGATAAGGAAGCGATCGCGCAACTCGATCTCGTGAAGCGCGCGATTGCCGTGCTTTCGAACGGCAAACCCGCGCGCACCGTCGAGCGCAAGGACGAAGAGGAAGAGGCCTTCAAGGCGCTGCAACTGATCACCGCAAAACCGGTGCTCTACGCCTGCAACGTCGAGGAATCCGCCGCCTCCGCCGGCAACGAACTTTCGAAGAAGGTCGAAGCCAAGGCGAAATCGGAGAACGCCGTCACGGTCGCGATCTCCGCGAAGATCGAATCCGAAATCGCGATGCTGCCGATCGCAGAGCGGAAGGACTTTCTGGACGCAGCAGGGCTCACCGAGCCCGGTCTCGATCGCCTGATCCGCAAGGGCTACGAATTGCTCGGCCTCATCACCTATTTCACCGCCGGCCCGAAGGAAGCCCGCGCCTGGACCATCGTGAAGGGCATGAAGGCGCCGCAGGCGGCCGGCGTAATCCACACCGATTTCGAGAAGGGCTTCATCCGCGCAGAGACGATTGCATACGCAGACTACGTCGCATGCAAGGGCGAGGCTGGCGCGCGCGATGCCGGCAAGCTACGGCTCGAAGGCAAGGATTACGTGGTGCAGGACGGCGACGTCATGCACTTCCGCTTCGCCAACTAGCCCGGTATTGAATTCGGATGGACGCAAAGACCGCCCGCATCTGTTACGAGGATTTCGAGGTCGGCAGCGTCCGCAGCTACGGCCCTCGGCGGGTGACCCGCGAAGAGATCATCGAGTTCGCGACCGAGTTCGACCCGCAGCCGATGCATCTCGACGAAGAAGCGGCGAATAGATCGATGCTCAAAGGTTTGTCCGGCTCAGGCTGGCACAGCTGCGCGATCATGATGCGCATGATCTATGACGGGCTGTTGCGCGAATCCAGTTCGCTCGGCGCGCCCGGCGTCGATGAAGTA
>CAZFPR010000021.1:0-1459 GCA_964521045.1 uncultured Hyphomicrobiales bacterium
ACATCGAGCGCGAGCGCGGCATCACCATCAAGGCGCAGACCGTGCGCCTCAACTACAAGGCCAAGGACGGCAAGGACTATGTCCTGAACCTGATCGACACGCCGGGCCATGTCGATTTCGCCTATGAGGTGAACCGCTCGCTCGCCGCCTGCGAGGGCTCGCTCCTCGTGGTGGACGCTTCGCAAGGCGTCGAAGCGCAGACGCTCGCCAACGTCTATCAGGCCATCGACAACAATCACGAGATCGTGCCGGTCCTGAACAAGATCGATCTTCCCGCAGCCGAGCCCGAGAAGGTGAAGGCGCAGATCGAGGAAGTGATCGGCATCGACGCTTCCGGCGCGATCGGCATTTCGGCGAAGACCGGCGAAGGCGTGCCGGATGTCCTGGAAGCCATCGTTCACAAGCTGCCCGCGCCGAAGGGCGACCGCAATGCGCCGCTGAAAGCGCTCCTGGTCGACTCTTGGTACGACGCTTATCTCGGCGTCGTGGTGCTGGTGCGCATCATCGACGGCACCATGAAGAAGAACCAGCGCATCCGCATGATGGGTGCGAAGGCGGCCTACGATCTCGACCGTGTCGGCGTGATCAATCCGAAGAAGGTCGAGGTCGACGAACTCGGACCCGGCGAGATCGGCTTCTTCACGGCATCCATTAAAGAAGTCGCGGACACGCGCGTCGGCGACACCATCACCGACGACAAGAAGCCGGTCGAACAGGCGCTGCCGGGTTTTCGTCCGGCGCAGCCGGTGGTGTTCTGCGGACTGTTCCCGGTCGATGCCGCGGAGTTCGAGAATCTCCGCGCGGCGATGTCGAAGCTGCGCCTGAACGACGCGAGCTTCTCGTTCGAGATGGAAACCTCCGCCGCGCTCGGCTTCGGCTTCCGCTGCGGTTTCCTCGGTCTCCTGCATCTCGAAATCATTCAGGAGCGGCTCTCGCGCGAGTTCGACCTTGAACTCATCGCTACCGCGCCATCGGTGATCTACGAGATCCGTCAGACCGACGGCACGGTGATGGAACTGCACAATCCGGTGGACATGCCGGATGTCATGAAGATCGAGGAAATTCACGAGCCCTGGATCACGGCGACGATTCTCACGCCCGATGAGTATCTGGGCTCCGTCATCAAGCTCTGTCAGGACCGCCGCGGCAACCAGAAGAATCTCGCTTATGTCGGCGCGCGTGCGATGCTGGAATACGAGCTTCCGCTCAACGAAGTGGTGTTCGATTTCTACGACCGCCTGAAATCGATCTCGAAGGGCTACGCCTCGTTCGACTACAAGATCATCGGCCGCCGCCCCGGCGATCTCGTACGGCTATCCATTCTCGTGAACAACGAACCGGTCGATGCACTCGCGATGCTCGTGCACCGCACGCGCGCCGAACAGCGCGGCCGCGCGATGTGCGAGAAGCTGAAAGAACTGATCCCGCCGCATATGTTCCAGGTGCCGATTCAGGCCGC
>CAZFPR010000021.1:1469-4995 GCA_964521045.1 uncultured Hyphomicrobiales bacterium
AAGGACGTGACGGCCAAGTGCTACGGCGGCGACGCCACCCGCAAGCGCAAGCTCCTCGACAAGCAGAAAGAGGGCAAAAAGAAAATGCGCCAGTACGGCAAGGTCGATATCCCGCAGGAAGCGTTTATCGCTGCGCTGAAGGTGGATGGGTAAGAACCACTGTCTTGTACGGTATAACGTACAACTTATTGTTCCAAGCAATGCGGCCTACGCTTACGAATGACTGGCCGCAATTTTTAGTCCCATTGAATTTATTGCGACGCTTGGAGATTTCCCATGAGCAATCCGCGATGCGGAAAATGTGATCGCCCGATGGACGAGTGCCCGCAGTGCGAAGGTAGCGGCAGAACAGGGCGCGGAGTGCTTTCAAAAACTTGCACCCACTGTCGCGGCACTGGCTACATGTGCTCGAAGCACGGTGCGAATCGCTAAGACCTTGCAACGCAATCTATAACGAAAATTTTTCGGAAGCGGAGCGACGTTTGCTTCCTTGAATCAGTGACTTAAGTGATGGCAAAATTTCTTTCCGTAAAATGCCTTCCCATTGATGGGCGTCAGCACGCGTTTCAAACTCTCTGCGTAATCCATTAATATTATGCACCACTATCCATGACTCTGAAACATGGCCATCTCCATGACTGTACCTGTCATATGTATAAAGATGTTCGTCTTCCAGTTTCGCCTCTTTGATTATTTTTATTTCCTTAGCGTCAAATTCGACCTCGATCGTTACCGAAAAAATCGTACTCTTAAAAAGAATCCCCTTCTCTTTCTCCTCTCGATTAATTGTAACCTTCATTGCGATCATTCCCAGACCACTAAACTGTAACAGTATCAGAGGATAGTCTGATGACAAGTACGAGAGTGTCGTGAACGATACTCTCGCTCGCGGCAAGCGCGATGTATTGTTGCGCTTAGAGACTATTTTGAGAACGCCCCGCTTTCGCGGGGCGTTTTTGTTTCTAGGGGTTTCCTGTGAAACACCCCCACCCGCTCGCTTCGCTCGCCTCCCTCCCCCGCTTGCGGGGGAGGGATAAAGGGTGGGGGCGCTTTCTAGCGAGGACCCAAGAATTGTCGCGTGTGAGCTTCACGCCCAATACGTCGGAACCCCATAGTGGCCGTAGATTTTCTGCCCCTGCACGGTGTCCCAGGAATATTCCTTGCCCGGGTCGAAGTGCGGCGCGGCCTTCAGTTCCGCGTCCGAGATATTCACTTCGTAGCCGCCGAGCTTCGGGTTGTAGTCGAGCTTCGCCCACGGCACCGGGTAATGATCGTGGCCGAGGCCGAGGAAGCCGCCGAAGCTCATCACGGCGTAAGCCACCTGCCCGGAATATTTATCGATCATGACCCGCTCGATCGATCCGATCTTGGTTCCGTCCGAGCGGTACACATTGGTGCCTTCGACTCGGTCGCTTTCGATCAGGTCGTGCGTGAGCTTGGTGTGCGCGGTGTCGGCCCTTGCGCGCGGTGCTGCTGTCGCCATTTGATCCTCCTCAATGCGGTTTGCCCTCCGCTTGCGGGAAAAACGGCGGAACCAATTCATGGTTCCATGCGGCCGGAACCGGGAGGTCCGATCCGCGTTCGCGCCAGACGAACATCAAGGAGATGCAGATGCCCCGCGGCGACAAGTCGGCCTATACCGACAAGCAGAAACGCAAGGCCGGATACATCGAGGAAAGCTACAGGAAGCGCGGCATGCCGGAGGACGAAGCGGAAGCGCGCGCCTGGGCCATCGTGAACAAGATCCATGGCGGTGGAGAGCTGAGCGGCTCCGGCCGTGGCAAGCCCGAGAATAAAGAGGTCTACAAGAAAGGCGGTCGCAAAGGGAGTGCTGCTTCCGCAAAGCGCACCAAGGCCGCGAAGTCGCGCTCCGCGAAAAAGGCCGCGAAGACCCGGGCGCGCAACAAGCTGAAAAAGTCTTCGGCAAGAAAGCGCAAGCCCAAAGCGCGAAAGCGCAGCGCCTAACGACTGTTCGCCTTCAAAAGCAAAACGCCCCGCTTTCGCGGGGCGTTTCGCTTTCCTGCGCGCGGAACTCAGCGCGTGAGCGACGCGGTCGCGGCGGGCTTCTCTTCGCGCACGACCACGACCTGAAGGCTCTTCTGGCCGCGCTTCTGCACCATCTCGAACAGCTTCTTCGCGTTGTCGGTGTGCAGCCGCGTGCAGCCCATCGAGGCCGGGCGGCCGAGCATCGACACCGCGGTGGTGCCGTGGATCGCGTAATGGCCGTCATAGAAGATCGCGAACGGCATCGGCGCGTTGTTGAAGAGGCGCGAGAAATGGTTCGCGGAGAGGAGCTGCGCCTTGAAGGTGCCGGCGGGCGTGATCGCGCCCTGACGCGCGGTCGATACCGGCCACACATACATCTCGACGCCGTCCACGACGACCCGCAGTTCCTGACGCGGCACCGAGATCGTCACCACGATCGACGGCGATTCATCCGGCACCATGGCGAGCACCGCGTTGCGGTCTTCCGCCTGCGCGGGCGCGAGCAGAAGCGCCGAAAGGAGAGCGGCGGCGGCAAGCGAACGTTTCATAGAAAAGCCCCGTAAATTTCGATTCCAGCCCAGAGGCCTTTTATTCCGCCCGGGAACGGCTTTCGCAAGTGCAGAAGCGCAACAGTCGGTACGTCAGTGCTCCTTTCGCGCAAATGTTACCGAAAGAAGCCCGTTTTTGGCGGCATGGGACGATTCAGATAGGATTAACCCATGATGCGCCGCCTCTCCCTCATCGTCCTCGCCATGCTCTGCCCTGCTGCCGCGCTCGCGCAGAACCCTCCGCCGAACGCGCCCGCGAAGGAACTTTTCGGCCGCAAGACAGAGGCGGCACCGCTCGCCGCCCGCGCGATCGGTTTCTATTCGAAGGGCTGTCTCGCGGGCGGCATCGCACTGCCGGTGAACGGCAAGACCTGGCAGGTCATGCGGCTGTCGCGAAACCGCAACTGGGGGCACCCGGACCTGATCGCCTTCCTCGAGCGCTTCGCGAATAAAGTGCCGAAGGTCGCTGGCTGGAGAGGCATTCTGGTCGGCGATCTCGCGCAGCCGCGCGGCGGGCCGATGCTCACCGGACACGCCTCGCATCAGGTGGGGCTGGACGCCGACATCTGGCTCACGCCGATGCCGGAGCGCACGCTAGAGAAGGAAGAGCGCGAAACCTTCCCGCCGCAACTGATGGTGCGCGCGGATCGCCGCGACATCGATCCGAAGATATTCACGCCCGGCCACGTGCAGGTCATTCGCGCGGCGGCGGAAGACGACGATGTCGAACGCATCTTCGTCAATGCCGCGATCAAGAAGGCGCTATGCCGCGAAGCGCCGGGCCAGGCATGGCAAACGAAGGTGCGCGCCTATTGGGGCCACGACTATCACATGCATGTGCGGATGCGCTGCCCGAAGGGCAGCCCGGAGTGCCAGCCGCAGGTTCCCGTCGGCAAGGAAGACGGCTGCGGGAAGGAACTGGACTGGTGGTTCCGCGACGCGATCATCAATCCGCCGCAGGCTTCGATCCTGGCGGTCGGTGCGGCCGAGCA
>CAZFPR010000021.1:5005-9234 GCA_964521045.1 uncultured Hyphomicrobiales bacterium
CAATCCGCCGCCGCCGGTGGAACCGAAAGTGAAACCGAAACCCAAACCCCCGATCACGATGGCGGAACTGCCGCCATCGTGCCGGGATGTCTTGCTTGCGAAGTGACGCTTAGCGGAAAGCCGTGACGCCCATACCGAGGCCGAGCGCGCCGACGATAAACGCGAGGACAGCTCCGATCACGATCGAAACGAGAATCGCGCAGATGACGATCACGACCGTATAGCCGACCGCCTTGTCCTGCGGCGTCCGCATCAGAACGGGGATGCCGAGATACAGGAGATAAAGCCCGTAAAGGCTCATGAGCAGCGTTAGCAGCCCGCCGACCCCGGGGACGATACTGAAGATTCCGGAAATCCACGCCGGCGTATACGAGTAGGCGGTGAGCTTCAGCGCGCTCGGCATGTGCTTTTCGCTGCCGAAGGTCGGCGCCAGCGCGTCGATGATGTAGGCGACGAGATAGACGATCGCGAAGGCGAGCAGATAGCCGAGCACCGCGGAGGCGATGAAGAACCCGAGCGCGCGCGGGAACAATAGCACGCCGCCGATGATCCCGAAGATGGCGGGGATTGCGGCGAGGACCGCGACATAAGTGAAGACTTCCTTGGTGTCGCCGGACTCGCCGTCGATCACCACCCACTCCGTCTTCGGACTCAACAGAATATTTTTTACCCGATCGACGATACCGGCCATCTCAACCTCCTGCCCCGATTGCCCCGACATTCGAGGCGATTCGAATTCTCGGCGGATAATCCCGCCGCGGGTGTATAAAGTCACGCGGAACGGGTCCGGGATCAACGGGTTTCGGGACGGTTCGCGAATCCCCGAGCCGCGCCTCTGCACCCTCGAATTGCTGCAAATTTTCTGCTCATGCGAAGCTTTCCGCCCCGCCGCATCGTTTGTCTGACCGAAGAGACGGTCGAGACTCTTTATCTTATGGGCGAAGAGAACCACATCGCGGGCGTCTCGGGCTACGCCGTCCGTCCGCCAAGGGTGCGGAAGGAGAAACCGCGCGTCGGCGCCTTCATCTCGGCGGACGTTCCGAAAATACTCGCGCTCGATCCTGACCTCGTGCTGACGTTTTCCGACCTTCAGGCGGGAATCGTCGCCGACCTCGTGAAGGCCGGGATCGCGGTACACGCCTTCAACCAGCGCGACATCGCTGGAATTTTCGCAATGATCCAAACGCTCGGCGCCCTCATCGGCGAGCCGGGGAAAAGTGCCGCGCTCTGCGAAGAGTTGCAGGCGAGGCTTGCCGCCGCCCGCGTGCGTGGTGCTGCGCTGCCCACACGGCCGCGCATCTATTTCGAGGAATGGGACGAGCCGATGATTTCCGGAATCGGCTGGGTCTCCGAACTGATCGAGATCGCGGGCGGTGTCGAAGCCTTCCCGGATCTCGCCGCGAAGAAATCCGCCCCCGAACGCATCGTGACGAGCGAAGACGTGATCGCGGCCCGGCCCGACATCATCATCGGCTCATGGTGCGGGAAGAAGTTCGTGCCCGAGCGCGTCAAGGCACGGCCCGGCTTCGCAACCATTCCGGCCGTGCGGGAAAACTTCCTGCGCGAGATCAAATCCACCATCATTCTCCAGCCCGGCCCGGCGGCGCTCACCGACGGCCTCGCCGCGATCGAGGCCATCGTCGCAGAATGGCTGGAGGCCCGCGCGGCGGCACAAAAAGAAAGCGTGCGCGCATAGGGCATCACCCGCGCTTTGCGATTCCGCCGCGTATTTGTTTTATTGGCCCCATGAGAGAGCGAAATCCGGCGTGACGTCAGACAAGAATTTCCTGAGCGGTCTTCTGCAATCGATCTCCGAGCGCGGGCGGGAGCTGATCGCGCGGGCGAGCGGCCGCACAAAGCCCAGCGGAGAAGTGCGGACGGAAAATCTCGTGGAGCTTTGCGAGCATCTCCTTTCGGGGCGCGGCGAAGCTTCCGGGGTCGCCCTCGCGGCCGAGATTCTGGACAACTACCGGGAGCTTAAGACCGGCGAACGGGTCGCGTTCTTCGAGGCACTCGCACATCGCTTCGGCCCGGATCGGGAGCGGCTGAAATCCGCCGCGCAAAGCTACCTCACGACGCCGACCGAACAGGGCGAAGAGGAGTTGCAGGAAGCCGCGGAGCCGCGAAGGCAGGAAATCGTGCGGCGGCTCAACCTTGCGCCGGACGGAACCGGGACGCTCGTCGCCATGCGCGCGCATCTGCTCGATGCGCTGTCGCGCCGCGCCGACCTTGCCGCAGTCGATCGCGACTTCGTGCATCTGTTCTCGTCGTGGTTCAATCGTGGATTCCTGGTGCTGCGCCGCATCGACTGGTCGTCGCCCGCGATCGTGCTCGAGAAAATCATCCGCTACGAGGCGGTGCACGAGATTCAGGACTGGAACGACCTGCGCGCAAGGATCGATCCGCCGGACCGGCGCTGCTACGCTTTCTTTCATCCGGCGCTCACCGACGAACCCCTGATCTTCGTCGAAGTCGCGCTGACGAAGGAAATTCCGGATGCGATCGCGCCGATCCTCGGGCGCGGCAGGGAGCCGCTCGACCCGCGGGAAGCGAAGATCGCCGTGTTCTATTCGATCTCGAACACCCAGAAGGGTCTCGCCGGCGTTTCCTTCGGCAGCTTCCTGATCAAGCAGGTCGCGGAGGAAATCTCGCGGGAATTTCCGAAACTGGAGACCTTCGTCACCCTCTCTCCGGTTCCGGGATTCGCGAAGTGGCTTGAGCGCGAGCGCAAGGCGCCGGCTTCCGACGCGATCCATGACGCGGATCGCGCAGTACTTTCGATCCTCGACAAGCCCGGCTGGGAGCAGGACGCAGAAAGCCGCGCGCGGCTCGAAGCCCCGCTCACCGCGCTGGCGGCGCATTATTTCCTGAACGGGAAAACCAGCTACGGCAGGCCGCTCGATCCCGTCGCGCGTTTTCATCTTGGCAACGGCGCGGCACTCGCGCATATCCACGCATCAGCCGACCTCTCCCCGCGGGGGCTCACGCAATCGCACGGGGTCATGGTCAATTACCACTACGATCTCGAGGAGATCGAGAAGAACCACGAAGCTTATGCGGAAGCGAGCGAGGTCGTCGCGAGCAAGGAAGTCAGGAAACTCTTGCGTCCGGCAAAGCCGGCCCGCGCCGCACCGGCAAGGTTACCAGAAATGAAAAGCACGAATTACCTCTTCAGCGCGCTGGAAGCGGCGATCCCCTCCCGCGAAAAGACGCTGATCGAACTCCCCGACGGCAAACAGATTTCCTACGGCGAAGTCTTCGAACTTGCCGGAAGGCTTTCCGCATATCTCATCGAGCGCGGTGTTGCGCCCGGCGACCGCGTCGCGGTGCAGATCGAGAAATCCTGGCAGAATCTCGCGCTCTATCTCGGGGTCGTGCGCGCGGGCGGCGTTTATCTGCCGCTCAATACCGCCTATCCGCTCGCGGAACTCGAATATTTTCTCGGCGACGCCGAGCCGCGCGTCGTCGTGTGCAAACCGGAGACGGTGGACGGCGTGAAGACGCTCGCCGCAAAACTCAAGATCGCGAGCGTCGAAACGCTCGGCGTGAGCGGGGACGGCACGCTGCTTGCGAACGCGAAGAGCGCGGCGGCATCTGCGCCAGTCGCGCGCGCCGCAAGCGATCTTGCCGCGATTCTTTATACTTCGGGAACGACCGGACGCTCGAAAGGCGCGATGCTCTCGCACGAAAACCTGCTTTCGAACGCGGCCACGTTGAAAGATTACTGGCGCTTCACAGCCAAGGACGTGCTTCTGCACGCGCTGCCGATCTATCATACGCACGGCCTCTTCGTTGCGATGAACGTCGTTCTGCTCGCGGGCGCGTCGATGATCTTCTTCGGCAAATTCGATGCCGACGAAATGATCCGGCTGATGCCGAAGGCGACCTCGATGATGGGCGTGCCGACCTTCTACGTACGTTTCGCGGATCACCCGAAGGTGACGAAAGAATCGACGAAGCACATGCGCCTGTTCGTTTCGGGTTCGGCCCCGCTGCTCGCCGAGACCCACCGCGCATTCTCGGAAAAGACCGGCCACGCGATCCTCGAGCGCTACGGCATGACCGAAACGAACATGAATACCTCGAACCCTTATGACGGCGGCCGCATCCCCGGCACCGTCGGCTTCCCGCTACCCGGCGTCGCGCTCCGTATCGCCGAGCCGGACACCGGCAAGGTTCTGCCGCAAGGCGAAATCGGCGTGATCGAGGTGAAGGGTCCGAACGTGTTT
>CAZFPR010000021.1:9244-15521 GCA_964521045.1 uncultured Hyphomicrobiales bacterium
CTGGCCATGAAGGCCCAGCGGATGGCCGCCGGCATTAAGGTCCGTCAGCACCTGGCTCCAGTCGAGGCGCACGATTTCTTCCACCGCCGTCAGGGCATCCTCGAGCGCTATGGCATGAGTGAGGCAGTGATCATCACGTCCAACCCGCTGGAGGGCGAGCGCATTGCCGGTTCGGTCGGTTATCCGCTGCCGGGCGTCGAGTTGCGCATCGGGGGCGGGGAGGAGACGGGCGTTATCGAAATACGCGGCCCGAGCGTCTTTGGCGCCTACTGGCGCATGCCGGAAAAGACCGCCGCCGAATTCCGCGCGGACGGTTTCTTCATTACCGGCGACCTCGGCAAGATCGACGAACGCGGCTATGTGCACATCGTCGGACGCGGCAAGGACCTCGTGATCTCCGGCGGCTTCAACGTCTACCCGAAGGAAGTCGAAGGCGAGATCGACGCGATCCCGGGCGTCGCCGAATCCGCGGTCATCGGCGTGGCGCACCCCGACCTTGGCGAAGGTGTGACCGCCGTCGTGGTGCGTGCGAAGGATGCCGCAGTCACGGAAGCTGAAATTTTAGGCGCTCTCGAAGGGCGCCTCGCCCGTTTCAAGCAGCCCAAGCGCGTGTTCTTCGTCGACGATCTTCCGCGCAATGCGATGGGCAAAGTGCAGAAGAACGTGCTGCGCGAAACCTACGCGAAAACTTACGCAAAGAGCGTCGCTTAGACTTTCGTTCAGCGCTTGCGGTTCTGCAATTCCCGTTCGCCCCGGGAGCAGACGAGCGTTTTCCTTGGCGGGCCGCCCAAGTATTTTCGCAGCGCAATAAGTTCAAGACTCCCGGAAAGATACTGTTGGAAGTCCAATGGTTTCATCTCATGATGGACTGACAAGAAAAGTCTTTGGGAGGAGACAGCCTATGTTGAAACGAGTTATCGGCGGCCTTGCCGCGATCGGACTGATCGCCGCATCGACGCAAATGTTGCCGGCGCAGGACGCGCCGAAATCCATCAAGGTCGGCTATGCCGTTTCGCTTTCCGGCCCGCAGGCCGGCGGCGCGCTGCTGACGACCGTGCCGAACTACCGGCTCTGGGTCGACGAAGTGAACAAGGCCGGCGGCCTGATGCTGAAAAAGTACGGCAAGCGGATTCCGATCGAGGTCACCGAAGTCGACGACCGCTCGAACAATGACGATCTGGCGCGCGCACTCGAGCGCCTGATGACCGTCGACAAGATGGACATCGTGCTTTCGCCGTGGGGCACCGGCCCGAATCTCTCGGTGCTGCCGATTTTCGCAAAACACGGCTACCCGCACATCATGGGCACGGCCGCGACCGAGCAGATCGACAAGCTCGCGCCGAAGTTCGACAACGCGTTCTGGATGCTCGGCAAGCCGTCGGACGGCGTGAAGGCGCTGGTCGGCATGCTTAACGACATGCGCTCCAAGGGCCAGATCAAGGGCGAGGTCGCGCTCTTCTCCGTGCAGCATCCGTTCGGCGCGGAATTCCTCGCGCCGGCGAAAGCTGCATTCGCGGCGAACAACTATAAGGTCGTCTACGAGACCACTTATCCGCTCGGCTCCGCCGACCTCTCGGCGCAGATCAAGGCGGCGAAGGCAGCGAACCCGGACGTGATGATCGCGTTCTCGTATCCGCCGGATACCTTCATGCTCACCGAGCAGGCGCTCGCCAACGACTTCAATCCGAAGGTGAAGTATCTCGCGGTCGGCGCGGCTTTCCCGAACTACAAGGCGAAGTTCGGCGACAAGATCAACGGCTTCTTCGGTCTCGGCGCGTGGGATCCGGCGGGTCCCGGCGTGCAGGACTGGGTCAAGCGTCACAAGGACGTGAACAAGGGTCAGGAGCCTGACCGCTGGGCAAGCTCGAACACCTATGCCGGTTTGCAGATGCTGCAACAGGCGATCGAGCGCGTCGGCGAGATCGACAACAAGAAGATCATCGCCGAACTTAAGACCGGCACCTTCAAGACCATTCTCGGCGACGTGAAGCTGGAAAATAACCAGTTAACCAAGCTGTGGTGGGTCGGTCAGTATCAGGGCGGCGAGTATAAGGGCGTTGCACCGGGCAATCTGCCGGGCGCCGTCGCTCCGCAAGTAAAGTAAGGTTAAGTAAAAGCTACCGGGCCCGCGTGTCACAACGCGGGCCCTTTTTCTATAAAGTTGCGGCAAGTTTACGAGCGCGCGGGTCTGCGCGAGCGGCTGGAGTTTGCGTAGCGTGACCTTGTTCTTCGATTTCATGATTGCAGGCCTCGTGATCGGCGGCATCTATGCGCTGATCGCAATCGGTCTGAATCTTCAGTATGGCGTCGCGCGCGTGCTCAATCTCGCCTATGGCGAGTTCCTGATGCTCGCGGGCTACGCGGCATTCTGGGGTTTCACGCTCATCTCAGCGCCGCCCTTCGTCACGCTGTTGTTCGGCGTGCCGGCGGCATTCGCCGCGAGCTGGCTTCTCTTCATGTATGTGCTGCATCCGCTGTTGTCGCGGACGCGCGATCAGGGCAAGCGCGAAATCGATTCCATCATCTCGACCTTCGGCCTGCTGTTCGTGCTGCAAGGCGTGGCGCTCGTGCTGTGGACCGGCACCGACCGCGCCTACACTTATCTAGCGGACATCGTGAAACTCGGGCCGCTCGCGCTTTCCGCAAACCGTATCGTCACGCTGGTCGCAGCCCTCGTGCTTGCGCTCGGGGTCTATGCCGCACTTCGCTATTCGAAGACCGGACGCGCGCTTCGCTCGATCGCGAGCAACCCGGAAGCGGCACCGCTCGTTGGCGTCGATGTGAAGCGCTACAGCGCGCTCGCCTTCGCCGCGGGCGGCGCACTCGCGGCATGCGCCGGCATCCTGATTTCGATGTTCTTCGGTATGAACCCGACTACGGGTGCCGCTTTCACCATGAAGGCGCTGATCGTGGTCGTGATGGGCGGCATCGGGCATGTCCTCGGCGGCTTCGTCGCCGGCATCATGCTCGGCCTCGCCGAGCAGTTCGGTGCGCTGCTCTTGAACTCCGGCCTGATTACGGTCGTTTCCTTCACGCTTTTCTCGATCGTTCTTCTATGGAAACCGGAAGGCCTGTTCGGCGGTTCGGCGCGTACGGGACGCGGCGTCTCGATCCGGATTCCGAAGGAAATCATCGCGCTCGCGGTACTCGCTGCACTCATCGTGGCACCGCGCTACATCGACAGCTTCCGGCTCCTGCAACTCATCGACATCTTCAAGTATGTCGCGCTCGCAACCGGCTGGGCCTTCTTCTCCGGCCCCACGCGCTACATCTCGCTTGCCGCTTCCGCCTTCTACGGCGTCGGCAACTATACCATTGCGGTGCTGGCGCCGGATTACGGCTATCTCTATGCGCTCGGCGCCGCGGCCGCGATCGGCGTCCTGCTTTCGGCTTTCGTCGGTCTCGCCACCTTGCGCCTGAAGGGAATGTATTTCGTCATCTTCACGTTCGGTCTTGCGACGCTCGTGCGCGAAATCGTCACCTGGTACGAAGCGAGCATCGAGATGAAGGCTGGACGCTATCTCTACAGCCTTGAAGTGCTGACCGGAGATACGACGCGAGACATCTACTATCAGCTGCTCGCGCTCTCAGCATTCATCATCGCGCTCTGGCTCATCCGCGACCGCACGCGCATGGGATTTGCGATGAAGACGCTCGGCGCCGACGAAACGGTCGCCCGCCAGATCGGCATCAACACGACCCGGCTGAAGATCGGCACCTTCATCATCAGCGCGCTCGTCATGACGCTCGCGGGTGCGATCATGGCGCCGCGCGCCAGCTATATCGACCCGACCACCGCTTTCAATCCGAACATATCATTCCTCACCGTCATCATGGCGCTCCTTGGCGGCGCGACTTCCGTTTGGGGTCCGATGCTCGGCGTGATCCCGCTGGTGCTCATCCAGGACTGGATCTCGATCAACTTCCCGAACTACTTCTCGATCGTGCTGGGACTGTGCTTCCTCGCCATCGTTTTCTTCATTCCGAACGGGTTGCTCGGGCTATTGCAGGACTGGCGGCGAAGATGGCGCGCCAGACGCGACGGTGACGCATGAGCGGCCACGTCCTCAATATCGCGAACGTCTCGCGCCGCTTCGGCGGCCTGAAAGCCGTCGACCGGGTTTCCTTTTCCGTCCCGCGTGGCGAGATCATGGGGCTGATCGGTCCGAACGGCTCGGGCAAGACGACGCTCCTGAATGTGATCATGGGCCGGCTCCTGCCGAGCGACGGCACGGTGCTGAAAGACGGCAAGCGCATTTCGAGCCGCACGCCAGAACAGATCTGCCGTCTCGGCGTTGCGAGTACGTTCCAGCTCGTCCGCGTTCCCGATGCGTTGAATGCGCGTGACAACGTCGCCGTGGCGGCGATGTACGGCAAGCGCCGGATCGGCGTCGCCAGTGCGCGCGCCGAAGCCGAGCGGCTGCTCGACCGCGTGCAGTTCGAGGGAAGCCTTGAGGCGCACGCGGACCAGCTCACCTATTTCGACCAGAAGCGGATCGAGCTTGCCCGCGCGCTGGCCTGCTCTCCGGACGTTCTTCTGCTCGACGAATGGCTCGCCGGCCTCAATCCGTCGGAACTCGAGCGCGGCATCGAACTCGTGGCTTCGCTGAAGGACGAAGGCATCACCATCGTCATGGTCGAGCATGTCATGCACGCGATCCGCTCGCTCTGCTCGCATGTAGTCGTGCTCAGCGCCGGCAGGCTGATCGCATCCGGCACGCCCGACGAAGCGCTCGCCGATCCCGAAGTCATCCGCGTCTATCTCGGGGATGACCAATGATCGAAGCGAAGAACCTATCGGTTTCCTATGGACGGCACATCGCCCTCGAAGGCGTCTCGATCAAGCTCGACCGCGGCGATGTAACGGTCGTGCTCGGCGCGAACGGCGCCGGAAAGACGACGCTCGTCAACGCGCTCGCAGGCACCGTTCCGCTGCTCTCGGGCACGGTGCTGCTCGACGGCCGCGACATCACCAACGAACCGACCCACAACCGCGTGAAGTTTCGTCTCGCGACGGTGCCGCAGGGTCGCGGGCTGTTTCCGGACATGTCGGTCGAAGACAATCTCTCGCTCGGCAGCTTCGTCTCCGACGACAAGGACGAGATCGAGTATCGCCGCGCGGAGATCTTCCGGGTATTCCCGCGCCTGAAAGAACGCGCGAAGCAGGCGTCGAGCACGATGTCCGGCGGCGAGCAACAGATGCTCGCGATCGGCCGCGCGCTGATGTCGTCGCCAGCGTATCTGCTGCTGGACGAACCTTCGCTGGGTTTAAGCCCGGTGCTGACCAGCGATCTCTTCAAGACCGTCCGCAAGATCGCAGACAAGGGTGTCGGCGTGCTCCTCGTCGAGCAGAACGCGTTGCAATCGCTGAAGATCGCGGAGCAGGCTTATCTGGTCGAAACCGGGCGTATCGTCGATCAGGGACCGGCGCAGGGCATGCGCTACGACGCGAGCGTGATCGCCACTTATCTCGGCGGCAGGAAGGCCCTGCCCTCGCCGGACAAGCCAAAGCTGATCGGCAACTAAAAGAGTTTAGGCGTGGATGCCCGCGCTCGTCGCGGCCATGACGAATTTTCTGCAAACGGCGTTACATCCGCGACGGCAGGAACAAGGACAGCGCCGGAAAGATTACGAGCAGCGCAAGCCGGATGAAATCCATCAGGATGAACGGCGTCACGCCCTTGTAGACGGCACGTCTTTCGCGATCGAATTGATGACAAACACGTTCATGCCGATCGGCGGCAATATCATGCCGAGACAAACCACCATCACGATGATGACGCCAAACCAGATCGGATCGAAGCCGAGTGCGGTAACGACGACCTCGAACACGATCGGCACGGTCAGGAGAATCATTGCAAGCTCGTCCATCACCGCGCCGAGCAGGATGTACATGAGGAGGATGATCGTAAGGATGCCGTAAGGCCCGAGCGGCAGCGACAACAGGAATGCGCTGAAGTTCTGCGCGGCCTGCGTAATCACGAGCAGATACCCGAACACGAAAGCGCCGATCACGATGGTGAAGATCGCGGCTGACGTACGCACGCTGCTGATCAGGCACTCCATCACGATCTTCGGCGTCATTCGTCCCCGCAGCAGACCGATGATGAAGGCGCCGCTCGCGCCCATGGCCGCGGCTTCGGTTGCGGTGAAGAGGCCGTAATACATGCCGCCCATTACGAAAAAGAAGAGAAGGACGGTGGCCCAAATATCCTTCAGCGATGCCAAACGCTCGCTCCAGGGCGCGACCGGGCCGCGCGGCATCAGGGCGGGACGG
>CAZFPR010000021.1:15531-19761 GCA_964521045.1 uncultured Hyphomicrobiales bacterium
CAACGATCTGCACGGCGATCAGATACATGAATGCGCCGAGCAGGCCGGGAATGACGCCCGCGATCAGGAGTTTCGAAATATCGGTTTCGGTCAGCACCCCGTAGAGTGCGAAGATCACCGAGGGCGGGATCATGATGCCGAGCGTGCCGCCGGCGGCGATCACGCCGGTCGCAAGGCCGTCCTGATAACCGGCCTTTCGCATTTCGGGGAGTGCTACCTGCGTCATGGTCGCGGCGGTCGCCACCGACGAGCCGTTGATCGCGGCAAAGCCGGCGCAGGCCGTAATCGTCGCCATGGCCAGCCCGCCGCGCCGGTGCCCGAGCCATGCGTTGCTCGCGCGAAACAATTCGCGGCTCATGCCGGCCGCGGTCGCAAACGCGCCCATCAGAATGAACATCGGGATGATCCCGAGATCCCAGTCGGTGACGTTGCGGATCGGCGATTGCGCGAGCAGCGAAAGCGCAGGCACGCGGCCGCTCAGGTACCAGTAACCGCCGACCCCCATGATCGCCATGCCGATGCCGATCGGAACGCGAACCGCCATTAGCGCGAACAGGCCTACAAACGCCGAGATGGCGACAATCGTATTCTGGGTCATTGCATTTACTCGACGTGCTCGATCTTGTGCTCGCGCTCGACATTCTCTCCGCGCACAAGGCGATACAGACGGATCACGATCAGCATCGTGGCGAAAACGATTCCCAGCGCCATCACGAGATGAAACGGCCAGAGCTTCAAGCGCAGATCATAGGTCGCCTCGCCGCTCCAGTAGCCGCTCATGACCTTGACGCCGAGCATCCAGGAGAAAACGAGCAGGAACAGAAACAGGACGCCGGTCGCAAAGATGTCGATCAGGCGCTTGTTCGCGGGCCTGACCCAGTCCCAGAGAATATCGACCTTGATGTGATCGTTCCGGTCGCTGGTGGCAGCGAGCCCCCAGAACACACAGACACCGAGCGCAAGGCAGGACAAGTGGAACCATTCAGGAATGGTCAGTACAAACCTGAAGTTCTCGTTTCCCTGGATCCAGTTCACAAGGTTGCTTAGACCCGTGCTCGCACCGCGTATGGTGACATTCACGAAAACGAGAAGTGTAACAGCGGCGAGGAATATCCCCGCCGCCGTTTCCGTGTAAGCGATCAGGCGCTCGATGGCGCTGTTTCGCTGCGAAGCCATCAGTAGGCCGCGTTTTCTTTCTTCAGCTCAGCCTTCAACGCATTCAACATCGCGTCCGGATCGCCGGCGTTCGCTTTCTTGATGTTGTCCGACCAAACCTTCGCGAGCGGTTCGGCGGCCTTGCGCCACTGGCCAAGCTGGGCATCGGTGATCTTGTAGACCGTGTGGCCCGGAGCGTTGCGGAGCTTGTCGCGTCCGCCGGCTTCATAAGCCGCCCACGGACCCGCGACCTTGCCTGCCCATTCCGGCGAGCAGTGGTCGTCGATCACCTTCTTCTGTGCCGCCGACATCGAGTCGTACTTCGCCTTGTTCATCACCCAGGCGAAGGTCGTCGCATAGAGCGGCACGTCGAGATGGAACTTGGTCACGCTGTCGATCTTGAACAGCAGGATCGAGCCCCAGGGGAAGGTGATCGCGTCGGCGACGCCGCGCTCCAGCACTTCGCGCGCTTCCGGCGCGGAGGCCTGCACGTTGGTGCCGCCGAGCAACGTCACGAAGGACGCCATGGTGGCATGCGCCGGGCGGATCTTCATGCCCTTGATCTGATCGGGCGTCTCGATCTTCTTCTTCGAGTGCAGCGCGCCGGGATCATGCACGAAGGCGAGACAGAACTTGACGTCCTTCATCTCGGTAGCGGCGTATGCGCGATACCATTTGTCGAGCGCGACCGAGCCGCCGGTTGCGTTCGACATCAGGAACGGAAGTTCGCCGGCCGCGATGATCGGGAAGCGGCCCGGCTGATAGCCGGGATTGATGTAGGTAACGTCGGCGATGCCGTCGCGCGCCATATCGTAGTGGTCGGGCGCCTTGCCGAGTTGCTGAGCCGGATAAACCTGGAACGTGATGGTACCGTTCGAGGCCTTCTCGACCGACTTGCCCCACTCTTCCATCGCCTTCTGCAGCGGGTGAGCGGGCGGAACCCAGTGTCCCAATTTCAAGTGAACCGGCTTGTCCTGAGCCGCCGCCGAACCGGCGATGCCGAGTGCGAGCACGGCTCCGAGCGCAGTCGCGCGCAAATACATTGCAGTCCTCCCTTTGCCGCCGGCTTTACGTTCTGGCGTGCCGGCTCGTTTTAGCCGGTCTGTTACCGGCCTTGGTTTGTTATACCACGAAACTTTCGGTTATTGTTGTTTGGCGTGGCGTACGAAAAGCCTTCGCCGCCCGTCGCATGCGCTCCCGGGAAGCAATCCAGCTTTTCCGATTGAGCCAAAGACCCGGTCTCTTGTAAAGTAAATTAGTTGGGTACAAAACCAATTTGCGCTAGTACCTTTTCGCTGCCTATCGAACGCACTAGACACGACTGCCTTTTCTTCTGAAGTCAGCCCTCGAACGGACCATTCGTTTCATGAAGCAAGACACTCTCTCCCGCACCGCGGAAAGCGAAGCCGTTCATGTCCGGAAGGGCGCTGCCAGCGAGAATGTGGATTTCGGGCCGCTTGCGAACTGGGTCGGATTTCATCTGCGCCTCGCCCAGACTGCGAGCTTCCAGGCCTTCGTGCAGGAAGCCCGCGCGGTAGACCTGAGCCCCGGCCGCTTCGCGACGCTCATGCTGATCGGCCGCAATCCCGGCATCAGCCAGACCGCGCTCGCCACCGCAAACGGCCGCGATAAATCCACGCTGACCCCGATCCTCGAAGATCTCGAACGCCGCGGCCTCATCGTGCGCGAGAAAATGAAAACCGACCGCCGCAGCTATCAGCTGTCGCTGACGGACGCGGGCAAAAAGATGCTCGACCAGCTGACGGTCTGCGCGAAACGGCACGACGACAATCTGGACCGCATCATCGGCGCGAAGGACCGCGTGAAATTCCTGAAGATTTTGCAGAAAATCTCCGCCGAAATCGGCGGCGAAGAATAAGAAACGGAATGCAAGAATGGCGGAAGTCTCGTTCCATAGCGAGATCAAGAGTCTCACGCTCGGCAATGGCGATACGTTCCGCGGTGAAGGAATCCTCGGCGTAACCAAAGCGCTGCTGCAATCCGGGGTCGCCTATGTCGGCGGCTATCAGGGTGCGCCGGTCAGCCATCTGCTCGACGTGCTGGTGCAGTCCGAGGACCTGCTTGCCGAGCTTGGCGTTCACCTCGAAACCTGCACCAACGAAGCAGCCGCAGCGGCGATGCTCGGCGCATCCATCAATTATCCGCTGCGCGGCGCGGTCACATGGAAATCGATCGTCGGCACGAATGTGGCTGCCGACGCGCTTTCGAACCTCGCTTCCGCAGGCGTGATCGGCGGCGCGCTGATCGTGGTCGGGGAAGACTACGGCGAGGGCGCCAGCGTCATTCAGGAACGCACGCACGCCTTCGCGCTGAAGTCGTCGCTCTGGCTCATGGACCCGCGGCCTGAGCTTCCGACCATCGTGCATATGGTTGAGAAGGGTTTCGAGCTTTCGGAAGCGAGCAACACCCCGGTCATGCTGGAGCTTCGCATCCGTGCCTGCCACGTCTATGGCAGCTTCGAAGCGAAGGACAATGTCGCCGCGAAATTCTCCGCGAAGCACCGCATCCCTACGCCTGCGGCTTTCGAATATGACCGCCTCAGCCACCCGCCCGCGACTTTCGCGCAGGAAAAGCACAAGACCGAGCAGCGGCTGCCGCGCGCGCAGAAATTCATTATCGAACACAAGCTCAACGAAATTCTCGGACCCGAGAATGGCGACGTCGGCATCATCGTGCAGGGCGGACTGTTCAATGTGCTGAACGGACGGCTCGCGTTGGCCGGGCTTTCCGATTCCTTCGGCAACGTGAAACTTCCGACGCTCGTCCTCAACGTCACCTATCCGCTGGTGCCGGAGCAGATCGCAAAATTCTGCGCGGGGAAAAAATCCGTTCTCATCGTCGAGGAAGGCAACCCCGATTTCATCGAGCAGGCGATCGGACAGATTCTCCGCAAGGCGGATATCAACACGAAGATCTTCGGCAAGGATGTGCTACCGTCAGCCGGCGAATACACCCCGCTTGTCGTCGCAAACGGCCTCGTGAAGTTCTTCGACGCGAACGGACTTAAGGCGCCCGCGCTGAACGGATGGCTCACGGAAACCGAAGCGCACCAGA
>CAZFPR010000021.1:19771-20255 GCA_964521045.1 uncultured Hyphomicrobiales bacterium
CGTCCGCCGACCTTCTGTACCGGTTGCCCTGAGCGACCCGTCTTCTCGGCGATGAAACTGCTCAAGAAGGAAATGGGACCGGTTCACGTCGCTGCCGACATCGGCTGCCACGCTTTCGGTACCTTCGCGCCGTTCAGCCAGGGCAATTCCATTCTCGGCTACGGCATGTCGCTCGCCTCCGCCGCGGCCGTATCCGGCACGCAAAAAAGACGCCCGGTTTCGATCATGGGCGACGGCGGCTTCTGGCATAACGGCCTGCTTTCCGGCGTCGCGGGAGCCGTCTTCAATAGAGACGACTCCGTGCTGATCGTAATGAACAACGGCTATTCGAGCGCGACGGGATTGCAGGACATTCCCTCGAGCGCACCCGAGAAAGACGGACGCGGCAACGGGTTAGAGATCGAAAGTACGCTCAAGAGCCTCGGCGTGCCTTGGGTGAAACGCCAGCGCACCTATGGCGTCACAGGCATGATGGACACCCTGC
>CAZFPR010000021.1:20265-23936 GCA_964521045.1 uncultured Hyphomicrobiales bacterium
CCTGCGCGATGCGCTGACCTCGGACGAGAAAGGCCTCAAGGTCGTGATCGCCGACGGCGAATGCCAGCTTGCGCGCCAGCGCCGCGTAAAACCCGCCTTCGCGAAACTGAAGGGCGAAGGCAAGCGCGTCGAGCGCACGCGCTTCTGGATCGATCCCGATGTCTGCACCGGCGACCATTCCTGCATCCGCCTGTCAGGCTGCCCGTCGCTCACCATCAAGCCGAACGAGGATCCGCTGCGGCCCGATCCCGTCGCGCATGTAAACAACGATTGCGTCGGCTGCGGACTTTGCGGCGAAGTTGCGCATGCGGCACAGCTTTGCCCTTCGTTTGCCGAGATCAAGGTGATCGAGAACCCGAACTTCCTCGATCGCCTGCGGCACCGGATTTCTTCCGCGCTGATCCGGCTCATCGGCGGCAACCGGCCCGCGCCGATGCCGGCGCCTGCGGAATAAGCCGATGAACGACGTAAGCCCCGTGAAACTCCTGATTGCCGCGCTCGGCGGCGAAGGCGGCGGCGTGCTCGCTTCATGGATCACGAACGCGGCGGTTGCCGCAGGTCATGTTGCGCAGCGCACCTCGATCCCGGGTGTCGCGCAACGCACCGGCGCCACGACCTATTACCTCGAAATCGTTCCGCATGCGGCGAACGGCACCAAGCCCGTACTCGCCCTGAACCCCGCGCCCGGCGAAGTCGACGTGATGCTCGCCAGCGAATTGCTGGAAACCACGCGCGCCGTGCAGGCCGGAAGCATCACGCGTGCGCGCACGCATCTGATCGCGAGCACACATCGCGTGTTCACGGTAGATGAGAAGTCCGCGATGGCGGACGGCCGCGTCGATCCGGAGAAGATGCAGGAGGTCCTGCGTAAGTTCTCGAAATCCGCATTGCTTGCCGACCTCGCCGCGACGGCCCGCGATGCGGGCAGCCAGCTTAACGCGGTCATGTTTGGCGCGCTTGCCGGCTCGAAAGCAATTCCTATCAGCGACGATTTCTTCCGCGCCGCGATCCGAGCCGAAGGCAAGGCGGTCGCCGCAAATCTGCGCGGCTTCGAGGCGGGATATGCGCTCGCGACGGGCGGCGTGAAAACTACAGAAACTCCTTTCGTGGCCACTACGCTGCGGGCGGAGAACGAGATCGAAGCCCGCGCGGTTCGTGCACTGCCGCGCGATGCGGCCGAAATCGCACTCGAAGGCGTACGCCGCCTCACCGACTACCAGAACCAACGTTATGCCGCGCTCTATCTGGAGCGGCTGGAACGCTTCGTGAAGCACAAGACAGCCGACGCCGCTTTCATGCAGGAACTCGCGCGGCTGCTCGCCGTGCGCATGTCGTTCGAAGATACGATCCGCGTCGCGCAGCTGAAGATCCGTGCGGGCCGTCTCGAACGGCTGCGCCACGAATCCGGCACGGATGCCGGCGCGCTGATCCAGGTCTCCGAATTCATGAAGCCGGGACCCGAAGAAATCTTCTCGATGCTGCCGCCCGCACTTGCGCGCCGGATCCTCGCGTGGATCGAGCGCAAGGGCTGGAGCGAACGCTCGATCAAGATGAAGGTTTCGACGACGGGCTTCTTCGGCTTCCTCCGTCTGCGGCTGCTCGCGGGCCTGCGCTGGTGGCGGCCGCGCACGCTGCGCTACGAGGAAGAAAAAGTCTGGGTCGAGCGCTGGCTCGATCTCACCGAACGCACGCTTGTGCGGGATCCTGAAGCGGCGAAGGCCGTCGTCGCGAGTGCCGCGCTCGTCAAAGGCTATGGCGAAACGATGAAGCGCGGCCTGAAGAACTGGGATCTGCTCGCCAAGTTTGTGATCGAGCCGTTTCTCGAAGGCAAGCTGCCCGCCGCGCACTTCGCCGACGCGGTCACGCAGGGCAAGATCGCGGCGCTGAAAGATCCCGAAGGCGGCAAGCCGCTCGGCGCGCTGATCGAATCGCTCAAAACGCTGCCGCGCGAACGCTCGATCGCCGCCGAATAAACTAGCCTTTGGCGGGCACCCGCCTGAGCCGCTCCGCCGGCATCGATTCCACCTGCATCACATCCGCGATCTTCTCGACATCATCCAGCGGAATGACCGGCACTTTCGCCTGCGGCAGTTCCGCGTTCGAGGTGATCGCGACGATGTAGTCGTCGTCGGGATGCAGGAGCGGCTTGCCGACCTCGGGACGATGAATCTCGATCTTCGGATGCCGATGCCACTTGAAGCCTTCGACGACCAACAGGTCGACCGGATTCATCATCGGAAGAATATCGACGAGATCCGGCTCGCGCTCTCCGCGCAATTCGTGCACCAGCGCCCAGCGCACGCCCGACGCGACGAATACTTCCGTCGCACCGGCCTCGCGATGCCGGTGCGAATCCTTGCCCGGAAGATCGATATCGAAGCCCTTATGCGCGTGCTTGACGGTGGAAACCTTCAGGCCGCGCGCGATGAAGATCGGGATGAGCCGGGTCACGAGCGTGGTTTTGCCCGCGCCACTCCAGCCGGCAAGGCCGATAATGCGCATTTGCAAGCTATAACAGGTGGATGAAGCTTTACACATAGCGTCCTCTTGACGCCGGTATTGGCTGCGGCAGTCTCCGGAACGAAGCCTCCGACGCTAGGATGATCCATGCCGATTCTATTGAGTGCGATGCAGCGTGCCTTGCTTGTCGCAGCCGCCCTGATGGCAGCTTTCATTTCCGCGCCCGCCGCAGCGGACACGCCTTACGACGGGCCGATCTTCGACGCGCATCTGCATTACAACTGGGAGCCGACGCCGCATTACAACGTCGAGCAGGTGTTCGCGCTTCTGAAAAAGAACAACGTACGCGGCATCCTCGCCACCAGCCGCCCGAACACCGGCACAGTCGCGCTCATGGAGGCGAAGCAGAGCGAAATCTGGGTCGTGCCTTTCATCCGGCAATACAAGACGCGCGCCGACATTCCGACCTGGTTCAAGGACAACTCGATCTATGAAATGACGCTCGACGAGTTCAAGCGCGGCTATTTCCGCGGCGTCGGCGAGTTTCATATTTACGGCAAAGCGGCCGGGACCGAGGGTGCTGCGAAGCTCGTCAAATTTGCGGTCGAGAACAATCTCTACATCCACGCGCATTGCGACGTGGAGGCGCTTGAGCTGCTGCACTCGCACGACAAGCGGGCGAAGATCATCTGGGCGCATACCGGCTTCTCGACGCCGGCCTCCGAGCTCAAGGCCCTGTTCGCAAAATATCCCGCGCTGATGGGCGAGCTGTCCTTCCGCGGCGGCATCACCGGCGGCAACGGCAAGCTGACCGATGACTGGAAGGACCTCTTCACCGCGCATTCCGACCGCTTCCTGCTCGGCACCGACACCTGGGTTACTCCGCGCTGGCTGCAATACGACGCGCTGATTACCGACTACCGCGCATGGCTCGGCCAGTTGCCGAAGGAGCACGCGCAGCGTATCGCTTTCGGAAACGCCGAGCGTTTGTTCCGTTCCGAAAAGAAGTAAGAAGAAAGAACCATGACTGCTGCAACCGGTATCTGGCCGCCGGCGGCGACGCCGTTTCGCGAAGACCTGTCGATCGACACGGAGCGCTATCTCGCGTTCTGTCACGAGCTGCTCCGCGGCGGTGCGCATGGCCTTGCGGTGCTCGGCACGACGAGCGAGGCGAACTCGCTCGATCTTGAGGAGCGCAAGGGCGTGCTCGA
>CAZFPR010000021.1:23946-33468 GCA_964521045.1 uncultured Hyphomicrobiales bacterium
TCGCGTCCGGCATCAATCCGGCGCAGCTTCTTCCCGGCACCGGTGCGGCCTCGTTCGGCGATGCGGTGAAGCTGACGAAGCACGCCGCCGATCTCGGCGTGAAGGGCTCGCTCCTCTTGCCGCCGTTCTATTACAAGGGCGTCTCGGACGAGGGCCTTTTCGAATTCGTTTCGGAAGTCATCGGCCGCGTGAATTCGAAACGCTTGCAGCTCTATCTCTACAATTTCCCGCAACAGACGGGCCTCGTCTGGTCGCCCGGCCTGATCGCGAAACTGCGCCGCGCGTTTCCGGAAACCGTCGTCGGGATCAAGGACTCGTCCGGCGACACGCAGTATCTCGATACGCTGCTCGAGCAGTTTCCCGGTTTTGCGATCTTCCCGTCGTCCGAATCCCTCATGGTCGATGCCCTCGGCAAGGGCGCGGCGGGCTGCATCTCGGCGACCGCAAACACGCACGTGAAGGAAATCCGCGCGCTCTATGACGGCTGGAAATCGCCGGAAGCGGCAAGCATGAACAAGCGCGCAAGCGCGATCCGATCGCTGATCACTTCGTATCCGCTGATCGCGGCCGTGAAGGCGACGCTCGGCGAGCAGCACAAGCATAAGGGCTGGCACCGGCTCCGCCCGCCGCTGACCTCGCTCGACGATCGGCAGGCCGCCGAACTTCGCGGGAAGCTCGCCGCACTCTAGGGTCTTGGCGGCGGTGGGCCGCGGCGTGGGCGCAGGAAACCGGCCGGTACCGGGCCTGTCGCAGCGCATGTTTGCGCGCGCCAAATCTTGGGCTAGAACCGCGCCAGAAGAAAAACGTAATAGGACATAACTACCATGCAGAGGACAACGCCCCCGTTCCGCGCCGACCAGGTCGGCAGCATTCTGCGCACCGCGCCGCTCAAGGAAGCGCGCGCGAAACGCGAGAAAGGCGAAATCGACGAAGCCGCACTCAAGGCCGTCGAAGACACCGAAATCAAGAAAATTATCAAGAAGCAGGAAGACGTCGGGCTCAAGAGCATCACCGACGGCGAATTCCGCCGCTCGTGGTGGCACTTCGACTTCCTGAAAAAACTCGACGGCGTCGAAGGCTATCAGGCTTCGCAAGGCATCCAGTTCGCGGGCGTGCAGACGCGCGCGGAGAGCGTGCGCATCGTCGGCAAGGTCGGCTTCTCGACGCACCCGATGATCGAGCACTTCAAGTTTCTTAAGGCCAACACCAAAGAAACGGCGAAGATGACGATCCCGGCACCGTCGGTTCTGCATTTCCGCGGCGGTCGCAAAGGCATCAACGAGAAAATTTATCCGGATCTGGATCAGTTCTTCCACGATCTCGGCGCCGCCTACAACAAGGCGGTGAAGGCGTTCTATGACGCGGGCTGCCGCTATCTTCAGTTCGACGACACGGTCTGGGCCTATCTGTGTTCGGCTAAGGAAATGGAAGGCGCACGGGCGCGCGGCGACGATCCGGAAAAGCTGCCGATGTGGTACGCGCGCACGATCAACCAGGCGCTCGCGAATAAGCCCGCCGACATGACCATTACGACGCATGTCTGCCGCGGCAATTTCCGCTCCACCTGGGTTTCCGAAGGCGGTTACGAGCCGGTCGCCGAACGCCTGTTCCAGGAAGTGAACTACGACGGCTACTTCCTGGAATACGACAACGACCGCTCGGGCGGCTTCGAGCCACTGCGTTTCGTGCCGAAGGGCAAGAAGCAGATCGTGATCGGTCTCATCACTTCGAAGACCGGCGAACTCGAGAACAAGGACGCGATCAAGCGCCGCATCGACGAAGCGACGAAGTATGTCGCGCTCGATCAGATCTGCCTCTCGCCGCAGTGCGGCTTCGCTTCGACCGAGGAAGGCAACGTGCTGACCGAGGACGAACAGTGGGCGAAGTTCAAGCTGATCGTCGATATTTCGAACGAAGTCTGGAAATAAAAAAAGGGCGGCGCAAAACGCCGCCCTTCCCGATTCAGGAAAGCCGGATGGCAAGCAGGAAGGCAGTGAAGACGGAAAGCGAAACGCGCGCGGCCGAGACTCTCGACCTCGGCGAGTTGCCGCTGCTTTCCGGTTACATGCTGCGCCGCGCGCAGTTCGCAGCCTTCAACGACTTCCTCCGCTTCTTCGACGATCTCGGCGTCAGGCCCGTGCAGTACGCGGTGCTGACCGTGATCGACCGCAACCCCGGCCTGAAACAGTCTCAGGTATCCGAAGCGCTCGGCATCAAGCGCGCAAATCTGGTCGCTATCCTCGATGCGATCGAGCGCCGCGGCCTTGCGCGCCGCGAAGCGGTCGCAACCGACCGGCGTTCGTACGCGTTGCGGCTGACCGACAAGGGCATCGATCTCATGCGGGAGCTGCGCACGCGCTCCGAAGCGCATGAGCGGCGTCTTGCGGCCGTGATCGGAGAAGACGGAAGGCTGCAACTCTTGAAGCTTCTGCACGGCGTGATCGACGCCGTCGGCCCGGGCAGCGAAGGCGAGGAAGACTAGACTTCGACCGTCTTCTTCTCGCGCAGTCTGTCCGCGACTTCGTCCGGGATCGGCTTCGACTTGATCTTCGCCGGGTCTTCCGGATGCTTGCCAACCCAGACACGCTTTTCGTGCGCTTCGATCGCGAGCTTGTCGCCCTTCCAGACCCGATGCAGCACGTTGAAGCTCGACGTTCCGAGTTCGGAAATCGTCGTTTCGATCACGATGTCGTCGCCGAATTTCGAAGGAATCATGAACTTCGCGCCGGTATCGACCATCGGAATGCCGACGAAGTCATACTTCTTGGTCAGATGATACTTGGTGAATCCGGTCGCGGCTTCCAGCATCATCGCGGTCGAGTGATCGAACATCGCGAAATAGCGCGGATAAAAAACGATCCCTGCGGGATCGCAGTCGCCCCACTCGATTCGTACCTTGCGGCGATTGACGAACATTATTGCAGCGCCTTCACTTCGGCGCCATGCGCAGCGAACCGTCGATGCGCACCACTTCGCCATTCAGGTAGGTATTGCGCACCATCTCCATCGCGAGCGAGGCATACTGCTCCGGCTTGCCGAGGAGTTTCGGAAACGGCACGGAAGCGGCGAGAGAGCGCTGCACCTCTTCCGAAAGACCAAGCAGCATGGGCGTGAGAAAAATACCCGGCGCGATCGCAAGCACGCGGATGCCGAACTGCGCGAGTTCGCGCGCGGCTGGCAACGTAAGACCGACGATACCGCCCTTGGAAGCCGCATAGGCCGCTTGTCCGATCTGGCCTTCATAGGCCGCGACCGATGCAGTCGAAATGCAGACGCCGCGCTCGCCATCGGCCAGCGCTTCCGCGTTCTGCAAATCTGCCGCGAACAAACGCAGCACGTTGAAAGAACCGATCAGGTTCACGCGCACGATGCGCTCGAAATCGGAAAGTGCCTGCGGGCCATCTTTCCCGAGAATTTTCTTCGGCGTGCCGATGCCAGCGCAGTTGATGAGCACGCGGGCGATGCCATGCTTCTCGCGCGCCTCTTTCACTGCCGCGACGGCGCTGTCGGAGTCGGATACATCGCATTTGATCGCAATGCCGCCGATCTTCGCGGCATGCGCTTTTGCGGCATCCAGGTTTACGTCCAAGAGCGCGACCTTCGCGCCGGCTGCCGCGAGCGCCGAAGCGGTCGCAGCACCCAAACCGGAGCCGCCGCCGGTAACCAGCGCGGCATGACCTTTTACGTCCATCTCAGTGCTTCCGTGCGTTGATGTTCTCGACCAGGAGCGCAATGCCCTGTCCGCCGCCAATGCAAGCGGATGCGATGCCATAACGCAAGCCCGAGCGCGACAGCTCGCGCGAGAGCGTGACGGCGAGACGCAGGCCGGTCGCGCCCAGCGGATGGCCGATCGCGATCGCACCGCCGTTCACGTTGAGCTTGTTCTCATCGAGGCCGAGTTCGCGCGCGCAAGCCATGACCTGCGCGCCGAACGCCTCGTTGATTTCGAAGCGGTCGATATCGGAAAGTTTCAGGCCCGCCTTTTCGATCACGGCCTTGATCGCAGGCACCGGCCCGATGCCCATGATTTCCGGCGGACAGCCTACGGCTGCTCCCGCGACGACGCGCGCGAGCGGCGCCTTGCCGGCGCGCTCCGCATAGGCCTTGGAGCTGACCAGCGCGGCCGCTGCACCGTCGACCACAGCCGACGAATTGCCGCCGGTCTGCACGCCGCCGAAGGCAGGACGGATCTTCGCAAGCGTTTCGATCGGCGACGGACGGATATGCGTGTCATCCTTCAGTTCGTCGATCTTGCTCGGCAGCTTGATACCGCGCGCGTTGTAGCCTTCGCGCTCGAACTTTTCGGTTTTTACAGGCGTAATTTCGCCCGCGAGGAACCCGCTCTTCTGTGCGGCAACCGCACGCTCGAAAGAACGCGCGGCGTAGGCATCCACCTCGGGGCGCGTGATCTGATACTTCTGTGCGAGGTTCTCTGCGGTGTCGCCCATCGTCACGCTCGCCGCGGGGTCGAGCAGCGCTTCCCAGAGAAAATCCTTGAACTCGACCTGACCCATGCGGAACCCGTTGCGCGAGGTGTATGACGCCACCGGATTGCGGCTCATCGATTCCGCACCGACGCAGAGCGCAAGATCGACACCGCGATGCGTGATCGCGTCCGCCGCCTGCATGATGACTTCGATGCCGGTGCCGCAGACGCGCTGGACCATGTGCGCGGGAACTTCGATCGGCACGCCGGAATAGAGACCGACATGGCGCGGCAGCATGTAGGCGTCGAAGCTTGCCTGCGCCATGTTTCCGGTGACGACGATGCCGACATCTTCCGGCGAGAGCTTGGCCTTCGCGAATGCCTCGCGCGCGACCTTGATGCCCATGTCGATCGGCGACACTAAAGAGAGAGCGCCGGTGTAGTCGGCGAACGGCGTGCGCACGCCATCGACGATCCAGACGTCATTCCAGCTTGCTGCAAGCGGCTTTGGATTGGCCATCTTTACTTTCCTTCCGCGACGATCACCCGCTCTGAAGGCGGGGTCGAATAGAGTTCTTTCACGAGATTGGCGCGACGGCCAAGAACCGCGCGCTGGTTGATCGATCCTTTGTCGGTCATTTCACCGGCGTCCATCGAAGGAGGCTCATCCATCAGAAGAACCCGGGTAAGGCGGTTCGAACTGCCGGTGCTTTCGCGCTTGAACGCCGTCAGGCGCTCCTTCACTTTCGCGCGCACGATTTCGGAGTTCAGGACTTCCGCATCCGAAAGCTTCTTGTCGAGTTCTGGATGCAAGGCGCGGATCGCAGGCATGTCCGGCACACCGAGCGCGGTCACGTCGTTCTCATTCTCGCCCGCGAGCACGACGTCGCGCATATAGGGCTGGAAACGATTGATGATCTGCGTGCGCAGCGGGCCGACGCTGACCCAGGTGCCGGTCGAGAGCTTGAAGTCTTCGGTGAGACGGCCGTCGAACAACAAGCCTTTGCGGGGCTCGTTCGGATCTTCGAATTTCAGCGCATCGCCGAGTTTGTAGAAGCCCTCTTCGTCGAAAGCTTTCGCGGTCAGTTCCTGCTGACGCCAGTAGCCCGGCGTGATGTTCGGGCCGCGCAGCCGCGCCTCCAACTTACCTTGCGCGGGAACGAGTTTCAGTTCGATGCCCGGTCCCGGCAGTCCCATGTTGGTCGAATAGTCGCTGTCCCACATGCGGCCAAGCGCGAAGGGAGCCGTCTCCGTGGAACCGAGACCGGTGAGGAATGGAATACGCTCGCCGCAGGTTTCGACGGCGAGATCTTTCATGGCATCGAAGACCGGCTGCGAGAGCGCGGCACCCGCGAACCAGAGCACTTTCAGTTTGCTGAAGAACTTTTCGCGAAGTTCGCGATCGGCGCGCAGGAACGGAATCAGCGCCTCGTAGCCCTTCGGCACGTTGAAATACCAGGTCGGAGCGACATCGCGGAGGTTCCGAACCGTCGCCTCGATCGCGCCCGGCGCGGGCTTGCCTTCGTCGATGTAAAAAGTGCCGCCGTTATAGAGCACGAGGCCGACATCGTGATTGCCGCCGGCGGTGTGATGCCACGGCGCCCAGTCGAGCGTGACCGGCGGTTCGTCCTGAAAATATTGCAGCGCTCCGCGCAGCATGACCTGGTTCGAGCAGAGCATGCGCTGCGTGTTGATGACGCCCTTCGGCACGCCGGTGGAACCCGAGGTAAAAAGAAACTTCGCGATGGTGTCGCCGTTTACTCTCTTGTTCGCGGCGTCGATTGCCGCCGTCGGCTTCGTCTTCGCGAGATCGGAGAGCAGCGTCGACTTCCGCGATTTGAGCGGATTTCTGGCGACGACGACTTCGACATCGGCGGGCACGACCGTTTCGATGGCTTTCTCGAAGGGCGCGCCATCGACGACAAAGACCAATCCGGGCGTAAGCAGTTTGAAAATGTCCCGGAGCTTTCCGTAGTCGGTGGAAATCAGGGAATAGGCGGGCGAAACCGGCGCATAAGCGATCCCGGCATACATCGCACCGAGCGACAGCATCTGGTGATCCACGCCGTTGCCGGAAAGGATGACCACCGGCTTTTCTGCCGAAAGATTGCGAGAAAGCAGCGCCTCACCGTAACTCTTCGCGAGCGCAAGCGCTTCGGCATAGGTGACCTTGCGCCACTCGCCGCGCCCGTCGCGCTCCGCCATGAACACCCGGTCGGGAGTTTCTTTCGCCCATAGTTCGAGGCGTTCGGTAATTTTTTCGGGATAAGCCGCGAGTTTGTCCTCGCTGGTCATATAGATGGTGCCGTCAGCGCGCCTGTCGACGACCGGCTCGAGCCGGCTCAGGCGAACCTTGCGTACCGGAATTTCGTTTGCGGCGCGTTGCTCGTGCCGCACGGCGTTGGACATTCCGCCCTCCTGAATCATCGAAGCCGTTTTCCGGCGTTATCTTTTTTAGCGGACGACCTTCGGCCCGCGCTTTTCGAGGAACGCACGCAGCCGCTCCTTGGCCGCTTCGTCCGAAGACGCAACGGAAGAAATGATCGACTCCACGACGTAACCGCCCGCCGTGTCGAACTCGGCGATGCGCGGCAAGACGTTCGTGATCGCGAAATTCGTGAGCGGCGGATTTTCGGCGATGCGCTTTGCGAGCGCGATGCCCTTCGCCAAGCCTTCGCCGTTCTCGACGAGGTAATTCGAGATGCCCATCTGCTGGCCGTCTTCGGCGCCGAAGACGCGGCCCGTGAGCATCATGTCCATCATCTTGGCGGTGCCGATCAGGCGCGGAATGCGTACCGAGCCGCCGCCGCCGACGTAGATCCCGCGGCTGCCTTCCGGCAGCGCGTAATAGGCGGACTTTTCGGCGACGCGAATGTGCGTCGCGCAGGCGAGTTCGAGCCCGCCGCCGACGACCGCGCCGTGCAGCACCGAAACCACCGGCGCCTTGCCGAATTCGATGCGCTCGAAGGCGTAATGCCACATGCGCGAGTGGTGGTAGCCCTCGGTGAAATCCGTCTCGGTCAGCGTCGAAAGGTCGAGCCCCGCCGAGAAATGATCCCCCTCGCCGTAGAGCACGACGGCTTTCACCTCGGCTGGAAGATCGATGAAGAAGTTTTCGAGGCCGCGGACGATCTCGTTGTTCAGCGCGTTGCGCTTGTCAGCGCGCGAAAGTTTCAGGATCGCGATTTCGTTGTCGAACTCGACAGACAGCGAACGCGGCAATGCCTGCGCCAGCCGGCTTTGGGCGGAAGTGGCGGCCATTTCAGCTCCCCAGACTTATTTGTTATACAATATAACTTTCTATACGGCTCCGCAAGCGGGCGGATAAGGCATATAGATCAACAGGTTACGAAGGCGCCGTTTACAGCACCTCGAACAGGTCGAGCTTCACCTGCATCTTCTCCCGCGCGCCGACCGCAATCATGAGCACGCGGTTGAGCCAGTCGGCCTCCGGGTCGGCGGTCTCAAAACGAACGCAGGTCCGGAAATAATACTGGTCGCGCGGCACCGCCTCCCCTTTCGCGAGCTTCGCGATCACATCCGGCGGGCCGTGGCGGAGACCCGCACTGGTTACGAGCACAAGACCGCCGCCCTCGATCTGAAACGTGTACTTCGCAAAAATATCCGCGGCCCCGTCGGCGCGGATGATCTGCCAGTCGGCGCCGCCGGGAAGGATCCTGCCGCGCAGCCGCGGGCCAGAAACAGTGCCCCCGACAATATTAATGACGCGGCGCTCTCCATAAGGAGTTTTGCCGAACAGCTGCGGCGCCTCGAGATCGGCTTCAATACGAATGACAGGTTCCTTCGACAGCATTCCGCTTTTCCTCATTTCCATTCAGCGCAAAGATATATGTGCAGTCGTACCGGGCCAGGCCGCAATCTTACTTGCGATTCACTCGCGATATCCGCGCATCAATAGACAATCTCTATTATTCCAGCCGAGTCGATTCGAATGCTCGCACTCGCAGCACGAAGAATCGTGCGGTGCATCAACGATTTCAGCCACTTCCGTGGAATAATGTATGCACAATTAATTGGACTCCGTGGAAGTTCGGGTTAGCCTTCCTCGTCCCAACCCGACGTCAGATCGAGTGGGACCACTCTAAGGGAGGACGGGATGTTCCAATTGAAACGTAGTTCTGTATTTGTTGCGGCGGCAGCGCTCGGCATTGCGCTCGGTGCGCAGACCGCCAATGCGTGGGAGCCGGAAAAGACGGTCGAAATCGTCGTACCGGCCGGCACCGGCGGCGGCGCCGACCAGATGGCACGTGCCATTCAGGGCATCGTCGCCAAGCACAACCTGATGAAGCAGTCGATGATCGTCGTGAACAAGGCCGGCGGCGCCGGTTCCGAAGGCTTCAACGACGTCAAGAATTCGAAGGGCAACCCCCACAAGCTCATCATCACGCTCTCGAACCTTTTCACCACCCCGCTCGGCACCAACCAGCCCTTTAGCTACAAGGACTTCACGCCGGTCGCGATGCTCGCGCTCGACGAGTTCGTGCTCTGGGTGAACGCCGAGAAGCCGTACAAGAACGTGAAGGAATACATCGCGGCTGCTGTCGAAGCGACGAAGAAGGGCAGCAACTTCAAGATGGCCGGAACCGGCTCGCGTCAGGAAGACCAGATCGTCACTGCGGCAATCGAGAAGGCCACCGGAGCGAAGTTCACCTACGTTCCGTATCGCGGCGGCGGCGAAGTTGCCGTTCAGCTCGTCGGCAATCACGCCGACTCGACCGTGAACAACCCGATCGAAGCGGTCGCACACTGGCGCGGCGGCAAGCTCAAGCCGCTCTGCGTGTTCGACGGCAAGCCGCTCGCCTATAACGACAAGATCGCAGGCGACTTGGCCTGGAGTTCTATCCCGACCTGCAAGTCGCAGGGCCTCGACGTCGAATATCTGATGCTCCGCGGCTTCTTCATGACGCCGGGCGCAACCGCCGAGCAGGTCAAGTACTACGTCGATCTGTTCCAGAAGGTCCGTCAGACTCCCGAGTGGAAGGACCTGATGAACAACGGCGCGTTCAACCAGTCCTTCATGACCGGCAAAGAGTACGTGGAGTGGGTCGCGAAAGAGCACCAGCGCCACTACAACC
>CAZFPR010000022.1:0-14886 GCA_964521045.1 uncultured Hyphomicrobiales bacterium
CGACAAGGCGCTGATGAAGCAGCTCTCGCATTATCCGAAAGCGCTCGGCATGTCGTCCGGGGTCATGATTTTGCTGTCGCTTCTTCCGGGTGTGCCGATGCTGCCGTTCCTTGCGCTTGGCGCGGGCGCGGGTGCCCTCGCGTTCGTTTCGAACCGGAAGAACAAGGCCGAGGCGGCCGCCGCGGCACAGAAAGTTTCGTCGAAAGAACCGAGCCTGCCGCAGGAAGAGCCGATCTCGAGCGCACTCAAGATCGACGATCTCAAGATCGAAATCGGCTACGCGCTCCTGCCGCTCGTCAACGCCCCGGACGGCGCGGATCGCCTCACCGAGCAGATCAAGGCGCTCCGCCGCCAGATCGCGAGCGAGATGGGCTTCGTGATGCCGTCCGTGCGCATCCTCGACAACGTGCAGATGGAATCGAACGCCTACACGATCAAACTGAAAGAGGTGGACGCCGGCTCCGGCAAGGTTCACCCGGGCAGCCACATGGTCATGGACCCCGCAGGCGGCCAGGTGCAGCTTGCCGGCCACCACACCACCGAGCCGACCTTCGGTCTGCCTGCGACCTGGGTGGACGAGTCCTTGCGCGAGGAAGCGTCGCTCCGCGGCTATACGGTCGTCGATGCCGCGACCGTCATGTCCACGCACCTCGCCGAGGTGCTCAAGGCCAACATGGCGGATCTGCTCTCCTATGCGGAGGTGCAGAAGTTGCTCAAGGAACTGCCGAAAGAACAGAGCGAACTCCTGAAGGACATCGTACCGAGCCAGATTTCGGTGTCCGGCATCCAGCGCGTGTTGCAGCTTCTTCTGTCCGAGCGCATTTCGATCCGCGATCTCGGCACCATCCTCGAAGGCATTGCCGAGGCCGTGCCGCATACGCGCAACGCCTCACAGATCGTGGAACAGGTGCGCGTGCGCCTCTCCCGCCAACTCTGCGCCCAGCATATGTCGCACAACGGCTACCTGCCGCTCATTTCGCTCTCGCCGAAATGGGAACAGAACTTCGCGGAATCCATCATCGGCAGCGGCGAGGAGAAGTCGCTCGCGATGCAGCCCTCGAAGCTCACCGAGTTCGTCAACGACGTGCGCGAGCGTTTCGAGCAGGCCGCGCGCATGAACGAAGCGCCGGTGTTGCTCACCTCCGCCGCCGCCCGCACCTTCGTGCGGCAGATCGTGGACCGCTTCCGCCCACAGACCGCGGTCATGTCGCAGGCCGAGATCCACCCGCGCATGCGGCTGAAGACGGTCGGCAGCGTTTAAACAAAAGAGAAGGCCGCCGTAGCGTGACGCTGCGGCGGCCCCTATCTCTTAAATGCGCGATCAGACGCGGATGCGCTGCGCGCCGATACGGTCCATCTCGGCCTGTTCGCGTGCGGCCTCGATGCCGCGGCCGCGGACGGCGTCACGCTCTTCCAGGATCTCGACCTTCTTCAATTCCTCGAAAGCGTCCGCGAGTTGCGCGCGCGCCTCTTCGAGCTGGCCGTGCAATTCCTGCGCGGAACGCTTGAGGTTGTCGCGGCGCTGGATCGCAGCCTTGGCATAGGTCGGATAGGCAAAATGGCCGGGGTCGTTGATGCCGGCGCGGTCCTGCTCGACCGAGATTTCCCGCTCGAGGTCGTTGGCCATGCGCTCGAATTCGGCGACCATCGCCTCGATCTGGGCGACCTGACGGCGCTTTTCGTCAACCTGAAAGCGCTTCAGGCGAATAAGGGTTTCACGCGATTTCATCCCGGCGATACTCCACGCGACCGGTTAGGGCTCAGTTACTGGGCTCGCTACAATTTGAGCGAGCGCGCGGTAACCATCGCCGAGATTCGTTTTTTCTTCCTTACCTTGAGACAGGAAAGCTTCGAGCGCCGGCTGGAGCCGGATCGCCTCGTCGACCTCCGCGGAAGACCCCTGCCGGTAGGCCCCGAGCCGGATCAGTTCCTCCATATCGCCATAGGTCGCGAGCAACTGCTTGGCCTTCACGATCGCTGGATAGAACTCCGGGTCCGCCGACTTCGGCATGGTCCGGGAGACCGACTTCAGGACGTTAATCGCCGGGTAACGTCCGCGCTCCGCGATCGCGCGTTCCATGACGATATGGCCGTCGAGAATACCGCGGACGGCGTCCGCCACCGGCTCGTTGTGGTCGTCGCCATCGACCAGCACGGTGAAGAGCCCGGTGATGGTGCCCTTGTCCTCGCCCGGCCCTGCCCGCTCCAAGAGCCGCGGCAGTTCGGAGAAGACGGTCGGCGTATAGCCCTTGGCGGTCGGCGGCTCGCCGCCCGCGAGACCGATCTCGCGCTGGGCCATGGCGAAGCGGGTGACCGAGTCCATAAGAAGAAGGACGTCCTTGCCCTCGTCGCGGAAGTATTCGGCGATCGACATGGACAAAAGCGCCGCCTGCTTACGCATGAGCGCGGGCTCGTCTGAGGTCGCGACCACCACGACCGAGCGCTTCAGGCCCTGCGGACCGAGATCGTCCTGCAGGAATTCCTGCACCTCACGGCCACGTTCGCCGACGAGACCGATCACCGCAACATCGCAGGCCGTGTAGCGCGCCAACATCGAGAGCAGCACTGACTTGCCGACACCCGAGCCCGCGAAGATGCCGAGCCGCTGGCCCTTGCAGGTGGTGGCAAATGTGTTGAGCGCACGAACACCAAGGTCGAGCGGCTTGCCGACACGCTTTCTCGTATGCGCGGCCGGCGGCGGTGCGCGGAACGGATAAGGAGAATGACCCGGCTTGATCGGCCCCTTGCCGTCCACCGGCTGGCCGTGAGCGTTCAGGACCCGCCCTAGCCAGTCATTCGAGGGCCGCACCAGCGCGCCCGATTGCGAGACGATGGCGCGGCAGCCGCGCCGGACGCCCTCGATGGCGGCAAAGGGCATGACCACGGCGTTCTCGCCGGCGAAGCCCACGACCTCGCAGGGCACGCCGCCGTTAACGCCTGTTTCGATGGTCAATCTGGCCCCGACCGGCATCGCGTGAACCGGCCCCGCGACCTCGATCATGAGGCCTTTTACGGCCGCTACCCGCCCATAAATCAGGGCTCCGTCGAGTTCCGCGATCTGTTCCGCCAGGGCCTTCATGGAGAATCACCGCTTAACGGGGCAAGTGCTTGTTTACCCGATCTTTACCGGCCTCGTTAATGATCCGATCACGCCTTGGATCGAAGGGCACGCAGGACGCGGGCTTAATTCAAGGGAGTCGCTTGGTCTGGCTTCTTGAAGTCGTACTTTAACCAGGCGGTCTGAGAAAAATTGCGAACTGGCAATAGCTTACGCCGATTCGCGGATATTTTCACGGGCCGCGCTTGTGGGACAGATTCCGAATCTGTTAACCATTGCTGGTTAGCGTCGCGAGTCGAGAACTGAGTCAGTCCAGGCACGCAGGCGGGGCGGGTCTGGAGTGAGATTTGTCCCCCAAACGAGGCCTGGATAGGGGATTGGCATGCGCGTTCTGCTAATCGAAGACGACAGCGCGACGGCGAAAAGCGTCGAATTGATGCTGAAGTCTGAAAGTTTCAACGTTTACGTGACCGACCTTGGCGAAGAAGGGGTCGATCTCGGTAAACTCTACGATTACGACATCATCCTCCTCGACCTGAATCTCCCGGACATGTCCGGTTACGAGGTTCTGAAGTCGCTGAGAGTCGCGAAGATCAAGACACCGATCTTGATCCTCTCGGGTCTCGCCGGCATCGAGGACAAGGTGAAGGGTCTCGGCTTCGGCGCCGACGACTATCTCACCAAACCGTTCCACAAGGACGAGCTGATCGCACGCATCCATGCGGTGGTGCGCCGCTCGAAGGGTCACGCCCAGTCGGTGATCAACACCGGCGACCTCGTCGTGAACCTCGACCAGAAGACGGTCGAAGTCGACGGCGCTCGCGTGCACCTGACCGGCAAGGAATACCAAATGCTGGAGCTGCTCTCGCTCCGCAAGGGCACCACGCTCACGAAAGAGATGTTCCTCAATCATCTCTACGGCGGCATGGACGAGCCGGAACTGAAGATCATCGACGTGTTCATCTGCAAGCTGCGCAAGAAGCTCGCGAACGCCTCGAAGGCGCAGGACTGGCCGAACGGCAAGAACTACATCGAGACGGTCTGGGGCCGCGGCTATGTGCTGCGCGAGCCGACCGACGCGGACGAACGCATCTCGGCGTAATTCTTCCCGCATACATGTTTCAAAACCCCGCCTTCGTGGCGGGGTTTTTGTTTGGCATTGCGTGATCATTTCTTGCGTGGCTTTCGTTTGGGTGCGGGAGCATCGGCAAACAATCCTGCCGGCCTTTCATCGTCGTCGTCTTCGTCATCATCCGGTGCCGCATCGCCGGCAGCGGCCCGCGCAAGATTGAGTTCGAGGAGTTTCGCGAGTGCATCTTCCTCGGAAATATCGGCGGGCCAGCCGTAAGCAGCGGCGACCGCGGCATCGAGATCGCGATGTGCATCGTCCAGCCATTGCGGGCGCGTATTGTAGAGATTTGTCAGCGTGCGCTTCTTCAATTCTGCCGCCGCTTTCGCGTTCTTCGGCAAGATGCGGTCGGGATAGCTGGGAACGACTTCCGGCACGATGTCCACGAGATCGGGCGGGTTCAGCCAGGCGTTTCGTAACTCATCGAGCCGCTTCGCGGCTTTTGCGATGGCGATCGCGCGCGGATCTTTCTCGTAGTCTTTCGACGGAATGTTCGGCGTGAGGCCTTCGGGAAAGGGGAAGGTTTCGAATGCCGTTGAAGGCGTATAAGTTCGACCCGCACCACGAACGCCACCATTGAAAGTGGCCCAACTCGTATGAAACCGCGAAGACAGTATCCCGAATGTTGAGTCATCCTCACGTGCGATTACCATTATCTTGCAATCAGCTAAGACCGACTTTTTCGCCCAAACTAACAGACGCAACGCAGAAACTTCGGGCGTCACAATGTATTTCTCAAGATTGCGAACTGCGCTCCTCATCGCAGGCTGAGGATCGCCATGGCGCCACCAATTGGTACTACGCGCAGCCCTAGCATTTTTTACTCGTTTTTCTTTGACCGTCTCTACAATGTGTTGAAATGGCCATTCAAACTCGCTGGCGGACCTTTCATCCATTGATACGCCAAAATCAATAATCCAGCAGTCACGGTCACGCGACATAAAATCTGTCGATAGCCAACTTCTCGATATGACTTCGACATTCTTCTTGCCGTTCACGTTCATGGGCGCGCTAAGCATTTTGCGCGCGACTTCGCCCTCAATTTCGAAGTCGCCAACTTTCTTTGAGCCTTGAAATGCAGTAGAAATATTCTCTTGCAATCTCCTAGCGCGCGCAAAACCTCCAAACGCGAAAGACGTAAGGTCTGAGTTTATTTGTGGAACAGCGATATTATTCAGCCACCGCTCCCCTGTAGATAGGGCTGATCCACAAATAATTGAAACACGCACTGCCGCGCCTTCGACGGTCCAGGGTAAATCATCCCAAGCGTTAGATGGATGAAATCGATTCCATATCCCGTCTAAAAATTTAAGATTGTTGCCAGCTCGAATCGCACTCGTTGCCACGAAGCCAAATCGGGAAACAGATTTATTCTCAATCTGCTTGCTAACTTTCTCAAACCAATAGCAAACGAGATCAACCGTTGGCGGAACACGTCCCAAATAAATTGCACGAAGATACTCCGTGCTCTCAACACCAATACTTCTCTTGAATTTATTGGCGCCAAGAAACGGCGGATTCCCAACGATAAACTCCGCCTCCGGCCATTTCGCTTCTTCGTAAGTACCATCAGCCTTCTTCGTCACCAGCGCATCGCGGCACTCGATGGCGTCGAGAGGCTCCAGCACCGGCTCTTTCCGCGCCTCGAAACCGTTGCGGCGCTCCCATTGAATATTTCCGATCCAGATCGAGGTGCGCGCAAGCTCCGCCGCATATTGATTGATCTCGATGCCCTTCACGTTACGCGGGCCCGTGCGAACCACGCGAAGCTGCATGCCCATTTCAACGGCTTCGACAATCGCTCGGCGCTCGATATCTTTCAGTGACTGCAAGGCGAGATAGAGGAAGTTGCCCGAACCGCAGGCGGGATCGAGCACACGCACGCTATCCAGCCGCTTCATGAAACGGTCTAGCCGCTCCTCCGCTTTCGAGAGGGAAGCCTTGCCGGGCGAGCCGTCTTTGTTGCGGTTCTTCGACAGAATATCTTTCAGTTCAGCCTTCACCGCTTCCCATTCCGCCGACAGCGGGCGGACGATCACCGGCTCGACGATCATCATTATCTTTTCGCGGTCGGTGTAATGCGCACCGATCTGCGCGCGCTTGTCGGGATCGAGGAAGCGCTCGAACAGCGTGCCGAAAATCGTCGGATCGATCGCGGACCAGTCCTGCTTTGCAATCTCGCGCAGGATGTCGAGGCTGTCGGCATCCAGCGGCAGGGCCTCGTTGTCGTCGAACAGGCCGCCGTTGAAATGGAGAATGTGATCGAGACCGAAGGCCCCGCCCTTCTGCATGTTGCCGAACAGTTCCGACAGCATTTTCTGTGACTGCTCCGGCACCCGTTCGCGGCGCTTCGCCAGATTGTCGAGAAGACGCGTGAAAAGATCGTCGGCGAGCAGGTTCACGTCGTCCGCGAACAGACAGAAGACGAGGCGGTTCAGAAAATGCGCTACCTTCTCGGGCAGATGACCTTGCAGACGAAGCGCAATCGTCGAGAACTTGTCCGCCGCCTCCCGCGTGACCTGCTCGCGTGTCTTCGCGGGCTTCAGTTTCTCCGGATTGCGGAAAACCCATTGCAGCAGTTCGCGCTTGTCCACGCTGCGCAAATCGTCGAGCGTGAATTCGTGAATCTGCTGAACCGTGTTGGTCCAGTTGGTATAGACCTTGAAGCGCTTGGTGTCGGAAACGACAAGTAGCGGCGGATTTTCGAGCGCCACCGAATAGAGCAGCAGTTGCTGGTAGGCGCGGTCGAGATTTGCGCGGTCTTTCTTGTATTCCCAGCCAAAATGACCGCTCTTCCAAACGTCCGCGAATCCAGCCGAGCCATCGACTTTCGAGGCGCCTTTTTCAAAGGAATAAGCTTCCTTGTCGCCCTCATTTGGCGTCGGCTCGCCAAGCATCCGGCAGAGATCGATAAAGTGTTCCTGGGCCGTCTGACGCTCGTTGCCGTCAACCCGTGACCATTTTTCGATGAACTGCTCTGGTGTCATTGTACTACCGGAATCGCGTGGCCGATGAATCTACACGGCAGGAGTTGGGGGTAAAGCACTGCCCTTTGCGGCTGTTGAAGTACTCCAAGCCGCAAACGCCCTCACCCCTTCTCTATCCCTTCTCATCGCCTCCTCGAACGAATAGCCAAGTTCGCGCGATACCATCAGATCCACGACGAATTCGCGCGCCTCCAGCGGCACGCATTCCGAATAGAGCGTGAGACAGCGCGCGGCATTTCCCCTGCACTCCTTCGCGCGTTTGCACGCGGCGCGATCGCAGAAATGGGAAAGGGAGAAGATGTTGCTGAGGAGGCGAAGCGCTGACGATTTCTCATCGAGCACTGACTCTTCTTCTCCCTCCCCTTGACGGGGAGGGTGGCTGCGAGCGAAAGCGAGCAGCCGGGTGGGGTGACGCTGCTTACCCCCACCCTGTTTGCCTTCGCTTCGCTCGGCAAACTTCCCTCCCCGCAAGGGGGAGGGAGAAAATTTGCTTTGCGTCCCGGCCATGCGTTCTCCTCTCCGCGACTCGTTCAGCCCGGATCATGAATGAAGGGGGACGGAGCGCCGCAAAGCGCAAACTTCGTCCTTATGTCGCGCTTCGCGTTGTGAGCGAAACGCACGCCTTGCGGCGCTCTGCCTCGGCGTCTTCGACAGCTTCGGGCCGCGCTTTTCGTGAAGCGCATTCGAGAACGCACTTCTCCGTCAGCCGTGCTCCCGGCAGGCGAGTCTAGTCTCGCCGGGCGGTGTCCCGAAGCCGCTCCTGAACGCGCCTTGCGAAAGCACGCGCAGAAGCGCCGCCTCCCGCTCCGCTATCCCGACGCCTCGCGAAGCGCCCTTCAATGAGCGGGAGTAACTAGGACTATATTCCTTCAATGTGGCAACATGAGGACAAAGTAAAACCCCGGCCTCAGGCCGGGGTTTTTGTTCGCGCAGAACTACAATTAAAACGCCTTGCGCTTCTCGAAAGCGATCTTCCGCAGCAGTTCTCCGGGAACTGCGTTAAGCCCGTCGGTGCGCAGGAAGGCGATGAAATAGTCGAGCGCCTCGAGGATCACCTTCACCCGCCGCTCCTCGGAAAGTACCTCGTCGAGCAGCTGCGGCCGGTCGGCGACGTTCCACACCACCGCGACATCGAAGGAAGGGTTGCCCTTAAAGTCGAAAATCACCTCGCCGCGGTGCGCGAGCCTGCGCGAGCCGCCGCACGGCAGCACCACGCGATACTCCCGGTCGAACAGCGTGCCCGCGCGGACATTCCCGTCGATCTTGTCGAAGGTCAGGCGGTCCTCGGGGTGCTGCGTCTTGCGCATCAGCGTGTAGGAAGGCTGGTCCTTCTCGGGATCGAGCCCGTAGAGCCGGAACAGCCCGTGCGACCACTCCATTTCGTCGGCGCCAACATCGCGCCGCCAGAAACCGCAGCCGAGTTTGTCTTCGATCAGCCTGATCGGCAGAGAATCCCTGAAAGGCATTGAAATCCCCGTGCTCAATTTAATCCTTCGGAAAAACGAAACGTCAAAAATATTGCCAGCGAAATGAAGCACCAATTCGCGGCTTCGGGCAAGAGGGGACGAGACAATGCGCGGTGCCGCAAGGCGGGCGGAACCCGGCGAAACCCGCAGAACGCCTCAGTTCTTCAACCGGTACCCGGTCCTGAAAATCCACCAGATCACGCCAAGGCATGCCGCGAGGAACACGAGCGTCATGGCGAGGCTGATATTCACGTTCACGTCCGCCACCTCATAGAAACTCCAGCGGAAGCCGGAGATCAAATAGACGATCGGGTTGAAGAACGTGACGGTCTGCCAGAACGGCGGCAATACATTCACCGAATAGAATGCGCCGCCGAGAAACGTGAGCGGCGTGATGATGAGCAACGGCACCACCTGCAACTTTTCGAAGCCGTCGGCCCAGATGCCGATGATGAAGCCGAGCAGGCTGAAGGTCACCGCCGTAAGCAGCAGGAACGCGATCATCCATACCGGATGCGCGATCCTGACCGGCACGAACAGCCAGGACGTCGCGAGAATGATGAGGCCGAGAATGATCGACTTGGTCGCGGCCGCGCCGACATAGCCGATCACGATCTCGATGAAGGAAATCGGCGCAGATAGCAGTTCGTATATCGTTCCCGTAAATTTCGGGAAGTAGATGCCGAAAGAGGCGTTCATCACGCTCTGCATCAGGAGCGTCAGCATGATGAGCCCCGGCACGATGAAGGAGCCGTAATCGACGCCTTCCATTTTCGTGATCTGCGAGCCGATCGCGGCGCCGAACACGATGAAATAGAGCGAGGTCGAGAGCACGGGCGCGAGGATGCTCTGCATCAGCGTGCGGCCGGTGCGCGCCATTTCGAAACGGTAGATCGCCTTGATCGCGCGCCAGTTCATATTGCAACCTCTTTATTGTCATTCCGGGGCGCGAGCAAAAGCGAGCGAACCCGGAATCCAGTAACCGCCGGAATACGATTGCCGGCACTGAAGGTTACTGGATTCCGGCTCTCGCTTCGCTCGGCCGGAATGACGAAAAGATTTCTCACTTCCCCGCTCCGTTTCCGCCGCTGTGCACGAGGCCCACGAAAATCTCCTCGAGCGAACTCTGCGTCGTCGAAAGATCGCGGAAGCGGATGCCGGCCTCGTTCAGCGAAGCGAGCAGCCGCGTGATCCCGGTGCGCTCCGCCTGGGTGTCGTAGGTATAAGTAAGCTCGGTGCCGTCGCCGGAGAGCGCAAGCTGCTCCGCGCCGAACATTCCGGCGGGCAGCGCCGAGAGCCTTTCCTGAAGCTGCAACGTCAGCCGCTTCTTGCCGAGCTTGCTCATCAGCTCGCTCTTTTCCTCGACCAGAATGATCTCGCCTTTCGAGATCACGCCGATCCGGTCGGCCATGTCTTCGGCTTCCTCGATGTAATGCGTAGTCAGGATGATGGTGACGCCCGACGCGCGCAGATCGCGCACCACCTGCCACATGTCCTTGCGCAGTTCGACATCGACGCCGGCGGTCGGTTCGTCGAGAAACAGGATGTTCGGCTCGTGCGAGAGCGCTTTCGCGATCAAGACGCGCCGCTTCATGCCGCCGGAGAGCGTCATGATCTTGTCGTTGCGCTTTTCCCACAGCGAAAGATCCTTCAGGATCTTTTCGATATAGGCGGGGTTCTTCGGCTTGCCGAACAGGCCGCGGCTGAAGGAGACCGTCGCCCAGACCGATTCGAAGGCATCGGTGGTCAGTTCCTGCGGCACGAGCCCGATCAGCGCGCGCGCGGCGCGGAAGTCCGTGACGTTGTCATGACCGTCCACCGTGACGGTGCCTGCGGACGGATTGACCGTGCCGCAGACGATTCCGATCAGGGTGGTCTTGCCGGCCCCGTTCGGCCCGAGCAGCGCGAAGATTTCGCCGCGGCGTATGCCGAGATTGATGTTTTTGAGCGCCGTGAAGCCGGTCGCGTAGGTCTTCGACAGCCCGGAAATCGTAATAATGTCCTGCATTGGCGGGGCTCTTACTACGGTTCGCGCGGCGGCTCCAGAACCTGTGAGCAACGCCGCTTTGCACTGGCCGCAGATTGGCCGCAATGCAATTCCTCACTCTACCGCCCATCCGGAACACACCCGAGGATTCCTCATGCAGAACTTCTTTCGCGCCGCCATGCTTGCCGTTACGGCACTGGCCTTCGCCGCCGGCGGAGCCGCCGCGCAAGGCGCACCAGGCGCTCCGTCCGAGATCAAACAGATCAAGCTCAGCGAGAAGCAGGTGCAGAGCTTCATCGCCGCGCAGGACGACCTCAACGCCGTGACCGCAAAGATCAAGGACGGCAAGCCGGACCCGAAGCTCGTCGCGGAACTCGAAGTCGCCGCGAAGAAGCACGGCTTTGCAGGACTGCCTGAACTCGACGATATCGCGGCCAATATCGGCCTCGTGATGTCGGGCTTCGATCCCAAGACCAAGGAATTTTCGCAGCCGCCGGAGGCCATCAAGAAAGAGATCGCGGCGGTGAACGCCGACAAGTCGATCCCGGAAAAAGAGAAGAAGCAGATCGTCGACGAACTGAATCAGGCGCTGAAGTTTGCGAAGCCCGTCCAGTTCCCCGAGAACGTCGAACTGATCAAGAAGTATTACGACAAGCTCGATGCGGCGATGGCCAGAGGCTGAACGAATAACACTCGAATGCGAAAAGGCCGCCCTCAAAGGCGGCCTTTTTCTTTTCCGTCTGTCCAATTGCGCGCGCTATGCGCTCATCGCGACCGGGGCCGGCTCCGCTTTCTTTTCCACGGCATGCACGTAGAGCCCGCGCTTGTCGGCAACCGGCACGAAAAGATTGGTGAAACCGACCACCGTTTCCGCGGCGCCCAGCAGCAGGTGGCCGTCCTTGGCCATCGCGCGCGAGATGCGCGTCAGCACATCCTGTTTCGTCTTCGCATCGAAATAGATCAGCACGTTGCGGCAGAACACGGCGTCGAAGGTGCCGAGCGACGAGAAATCGTCGAGCAGGTTATGGCGCCGGTACTGCACCATGTCGCGCACTTCCTGCGAGATCCGCCACTGATCGCCGTCCTGTTTGAAGAACTTGAGCAGCAACTGGATCGGCAATCCGCGCTGCACTTCGAATTGCGTGTAGAGGCCGGCCTTCGCTTTCTCGAGCACGTCGGTCGAAATGTCGGTCCCGACAATCTCGATCTTCCAGCCCGGCAGTTGGGCGGCGGCCTGCTTCAGCAGGATGGCGATCGAATAGGGCTCCTGCCCGGTGGACGCCGCCGCACACCAGATGCGCATGCGCCTCGTCGATGCCCGCGTCTTCAGAATGTGGGGCAGTATGGTGTCCTGAAACCGCTCGAACGGCGTCTTGTCGCGGAAGAAGAAGCTTTCGTTGATCGTCATCGCTTCGGTCACGCGCTGGCGCAGCGGTTCTTCCGTGAACGCTTTCAGCTTCGCGACCAGATCGCCGATGGAGCCGCAGTTGTGCTGTTTCGCAACCGGGAGAAGCCGGCTCTCGATCAGGTATTGCTTGTCGCCGGCAAGCTGCAGGCCGGAGCGCTCGTTCAGCAGTTTGCTGAGATAGGCGTAATCCTGCGGCGTCACGAGAAATCTCCTGATACGATACGAACGGCTTTCGGGCCGATCTCTTGAATTGGCAGCACGGCGGCACACGCGCCGGCGTTGGCGGCGGAACCGGGCATGCCCCAGATCACGCTGGTCGCTTCGTCCTGCGCGATCACGCTGCCGCCATTGTCGGCGATCGCAACCGCGCCCTTCTTGCCGTCCGAGCCCATGCCGGTGAGCACGATCGCGAGCACGCGGCCGTCGAGCGCGTTGGAAGCGGAAAGAAACAGCGCGTCCACCGCCGGTTTGCAGAAATGGATGGGGGCCGAGTCGTCGATGACGACTTCGACGCCGTGATCGCGGCGGATCAGCGCGAGATGCTTGCCGCCGGGCGCGACATAGATCATTCCCGGCTTCAACGGCTCGCCGTTGATCGCTTCGCGCGCCGGCCTTCCGGCAAAGCGTCCGAGATGTTCGGCAAGCGTTGCCGTGAAGATCGGCGGCATGTGCTGCACGATCAGGATGGGCAAACGATCGATGACCGGCGCCAATCCCTTGATCAGGGTGGCGAGAGCCTGCGGGCCGCCGGTGGATGAGCCGATCAGGATCGCCTTCGGCAGGACCTTCGAAAACGAGCGCAGCGAAATGTCGCTCGGGGCGGCCGGCTTGCGGTTGAGCGGCGCCACGCGAACTTCATGGCGCGGAAGCGGAACGGCTGCGCTGCGGCGGCCGCCGAACGACCTTATCTTGAAGACCAGTTCGCGGCGGAACTCGTCGGCCGCGCTCGTAGACTGATTGATGTCCGGCTTCGCCACGCAATCCGAAGCGCCGAGGGAAAGCGCTTTCAGCGTGGTTTCGGCGCCGCGCTTCGTGAGCGACGAGGCCATGATGACCGGCAGCCGCGGCTTGCGCGCGTGAATTTCTTTCAGGGTGGCAATGCCGTCGAGTTCCGGCATTTCGATGTCGAGCACGACGACATCCGGATTGGCGATATCGAGTTGCTCGAGCGCCTCGCGCCCGTTCTTGCAAACGCGCACCACCTGCATGTCGGACTCGAGCCCGACCCAGCGCGAAACGAGCCCGCGGACGACCACCGAGTCGTCGACGATCATCACGCGCACCGGCAGTGCGTTCTTGGTTTGCGGAAGGGGACGGAGCTGGGACATTCTTGGCAGCGGACGCCTTTACCTGGCGATCCGGACCTTAATTATATCAGCCCGACTTCCTGGAACTTCGCCTCGACGATCTCCTTGTCGAACGGCTTCATGATGTACTCGTCGGCACCCGCGTGCATCGCGCGCGCGATATGCGCCAGATCGTTCTCGGTGGTGCAGAACACGACCTTGGGCTTGTCGCCGGCCGGCATCGAGCGCAGCGCACGAAGGAAATCGAATCCGTCCATGACCGGCATGTTCCAGTCGAGGAGAATCGCATCCGGCATTTCCTTGGTGCAGACATCCAGCGCCTGACGCCCGTCGGAAGCCTCGATCACGGCAAAGCCGAAATTCTCCAGAATCCGCCGCGCAACTTTGCGGATGACGCTGGAGTCATCGACGATCAAACAACGTTTCATTTCTCGTTCCTTCCCTCAAATTTCACGCGGCGAGCGTGTCTTTTCCGAAATCCAAGACCCGATCGACATCGAGCACGACCATGAGACGGTCTTCGAGCCGGTAGACGCCGGCCGAAATCGCCGCCCAGTCCCGCTGAAGATTGATCGGCACCGCATCCATCGCATCGGCCGAAAGCTTCAATACTTCGCCCATCGAATCGACGAGCAGTCCGTATGCCTCGCCGCCGTGGTCGATACCGATCGCCATCTGGTTCTTCGCGTCTTCACGCGGCGGCAGACCGAGACGCCGGCGCATATCCAGCGCCGTCACGACGCGGCCGCGCAGGTTCAGCACACCGGAAACTTCGGCGCGCGCGAGCGGCACGCGCGTAATGCGCTCCGCTTCGAAAACGTCATGAACGCGCGTGATCGGCAACCCGAACAGCTGTCCGGCGATCCACGCCGTTACGAATTCTACGTCGGCGGATTGAGTTTTGCTCATGCGGCCTCCTGCATGTCGGCGGAGGCGCCCTTAAGAGCCTGCAAAAGCCCGCGGCGGTCGAACTTCCCGACATAAGCGTCCATGCCCGCGCGCTCGCCCTTCGAAACGGCAGCGCCCGAAAGCGTGGAAGAGAGCGCGACGATCGGAAGATGCGCCGTGCGCCCTTCCGCACGCAGCGCTTCGGCAAATGCGTAGCCGTCCATGTCCGGCATTTCGATATCGGTGACGATCAGATCGAACTGCATGCCGCGCTCGATGATCGTAAGCGCTTCCTTCGCGGAAGAAACCGGCATCACGTCATAGCCCGCCGCCTGCAATACCGGCGCCAGCATGTTGCGGAAGAAGGCGGAGTCGTCGACGAACAGAAGCTTGCGCTTTTCGTGGGCCACGCCCTGTTTGCCGTGGAACCAGTCGGCGAAGCCGAGCGGCAGGAAATGCGCGACGTCGATGACTTCGGCTGCCTGCTCGCGAATGATGGCGGAGCCGAGCACGCCCGGCGTTTCGCTTGCGACTTTGATTTCGAGGCGGTCTTCGACGATATCGACGATCTCGTCGACGATCAGGCCGACCGAGCGGCCGCCATCGGTGAAGACCAGGAGCGGCTGCGCGCTGCCGGTTCGCAGTTTCGCGTTCTC
>CAZFPR010000022.1:14896-32866 GCA_964521045.1 uncultured Hyphomicrobiales bacterium
CGGTATTGCACCATCGGCCTGCCGCTCGAAAACTCGATCTTCTCCGCGTCGACTTCCTCGAGACGGGTCACGAGCGAGAGCGGCACCGCTTTCAGCGCAGCCGAGCCCGAGCGGAACATCAACATCGAAACCGATTTCGCGGCGTCTTCGACCGCGGCTTCCTTGCGGGAGAAGTCGTCAATGGTGCGCTCCTCGCGGGTTGCGCCGATCGAATCCGCGATCCCGTTCGGATCGAGGATCAAAATCACGGAACCGTCGCCGAGGATGGTATTGCCGCCGAGCACTTTGATGTCGCGCAGGCTCGCAGCCACCGGCTTCACCACGATTTCTTCGGTGTGCAGCACGTCGTCGACGACGATGCCGAACAGGCTGTTGCCGACCTGCATGACCACGACGAACGCTTCCGTCTCAGCTTCGCTCGCGCCCTCAGCCGCTTCCCGTTTCGGCAACTGGAGCAACTGGCTCAGCGAGAGCAGCGGCAAGAGCTTGTCGCGCAGGCGCAGAACCAGCGCGCCGTTGATCTCTTCGACCAGATTTGTGCTCGAACCGCGATGCACGAGCTCGACCACGGCAACCTGGGGAATAGCGTAACGCTCGCCGCCCGACTGCACGATCAGCGCCGGCACGATCGCGAGCGTCAGCGGGATCTTAATCGAGAATGTCGAGCCGCGGCCCGGAGCCGACTTCAGATCGATGGTACCGCCGATCTGGTCGATATTCGTCTTGACCACGTCCATGCCGACGCCGCGGCCTGAGACGCTGGTGATTTTCTCGGCGGTGGAAAAGCCGGGCGCGAAGATCAGCTTGTGAAGCTGCGCTTCCGTCGGATGATCGCCTTCCGCAATCAGTCCCGCGTCGATCGCGCGGCTGCGGATCTTCGAGATATTGAGGCCGCGTCCGTCATCCGAAATTTCGATGACGATCTGGCCGCTCGCCTGATAGGCGGAAAGACGGATCGTGCCCTGCGCGGGCTTGCCGGCCTTGAGGCGTTCTTCGGTCGTCTCAAGCCCGTGATCCGCCGAATTTCGCACCATGTGCGTGAGCGGGTCGCGGATGATGTCGAGCACCTGCCGGTCGAGCTCGGTCTCGGCGCCGTGCATCTCGAGTTCGATGTCTTTCCCGAGTTCGTTGCCGAGATCGCGAACGATGCGCGGCAGCTTGGCCCAGGCGTTGCCGATCGGCTGCATGCGGGTCTTCATGACCCCTTCCTGCAACTCGGCGGTGACGTTCGAGAGCCGCTGGAGCGGCCCCTTGAATTCGCTTTCCGAATGACGGCGGACGATTTCGAGCAACTGGTTGCGCGTCAGCACCAGTTCCGAAACCATGGTCATCAGGCGTTCGACGGTATCGACCGATACGCGCAGCGTCTGGTTGCCGGCCGGCCCCGTATCGGGATGGCGGCGTTCGCCGGTGCGGCGGTCGGCTTCGCGGTTTTCCGGTTTCTTGCCGCCCGGTCCAGGCGTATCGCGGAACGCGCGCTCGAGATCGTCCAGCGAGACCTCGCCGGGACGAAGCTGGCGTTCGAGCACCTGCGGCGCAAGCGAGCCGATCGTCAACTCGTCGGTGGGGGCGGTGGGAGCGGCGCCGCCGTCGAGCGCCATCTGTTCGAGCTGTACGATCAGATCGCCATCGGAGCCGGACGGCTCGGCGCTGGTCGCTTCGAGTTCGGCAAGGAGAGATTTGAGACGATCGATGGTGACGAGTACGAGCGAGACCGCTTCGGAAGTCACGGGCGCGCCGTCGCGGAATTTGCCCATCACGGTTTCGGCGGCATGCGCGAGCGCTTCGAGACGCGGCAGACCGATGAAACCGCAGGTGCCCTTGATGGTGTGCACCAGCCGGAAAATGCGTCCGAGAATCTCGGCGTTGTTCGGCTCCTGCTCGAAGCGAACAAGTTCGGTATCGACGACGTCGAGGCTTTCGCTCGTCTCGGTCAGAAATTCCTTGAGCAGATCTTCCATGGCGGCCGCACATATCCAAATGGCGGACCAGGGCGATCTTCGCCCGGCCCGCGATGCGAGGCCGAGTATCGGTTTGCGAGGGTTAAGATTGATTAAAAACAGGGCGCGCGGGACTACCTAAATACCCGGCGGGCGCCTGATTTTATTGAATTATTGGGCGGTCAGGGAGGCGCTGGCGGCCTCCGTGGCGAGCGAGAGCTTCATGCCCTGCTCCCGCGCGAGCATGCCCGTATAGAAGGGCTGGATGGTCTGGGCGGTGACCGGCTCCGCCGGGCTACCCGCGAGAAGGCCTTCGACCACCGGCTGAATGCGGACCCGCTCGGCTTCCACCTTCACGCTGAAGCCCATGGTCTCGCCGGAACCGATCGGATCGACCTTCATGACGCCGCCGCGCGGCACGGCGCCGCCTGCGATCAGCATCATGTTGAGCAGCAGCTTGACGCGGTTCTTGGCCATCAGCGTCTTCGGAATGTTGAACTCGACTTTCACTTCCGGCTCGAACAGCCGCTTGCCCAGTTCACCCGCATCGCCGACATCGATCTGCGCGGTGGGCGAGCCCGACGACCCGAAAGCGATGCGGGCAAATTCGAGCTTGGCGGAGGCCTTGATCGCGCTGTGGCGGATCAGCTTCATCGCCTCTTCCCGCGACTCGGCCTTCTGGTCCATCTCCAGGAGCTGGAAGCCGTTTTCCATGGCCGCCACCGGATTGATGACGTCGTGACAGACCTTCGAACAAAGCAGGGCCGAAAGGTCGAGGGCGGATAGTTCGATCGGTGCGCTCATACGCAAGCCCTATGCGATTCGACGCACTTTGGTCGAGCGGCCGGCCTATCCATGTTTCCAAGGCCCCGTATTTGCGGCCCGCGAGCCAAAACCGCGCCAGAATCATATTATTGTCGGCGTCTTGCTGAATCGGTGTTCGCCGGGAAGCGCGCCGGAATACGAGGTCGATGACGTGAAGCGTGCCGAACGCAGCCGGATTCTGAGCGGGATGATCGCGGCGGCAGCAGAGGCCGGCACGAAGATCCGGCATATGGCCGCGCACGGCATCGTGGTCCGCTGCAAGTCCGATGCAAGCCCGGTCACGGACGCGGACGAAGCGGCGGAAGCGATCATCGAACAGCATCTCTCCGTGCTCTTGCCCGGCGTGCCGATGATCGGTGAAGAAGCGGTCGCGGGCGGCAGCAGCCGCAAGCCGGGCACCACCTTCTTTCTCGTCGATCCGATCGACGGCACGCGCGACTTCATCGCCAAGCGCGAAGGCTACACCGTCAATATCGCACTCATCCACGAAGGCATGCCGATCCTCGGCGTCATCTATGCGCCGGCAATCGGCGAACTCTATGCGGGCGGTGCGGATGGCGCCTCGCGCTGGCCGCTGGTGCCGGGGATCAACATCGAGAACGTGCCGGAAGAAAAGATCCGCGCACGAGCGCCCGGCAAAAGTCTTGTCGCCTGCGTCAGCCACGCGCATCTCGATCGCGATACGCAATCGTGGCTGAAGCAGCGCGGCATTTCGGAAACGATCAGGATCGGTTCGTCGATCAAGTTCTGCCGGCTTGCGGAAGGCAAGGCCGACATTTACCCGCGGCTCTCGCCGGTGAGCGAATGGGACGTCGCGGCGGGACACGCGATCCTGATGGCCGCCGGCGGATCGGTGCGTGCGCCTGACAACTCGCCGCTGCATTACGGAAAGCGGGACGACGACTACGAAGTGACGAGCTTCATCGCGGCCGGCGCAGCGCCGCTCTAGGGAACGAGCTTTTTCAGCACCGTGGGCCATGCCTTGGCGGCCGCCTCGGAAAGATTCTCCGGATTAGCGACGAACTTCGCGAGACTTTCCTCGCGCGCAAAAAGAAACAGCTTCTGTTCGTACACGGCAAAATGCGCCGGATGGCCCTCGACCGGTATGCCGTCCGCGACCGCGATCGGGTCGTAGCCGCCGAATTCCGGCACGAAGAGTTCGGGCGAGCGCGAGAACGCCGCGCGGTTCGCTTCCGAGCGGAAGCGCCAGATCAGCCCGGCATATCGAAACTCGTATTCGGCATCGCCCGGAGTAGCCGCCTTGTCGACGAAATAGGCGACCGGATCGTTGCCGTAGAGCGCAAGACCGCTCAAAGGATCGCGCACGATCCGCTCGCTGGTGACGGCCATGGCGGAGAACATGGCGGCTGCGGCCACGACCCAGACCACAAGCAATCCGGCCAAAATACGCCCCGGCATCGTTCACGCTTCCCTAAGCAGCCCCGAGCGATCAAGATTCCTCGCATCGGGCTTGATTCGGAGGCTAGAGCCCGCCGGTATGCGTCGGGTTAAGGCCGCTGTCCGGGCCTGAAAAAAGCGCATTTCCTGCGCCATCTGCCCGCGAGTTTTCTCGCCGGAGACGACCATGACATTCCGCACCACCCTTCTCGCTTTCGCGGCCTTTCTCGCGGCCCTCACTGCGGCGCAGGCCCAACCCCAGCAGAACAATTACCGTCAGCAATATTCGAGCAACGAGATCGTCGACGCGGGGCACCGCTTCTTCGGCACGACGTCGCGCGAGCTTGCGCTTCTCGTCGAGCGCGCGACCTCGCGCTGGGGCCAGCCGAACGGATACATCCTCGGCGAAGAAGCGAGCGGCGCCATCACCGTCGGCCTCCGTTACGGCGAAGGCACGCTTTACACCCGCAACGCCGGCGACCGCCGCGTCTTCTGGCAGGGGCCCTCGATCGGCTTCGATGTCGGCGGCGAAGGCGCGCGCGTGATGATGCTGGTCTACAATCTTCCGGCGCTGGAGACGCTCTACAACCGCTATGTCGGCGTTTCGGGCTCCGCCTATTTCGTCGGCGGCTTCGGCATGACCGCGGTGACCTGGGACCGGGTCGTGATCGTTCCGATCCGCACCGGTGTGGGACTGCGGCTCGGCGCAAACATCGGCTATCTGAAGTTCACGCCAACGGCGACCTGGTTCCCGCTTTAGCGCAGTGCGATTAAGCCTTCCGCCGCGGCGCTTCTGCGCCGTGGCGAAGTGCGCCCCGCTGCACTAGGATTTGCAGTCTCGAAGGCAGATTGCGCGGGGGCGGCGGTGTCCGGCAGATCCAACAAAGATAGCGAAGCATGACCGAACAGATCATGTTCTTCGCCTTCGGCTTTATCAGCGCAACGCTGATTGCGCTGCTCGTGCTGGCCATGATGCGGCGGCGCGCGGCGCGGCCCGTCATGCAGCATGCGGAAGCCGAAGCACCCGCCTCCACAGCCGAGAACGAAGCAGGCGATAGCGCGCGCAGTGCCGAACTCGAGCAGGCGGCAGGCAAGATCGAAAGCGGCATCGTGCGGCTGAAACAGGAAATTGCCGCCGCCAAAGCGCGGATCGCGGACGCGCGAAAAAAGGATTCCCCCGCGGACGAAAAGGGAAATACCGGACAGGCCGGAACGCAAAGCGTCGACATGGACGCCTTGTTCTCCGGCTTCGAGCGCGAAGCCGAAACGCTCGCCGCCGCCTTCGAAGAAATGAAAGAGAAAGTGCGCTCGCAGCTCGATGCCCGCGAGCGCGAACTTCTGGCCGCGGCAGGCCGGCGCCAGAGCGAAGCGTCCGAACGCGCACGCGCGGAAGTGCAGAGCCTGCGTGACGAACTCCGAAGCAAGGCGGAAGCCTTTCAGGCGACGGTGGAAATTCTCCGCGAGGAAAAAACGCAGCTCCAGGACGGATTCGCGCAGCTTCGCGACGAGCGCGATCTGCTGCTTTCCGAATCCGCTTCGCTCCGCGCGCAGTTACAGGACTCACGGGCCGAGGAGCGCATGGAGAACGCGGTCCTGCGCGAGCATGTGAGCGACATCGCCGCCGAAGTCGCGCGTCTCGCGATCAATCTGGAAGGCATCAATTCTCCGATCGAGAGGCTGATCGCCACCGGCGCACAACCGATCGCGCACGAGGCCGGCTCGTCTGCCGACGATGAAACGCGCGACTCTCTCGCGGAACGCATCCACAAGCTTCAGATCCGCAGCTGATAGCGAACGCTCGACAAAGAGGCTCTTGGCAATCCACTTGGCATTTCGCGTCGTCTCTGCGTAAAGTCGCAATACCGCATGCAGTGCGGCCCGCCGGAGAAGGCGGTCTTTCGCCCCTTTCCGGCTTGATGAAGCGGAAAGTCGCGGCGCTTCCATGAACGACAAAAGGCACTCATGTGCCGCCGGAGGATTTTGTCATGAAGCGACGGCTTCTGCTTGGCGCTGCGCTGTCAGCGCTTGCGCTCGCCTTTTCACTACCGACGACCGCGACGGTGAAAGCGCAGGAACAACCGATCATCGTCTTCGCCGCGGCGAGCCTGAAAAACGCGCTCGACGAAGTCGCGACCGAATGGATCAAGACAAACAAGACCGAAGTGAAGATCAGCTACGCCTCAAGCTCCGCGCTCGCTAAGCAGATGGAGAACGGCGCGCCCGCCGACATCTTCATTTCGGCAGACCTGAAATGGATGGACTACGCCGCCGAGAAGAAGCTGATCAAGGCGAATACGCGCCAGAACCTGCTCGGCAACACCCTTGTGCTGATCGCGCGCAAGGATGGAAAATTCAAAAACGTGAAAATTGTGCCGAACTTCGATCTCGCCGGCATGCTCGGCAAGGACCGTCTGGCGGTGGGTCAGGTCGATAGCGTTCCGGCCGGCATCTATGCGAAATCCGCGCTCGAAAAACTCGGCATCTACAAATCGGTCGAGGGCAAGCTCGCGCAGGCCGAAAACGTGCGGGTGGCACTCGCCTATGTTTCGCGCGGCGAGGCTCCGCTCGGTATCGTCTACGGCACCGACGCCGCGTCGGAGCCGCAGGTGATCGTAGTAGGCACGTTCCCGGAAGGATCGCATCCCGCGATCGTCTATCCTGCCGCGCAGCTGGAGACTTCCAAGAGCGCGAAGGCAGCCGAATTTCTGAAATCGCTCGATTCGCATTCGGCGCAGGCGATCTTCAGGAAGCACGGCTTCGCAGTGCTCGCTTCGGCAAAAACCAACTGATGTTCTCATTTTCCGCAGATGAAATCGACGCGATCCGCCTGAGCCTGTGGGTCGCGTCGGTCGGCATCGCGGCGAGCCTGCCGTTCGGCATGTTCGCCGCCTATGCGCTCGCGCGCTGGCGCTTCCCCGGAAAAATCCTGCTCGACGCACTCGTGCACATGCCCCTCGTCCTGCCGCCGGTCGTCACTGGCTACATTCTCCTGATCCTATTCGGCCGCAAGGGCGCGATCGGCGCGTGGCTCGAACAGACCTTCGGCATCGTCTTCTCGTTCCGCTGGACCGGAGCGGCGCTTGCCGCCGCCGTCATGGGATTTCCCCTCATGGTGCGCGCGATCCGGCTTTCGCTGGAGAGCACCGACCGGCGGCTGGAAGACGCTTCGCGCACGCTCGGCGCGGGCAGGCTCGTGACTTTTTTTCTCGTCACGCTGCCGCTCGCACTTCCCGGCATCATCGCAGGGCTCGTGCTCGCCTTTGCCAAGGCACTCGGTGAGTTCGGTGCAACCATTACTTTTGTTTCGAACATACCCGGCGAAACGCGCACGCTGCCTTCGGCGATCTACACCTTCACGCAAATTCCAGGCGGAGACGCGGGTGCGTTCCGGTTAGCTGCGGTCGCGATGGTGATCGCGCTCGGCGCGCTCGTAATATCCGAACTGCTCGCGCGCAGGACCGCGGCGCGGATCGACGGGTGACAGCATGTTCGATGTTTCGGTGCGGGCCGCGCTTGGCGAATTCAATCTCGACGCATCTTTCAAAAGCGGGAGCACGGTAACCGCGCTCACCGGACCATCCGGTTCCGGCAAATCGAGCATCGTCGCGGCAATCGCGGGCCTCTTCAGGCCTTCACGCGGAAAGATCGAGGTCGCAGGCCGCACGCTCTTCGACAGCGAAGCAGGCATCGACGTGCCCGCCCAGAAGCGCGGCGTGCGCGTGGTGTTTCAGGAAAGCCGGCTGTTCCCGCATTTCACGGTCGCGCAGAACCTGATGTTCGGCCGCTGGCTCGCCGGAAAAAAGCGCGACGCGCAGTTCGACGAGATCGTGGCGCTGCTCGGTATCGAACCGCTGCTCTCGCGCCGCCCGCGCAAACTTTCGGGCGGCGAACGCCAGCGTGTCGCAATCGGCCGCGCGCTCTTGGCCGAACCGGAGGCACTCTTGCTCGACGAACCGCTCGCCTCGCTCGACGCCGCACGCAAGAACGAGATCATTCCGTATCTCACGCGGCTGGTGGGAAGCGCAAAAATTCCGGTGCTCTACGTCAGCCACTCCCGCGACGAAGCGAGGCGAAGCCGAGCGCGAGCCGGGATCCATAACCACGGAGTCAAATTTTAGTACTGGGGTTATGGGTCCCCGCTTTCGCGGGGACGACCATTAGGCAATCTTGACGAGCAGCTTCCCGAAGTTATTGCCCTTCAGAAGGCCCATGAAAGCCTCGGGTGCGTTTTCGAGACCGTTCACGACATCCTCGCGATATTTGATGCGGCCCTCGCGCACCCACTGGCCGGCCTCGCGATAGAAGTCCGGCGCCTGCGCCGCGAAGTCCCAGACGATGAAACCGCGCAGCGTGAGGCTGCGGCGCAGGATTCCGCCGAGCAGCATGCCGGTGCGATCCGGGCCCGGCGGCAGCGCTGTGTCGTTGTAATGCGAGACGATCCCGCAGACCGGCATGCGGCCGAACTGGTTCAGGAGCGGGAATACGGCGTCGAACACCTTGCCGCCGACGTTCTCGAAATAGACGTCGATCCCCTTCGGGCAGGCAGCGGCGAGCTTGTTCGCAAGGTCCGGATCCCGGTGATCGACGCAGGCGTCGAAGCCGAGTTCGTCCACCACGTATTTGCACTTGTCCGCGCCGCCCGCGACACCGACCGCGCGGCAACCCTTGATCTTCGCGTACTGGCCGACGAACGAGCCGACCGGGCCGGAGGCGGCGGCGACCACAACGGTCTCGCCCTCCTTGGGCATGCCGATGTTTCGCATGCCGAGATAGGCGGTCATGCCCGGCATCCCGAGCACGCCGAGCGCGGTCTGCACCGGCGCCTGCTTCGGATCGAGCTTCCTGAGATCGGACCCGTTCGAAACCGCGTAGTCCATCCAGCCCGTATAGGAGAGCACGATGTCGCCCGGCGCATAGTCCGGCCGGTTCGATTTGACGACCTCGCTCACGGTGCCTGCGACCATCGGCTGCCCGATCTCGACTGGCTTCGCATAGGACTTCGCCGCGCTCATGCGGCCGCGCATGTAGGGGTCGAGCGACATCCAGAGATTACGAAGGAGTACCTCGCCGTCTTTCGGCTCGGGGATTCCGGCGGTTTCCAGCCGGAAATGTTCGGGCTTCGGCTCGCCTTCGGGACGCGAAGCCAGGACGATACGGCGGTTCTTGTTGTCGGACATGGCGCTACGGCGAGGCTCCCTGCGAACTGTTTTTATGGTGATGGCGGAAGTATGCGTCACCGCTTCCGCATTGCCAAACCGGCCCAGACCTGAGGCCAGACTTTGGGCCAGACTTGGGGGAAGCAAGCGGAAGCCCATTGACGAACGAATCGGCAGAGCCGCTAATGCCGTTCATCAGTTTTCAGCGGCAACCGACAAGGGGATCGGACATGGCAAAGAAGCGGAAAAAGGCGAAAAAGGCGAAGGCCAAAAAAACGAAAAAGAAAAAGGCCAAAAAGGTAGCGGCCAAAAAGAAGAAGACGAAGCGCAAGAAGAGCCGCCGTACGACGATGTACAGCTCCAAGGGCAAGAAGCTTTACGCGGTGCGCACTGCCGACGGGAAGTTCAAGGACATCCAGACCTACAAGCGCGCGCACACCATGGACATGAAGCGCAAGGCGAAGGCAGAAACCGCTCCGGCGGCTTCCGACCCGACCATGCCGTCCGGCTCGTAAGACGAGCACCGATTACACGAAAACGCCGGTCGAGAGACCGGCGTTTTTTGTTGTTCGTACGGGCTGCGCTTCGGGAGAGCGGCTTCAAATCGCCGACAGGCGATACGCGGTCCCGTAGCGCCCGAAGTCGTGGGACTTCACGTTATTGCGGATACTGCCCTGATACTTCGGAAGCGGCGCCTCCACCGTGACCTTCACCACCACGGTATCGCCGGGCTTCACGAGGCCGGCGTGCACCGCCGCGACCGAAAGCAGCGAGTCTCCGGTGTAGACGTCCGTGCCCCAGACCTGGCCTTCGGTGCCGCCGCGCACCCGGAAGTAATAACTCGCCCCGATATCGTGGCCGAGCTCCAGCATGTGCTGGGGCGCTTCGGCTGCGAGGAACCCCTGATCGAGCAGCGTGCGAAGCTGCTTCTGCGAGAGCGATCCCCGGCGGTCGAAATAGGTCACAAGTTCCTGCACGACTTTCATGCGCGGCCTCCCTGCATGCGGACGATACGCCCATAAGGCGGATTGAAATTCATCGGGGCTCCGGAGGTGACGACCCAGAGCACGTCGTAAGGCATCTCTTCCGGCGGATATTCGATATCGCCGTCGGTAATCACTACTGCCGCCGTCACGCGCGCATCTTCGGCGAGCGTGCGCATGCCCGGCGAAAGGTTGCTGCCGCCGAAGCCGCTCACCTGATAATTCGCGAGCGCTTCCGGCGTGAGCACTTCGTCGCCGGTCACCGCCGCATCGCACTGTACGAGGCGGATTTCGTCGACGGAGAGCTGCTCGCAGAAATCCGCGATCGCGCCGAGCGCGGGCGGAATTTCCTCGCTCATCGAGCCCGAGGTATCGAGCACGACGTTGAGCATCCATGATTCCCGCTTGCGGCCCGCGAGCACGATGTCGCTCCCCGCGACTTCGCGGCGCGACGGGCGCAGATAAGTGCGCTCGCCGGGCGCGACCGACTCGATCCATTTCTGGAGCGCGGCCTCCCAAGGCGTCTTGTACATGCCGCGCAGCGCCATGATCGTTTGCGTGGCGTCGCCGCTTTCCGTGCCGCGGCCCTTCATCTTGCCCATGGCCTTGCCGAGCGCGAGCGACTTCGCAGCTTCGCGATCGATCTCGCTCGCCTGCCTCGCCTGCTCGCCGTTCCGGCATTCCGGGAACAGTTCGCGTTCTTTCGCGTCGTCCATGACGTCGCCGGCCTCTTCGGCGGCCTGCTGCCCCTGACCGGGCTGGCCGAGCGCGCCACGGGCGGAAACGGACTGTCCGTCCCAGACCTGCGTCTTCGACTGCATCTTGTCGCCGTCCTTGCGCATCTCCAGCACGATCTGCTCGGCGGATTTTTCCTTCGCGCCCGGCATGTCGAGCCCGCCCGCGGGCACATGCGTGAAGCCGAGTTCGGCGCGCAGGATGTCGTTGATGATGTAGTCGTGCGCGTAGTTGAACTCGAGACGGCCCGAGCCCTTGGCGCGGTCGTGCGTACGCAATGCGAGATGCAACAGCTCATGCGCGAGCACGAAGATGAGTTCGTTCTCTTTCAGCTTCGCGACGAATTGCCGGTTCGCGACCATGCGGCCCGATGCGAACACGCCCATGGTCGGCACGCGGTCGTCGATCGAACAGCGCACGGCGGCAGCCAGGCCCGCGAGATGCGGCATCGGCACCGTCACCATGCGAAGCCCGCGCTCGATGCGCGCGAGCGTGTCGGCGGCGGAAGGAACGGTGTTCATATCGCCGTCACTTCCTTCAAGAGCTTCAGCATCGACTTGTCGGCGCCGAGCGCGCCCCACTGCTCGACCAGTTCCGTGAGCAGCGTGAGCTGCGCTTCTGCGGGCAGGCTGCCGAGAAACTTGTTCACCGTCTTCGGCTTCAGGTGCGAGAGTTTTCCTTCGCGCACGTTCTGGCGGATGCAGTTCAGGATAAACCAGCGCGCGGCGTCGGTTTTCGGCATGAGATCGGGTGCCCCGATGTAGTCCTCGATCGGGCGCATCCGGCCGATGGCTTCTTCGGCGAGCGCGCAGAATACGGCGGCATCTTCGGCGGAGAGCCGCCCGAAGGCGAGCGCACGGCGCGTTTCGTTCGAAAGAATGCCGGCAGCTTCCGCCTTGTCGAGCGCGGAGGAAAGTAGCGACCACGCACGCGGCGTCGAGAACGGAACGGGCTCGGACGGCACCGGACGCATCAGCGCATCCGGCATATAGGAAATGAAGGCGCGCACGTCCTCGCGGATCGAGTTCTTCGCGGCCCAGGCGAGCCACTCGCCGGCATCGACCCGCAGATGCAGGATCGTGACGCGGTTCACGAGCGCAGAACTCATTGCGCGAACCAGCGCCCGATCCTGCATGCGGTTGCCGGCTGCAACGACCCACGTTCCCGCAGGCAGCGCGTGTTCGCCGAGCCGGCGCTCGAGCAGCAGAGAATAAAACGCCTTCTGCACATCCGGCGCGCAGGCCGGAAGTTCGTCGAGGAAGAGGCAGAACGGCTCCGGGTTCTCGGGCAGGAGCACGCGCGGCGGACAGAACACCGAGCGCTCGCCGATGATGCGCGGAATACCGCTCACATCCTCCGGCGCGATCTGGGTGCCGAGCAGCGAGCGGCACGGCAGCCCCGCTTCGGCCGCCGCCTGATAGACCATCTCCGATTTGCCGACGCCCGGCGGAGAGAGAAGGAGAAAGCTCTGCTCGCCCGCCATGCACTGCACGAGCTTCTTGGCTTGATTCAGCGTGATCGTCTCTTCGCGCGCATTGACGGCGACGTTCATGGAGCGCTCTCCCCGGCCCGGAATCGGGCGATGGGGCGATCTAGGAACGGCTTTGCGGCAGCGCTAGTGCAAGACGCGAAGATTCATGCGCCGGTTGTACTCAGTAAGTAGAAATTTTTTGCACACAACCGGGTAGTGCGGTGGGTTCAGACGTCCTCGGGCGGACGGCCCTCGCTGCTCGTCCCGGTTCCGTTCGCTTCAGCCTCGCGGCAGGTATCGGCCCATGTCTCCCACGCTTGCGCGAGACCGAGCAGCTGTTGTTTGCGATCCTGAGCGGGTTCGTTCTTGGCGCGAAGGCGTAACTCGATCGCCCGCTGCATGGCGTCCTGATAGCTCATTTTTTTCCCGGCGAATCTCTTTCGCCGAGAGTCCCTCATGCGAGGGATGTGCCCATCCCCCGAATTAGGGAAATAACCGGAATGAAAGTGCGATCAGCCCAGCGCCGGGCGCGCGAACGCACTCGAGAGATCACCACGGTATCTTTCGCGAGAGCATCCCGTTCGCGTTGCGAACAAGAATTATGCGGCGCCAAGCGTCACTACCAAAATGCGACGCGGCATCTTCGATATGATGGGGAGAAGCAACAAAAAACTGGCGCTCCCTACGGGAATCGAACCCGTGTTTCAGCCTTGAGAGGGCCGCGTCCTAACCGCTAGACGAAGGGAGCGTAAGCCCGCTTCTAGCAGCGCGCGGGAGGCGCGGGCAAGCAGTCCCTCGTTGTGCGCTAAAACCGCATCAGCACGATGCCCGCGAGGATGAGCGCGGCAGCAAGCCAGCGCTGCGGGCTCGCCTTCTCGCCTAAGAAAAACACCGCGATCAGCATGGCGAACAGCACGCTGGTTTCGCGGAGCGCCGCGACGAGCGCGATCGGCGCCAGCGTGAAGGCCCAGATCGCAATCCAGTAGGAACCGAGCGAAAGCGCGCCTGCCGCCGTCCCGCTCAGGAGATTGCCGCGGACAGCGGCGCGCAAATCGCGCCCGCGCACCAGAAGCGCGTAGATCGTCATCAGCACGCCGTCGCCCACGAACATCCAGAGCGTGAAGCCCGAGGCCGTGCCGGAAAGCTGCGCGCCGATGCCGTCGACCAGCGTATAGCTCGCGGTGAACAGCGCGGTGCCGAGCGCGAACAGAAGCGCTTTCTTCGGCATCGCCTCGCCCGAGCCGAGCCGTGACGACATCAGCATCACGCCGAGGCCGATCGCGCAGACCGCAGCAAGCTTCATCGCGGTCAGGTTTTCCTGAAGCAGGAAGACGCCGGCCACCGCCACGATCAATGGCGCGCTCCCGCGCGCGAGCGGATAGACCTGGCTCATATCGCCATGCTCGTAGGCGCGGATCAGGAGAATCTTGTAGCCGCTGTGCAGGAACGCCGAGACCGCGATCCATGGCCAGCTCAAAGCGGACGGCATGGCAAAAAGCGGCAGCAGCGCGAGCGAGATCGCGCCCTGAATGAGCGCAAGCAGAAAGATCGATGTCGTGCGGTCGAGCCCGGTCTTGACCAGCGCATTCCATCCCGCGTGCATCGCGGCGCCCGCGAGCACGGCGAGGAATACGATCAGGTCCATTTAGTTTTGCGGCTCGAGGCGAAGCGTGCCGCGCAGTTGCAGGGTGGAGAGGTCGAACACCCGCATCTCGGTGATGCCGCTGCGTTCGATCGTGACCACGATGCGGCCATCGCTGACCGCGGTCGAGACGACGCGGGAGCCCTTGGGCAGCGCATTGGTGATCGCCGCGATCGGCGCAGCCTTGGGCGCAGGCGCCGGGTTCGAGAGCCGGTAGACGATCACCCCGATGATCGCGAGCACGCCCGCCACCATCAGCGCGGTCGAATAGATCGCCATGCGCCTGAGCTTGCGGACGATCGCTTCCTGCTGCGGATCGAGCGGGACTTCGCTAGTGTGCGCGTCGGGATTCTTTTTCTTGGCGGTCATGGCGGATTTGAGCAGTCAGCGTTTCGAAATTGCCGCGGGCGCGGAGGATAAGGGCGCGCGCCTCGACCGGTTTCTCGCAGACCGGATCGCGGAACTCAGCCGCACGCGGCTGAAAGCGCTGATCCTCGAAGGCGCGGTCGAAGTGAGCGGCCGGACAGTAAGAGACCCCGAATACAGGGTCAACGCGGGCGACGAGATCGCGGTCGGCGTTCCGGAAGCCGAACCGGCGAAACCGGCGGGAGAAAAAATCCCGCTCGACATCGTCTACGAGGACAAGGACGTGGTGGTGATCGACAAGCCCGCGGGGCTCGTCGTGCATCCCGCAGCCGGCAACCGCTCCGGCACGCTGGTGAACGCGCTCATCGCGCATTGCGGCGTATCGCTCTCGGGCATCGGCGGCGAGAAGCGCCCCGGCATCGTGCACCGGCTGGACAAGGACACCAGCGGGCTCCTGGTCGTCGCGAAGAACGACGCAGCGCACCGCTCGCTTTCGGAGCAGTTCGCGGATCACGGCCGCACCAACGAGCTATCGCGCGGCTATATCGCGTTCGCATGGGGCGCGCCGAAGCCGGAGCGCGGCACCATCGATGCGCCGATTGCGCGCGATCCGCGCTCGCGCGTGAAGATGGCCGTCAGGAAAGGCGGGAAAGAAGCCGTCACGCATTACGAGGTGCTGGAAAAATATCCCGGAGCCGACGGCAAGCCGGTCGCCTCGATGATCGAATGCGAACTGGAAACCGGTCGCACCCACCAGATCCGCGTGCATCTCGCGAAGGCCGGCCACCCGCTCTTGGGCGACAGCGTCTATGGCGCGGGCTTCCAGTCCAAATCCGTACTTTTACCGCAGCAGACGCAGGCGAAACTCAAGGCGCTGAACCGGCAGGCGCTCCACGCTTTCCGTCTCGCCTTTTCACATCCGCGCACGGGCAAATTGCTGTCTTTTAAAAGTAAGTTGCCGAAAGACCTCGCGGCGCTGGAGAAATCTTTCAAAAAGGCCTGAGCCCTTTTTACCTCTCCCCATCGGGGAGAGGTCGGCGAGCAACGCGAGCCGGGTGAGGGGGAACTGCAATGCGAGAATATCCGGGGCAGATCCCCCTCACCCTGCCCTCTCCCCCTTGGGGAGAGGGAATTCGGCGTTGGTTCTGAACCTTCGGATTAAAAATATTTCACTTGCGGCACCTTAATGCCGCCGGAAGCGTTCCTATATTTGCTTGTTGCCGCTGGCTCATTTCGAGCAGCGGCGGAAACGGCCCGCCACAACGGGGGCCGAGAAAGAAGGGACTTCAATGGCCCGCACAGCTACCGGCAATCTGCCCGCCATCGCCGAAGGCGGCCTGTCGCATTACCTGTCCGAAATCCGCAAATTCCCGATGCTCGAGCCCCAGCAGGAATACATGCTGGCCAAGCGCTGGCGCGAGCACGACGACCGCGACGCCGCGCATCAGCTCGTGACTTCTCATCTGCGCCTCGTCGCGAAGATCGCGATGGGTTATCGCGGCTATGGCCTGCCGATCGGCGAGGTCATTTCCGAAGGCAACGTCGGCCTCATGCAGGCGGTGAAGCGGTTCGAGCCCGACAAGGGCTTCCGCCTCGCCACCTACGCCATGTGGTGGATCCGCGCCTCGATTCAAGAATACATTCTGCGTTCGTGGTCGCTCGTGAAGATGGGCACCACCGCCGCGCAGAAGCGCCTGTTCTTCAACCTGCGCAAAACCAAGAGCCAGATCTCGGCGCTCGAGGACGGCAATCTGAAGCCCGAGCACGTGAAGCAGATCGCGACCAAGCTCGGCGTCACCGAAGCCGAAGTAATTTCGATGAATCAACGCCTCAGCGGCGACACCTCGCTGAACGCACCGATCCGCGCCGACTCGGAATCCGGCGAATGGCAGGACTGGCTGGTCGACGAAAGCGACAGCCAGGAAGAGAAGCTCGCCGAGCACGAAGAGAAATCGAACCGCCATCAGGCGCTGACAGGTGCGCTCTCGGTGCTGAACGATCGCGAGCGCCGCATCTTCGAGGCGCGGCGTCTCGCCGACGATCCGGTCACGCTGGAGCAGCTCGCCGAAGAGTTCGGCGTCTCGCGCGAACGCGTGCGCCAGATCGAGGTCCGCGCCTTCGAGAAGGTGCAGAAGGCGGTCGTCGAACGCATGCGGAAAATCGAAGCGCCCACCGGCGCGCTTCCAGCGATGTAAGCAAGCCTCCTCAGGATGAGGAAACAGAAAAGGCCGGGCGAAAGCCCGGCCTTTTTCTTTTGCCTTGTTCTTTTACCTTGCGCCTGCGCTAGATGCCCCAGGCGGCGAAAGCTTCCGCGAGCGCCTTGTCGCCGGCAGGGCCCTTCTCGAACGCGATCACGCTGCGCCGGCCGTTCTCGTAGACGAAGGCGATGTCGATCCATGGCTGCGTGCGAAGCGCAGTCAGATTTCGCTCGCGGTCTGCTTCGATCGCGGACAGGCCGAACAGATAGAACCCCGGCATGACGCGATGGCTGACCGCTGCAAGCGGAGTGCCTTGCGCGGATTCGTTGGTCTTCATGCGGATGAACGGAACCTGCGCGATGCCGCCGAAACTGTCGTCGCCGGAAAAGCGCACGTAGATGTAATGACTGGCGGAGCTGGTCGGATCGGGATTGCGCCGCACCGAGAAGGAAACGGTCAGCTTCCGGTCCGGAACTTCGATGTCAGCATGGATCATCAGTTCCGGCGGACGATCGGCGCCGGGTGTGATCGTCTCCGCGCGCCAGGACACCGTGCCGTTGATTGCCGTGAACTGTTGCGTTCCCGGATTCTCCTCGAACAGCACCGCGCGCCGGCCCGAGCCCACAGGCGGCGCGGATAGCGGCGTGGAGCCGTCGTTCTGCTGCGCTTGCGGGACGCGATCCGCACGCGAAGCCGACGGCGCTGTTTCGCCCTGCTCGGTGCCGAACGGAATGACGTCGGAAACCAGCGTGAAGATGCGCTCGCGATTGACGTAGCCGACCGCGGCCGCGCTCAAGAGCAGCAACAACAAAAGACCCAGAACGACGAACTTTCTGCGCGACGATTTCCGCGCGCCTTCGCGGGCGTATTCGGCTGCATTTCGGCCGCGGCCTGCTTGCGGGCGCAGCGAGGGTTCGGAACGCTGGGGCGGTCTCTGGTCGCGGCCTTCGGCGCGCGGCATGCCGCGCTGCGGGCGCACCTCGCGCGGGTCTTCGGCCGCGGGCTCATATCTTTCCGGCTCGCCGCCGTAATCGTCCTCTGCGTAGTGCGGAGGCGTAGGCGGAGCGCCGCGGGGCGGCGGGGCGGGACGCTGTTGCTGCTCAGGACGCGGCTGCGCTTCGGGGCGAGAGGGCCGCTCCGCCCGCGGCGGCTGCGGCGCCGCTGCGGCTGCGGCGGCTTCGCCTTCGACCCTGCGGATCGCGTCGTCGAGCGAGAGGCGCTGGCGGGTGACGTCGGCTTCGGCAAGCGGCGGGTTC
>CAZFPR010000023.1:0-7596 GCA_964521045.1 uncultured Hyphomicrobiales bacterium
ACGCCTTCGATGCCGAGGGACTTCAGCGCGCCTTCGATGGCCTTGCCCTGCGGATCGAGCACGCCGTTCTTCAGGGTGACGGTGACGCGGGCTTTCATCGGAAGACCTTTCTAAGAACCGTTTAGCCGAAACGCAGACGGGGGCAATCGCCCCCGCCGAACATCCACATCAGAAATACGGCACGCGGGCGTCAGCCTCAGCTTTTCACCAGCACCGGGCCGGTGCCCTGCGGCGGCTCGTTCTCCGAGATGATGCCGAGACGGCGCGCGACTTCCGTATAAGCCTCGATCAGGCCACCCATGTCGCGGCGGAAGCGGTCCTTGTCGAGCTTGTCCGAGGTCTTGATGTCCCAAAGCCGGCAGCTATCCGGGCTGATCTCGTCGGCGACGACGATGCGGACCATGTCGTTGTCCCACAGCCTTCCGCATTCCATCTTGAAGTCCACGAGCCGGATGCCGACGCCGAGGAAGAGGCCCGAGAGGAAATCGTTCACGCGGATCGCGAGCGCGATCACGTCGTCGATTTCCTGCGTCGTGGCCCAGCCGAAGGCGGTGATGTGCTCTTCGGAAACCATCGGGTCGTTCAGCTTGTCGCTCTTGTAGTAGAACTCGATGATCGAGCGCGGCAGCTGCATGCCTTCCTCGAGGCCGAGGCGGGTTGCGAGCGAGCCGGCGGCAACGTTGCGCACCACGACTTCGAGCGGAATGATTTCGACTTCCCGGATCAGCTGCTCGCGCATGTTGAGGCGGCGCACGAAGTGCGTCGGCACGCCGATCTCGTTCAGCTTCTGGAATACGAATTCCGAGATGCGGTTGTTGAGTACGCCTTTGCCGTCGACGATCTCGTGTTTCTTCGCGTTGAACGCGGTGGCGTCGTCCTTGAAATACTGGACCAGCGTTCCGGGCTCGGGGCCTTCGAAAAGGTCCTTGGCCTTGCCTTCATAGATGCGGCGGCGGCGGCTCATGCGTGTGTACCGTGGCTTCAAAAAATCCATTTCGAACCGGAACTCCGGGCGTACGCTGGGCTGGAATCGTCTGGAAAACCGGGTTTTCTGGAGCCTGAAGCGGGCGACTCCGCCCGTCTTTCCTGCTCGTTTCGACCCTATCTGATCGGTTTCGCCAACACAAATAGCGCTCGATCCGTAGGCTTTCGCATGGCTGATTGCCGCAGTTGAAATAGGGTGGGGCGGCCTATATTCAACGGCGGCATTCAGGGAATTCGGGAGCAGCGGCGGCCGATGAGCAGTTTCGACAAGCGTGAAGAAGCCTTCGAAAAGAAGTTTGCCCTCGACGAGGAGCAGAAGTTCAAGGCGACCGCGCGCCGCAACCGCAAGCTCGGCGCCTGGGTCGCGGACCAAATCGGTTTGACCGGCGCGGAAGCCGAAGCCTACGCGAAATCCGTCGTTGCGGCGGACTTCGAAGAAGCGGGCGACGACGACGTTTTCCGCAAGGTGCGCGGCGATCTCGACGCCAAGGGCAAGCAGGGCGTTTCCGACGCTGACATCCGCGCGAAGATGGACACGCTGCTGGTCGAGGCTGCCGCCGAAATCAAGGCGGGCAAGTAAACACCTGCCGGTTCAGCAGAATCCGCGCGAACGGTTTGCGTTCGCGCGCTGAATATCCATTCACCTAGATTGCCGCGAATTCACGGGTAAAACCGGAACAGAAGAACTATGTTTGGCGTTCGATGATGGCGTGAATTCGCGCCTGAGAAAGGAACGCCGATGTTTACGAAGCGCACGGCTCTTGCAGCCGCTGCATTTTTCCTTACCGCGACTGCCGCATCCGCGGCACCGATCGTATTGCCCGCTAACATCAATCTGCGCTGGGGCCCGGGTATCGAGTATCCGGTGCAGGTCGTCGTGCCGGAAGGCACGGTGGTCGATGTGCAACGCTGCGACGATCTGTGGTGCGAAGTCACTTGGGAAGAGTTTCAGGGCTTCATGAATCGCGAAGTGATCGGCCTCGGCGAAGGGCAGTATTATCCGCCGCAGGTGTTCGGTCCCGCGCCGCCGCCGCCTTACGTTACGGTTTTCCAAGGCTACTACTACGACGACACGCTCAACTACATCTACGGGCCGAACTTCGGCTTCCGCTACTATGGCGGTTTCCACGGCCGTCACAATTCGAGCGCGGTCGTGCACTCGCGCGCGGAGTCGCGGGCTCGCCGGCACAGCCGCGCGGTCTCCGGTATCAGCTTCCACAATCCGCAGACATCGGCGGCAGCCGGCCACAACCGCGCCATTTCGCAGGCGGTCACGCATAACCGCGCTGACTCCCGTGCGCTTCGGAACAACAACAATCGCGACCAGTTGCGTCAGCGGTTGCGCGATCAGAATCAGGTCACGCGCCAGCAGAAGAATATTCAGATCCAGCAGAAGAGTATTCAGAAGCAGCAGCAGAATATTCAGCAGCAGCAAAACCTGCAGCAGAAGTCGCTGCCGCAGAAAGGCAAGCCGCCGCAGATTCAGCAGCAGAACCAGCAGCAGAAGAACGTGCAGCCGCAGCTTCAGCAGAACCAGCAGCAAAACCTGCAACAGAAGTCGCTGCCGCAGAAGGGCACGCCGCCGCAGATTCAAAATCAGCAGCAGAACCAGCAGCAGAAGAACTGGCAGCACAAAGGGACGACGCCGCAGTTCCAGCAGCAGAAGAGCGGGCAGCCGCAGATTCAGCAGCAGAACCAGCAGCCGAAGGGTCCGCCGCCGCAGATGCAGCAGCGCAGCGTGCAGCCGCAGAACCAGCAGCAGAACCAGCAGCCGAAGGGCCCGCCGCCGCAGATGCAGCAGCGCAACGTGCAGCCGCAGCAGAAGGCTCCGCCGCCGCAGCAGAAAGGCCCTCCTCCGGCTCAGCAGAAGCAAAAGCAGAAGCAGGACAGTTAATGGAAAGGGCGGCTTTCGAGCCGCCCTTGTTCTTTTGCGTCAGGCTTTGCCGAAGACGCGCGCGAAGATCACATCGACGTTCGCGAGGTGATGGCCGAGATCGAAGCAGGCGTCGATATCCGCAGCACTCAGGAGCTTCGCGACATCCGCATCGGCTTTGAGCGATTGCTGGAAGTCGGCGCCGGCATCCCAGGTCTTCATCGCGTTGCGCTGCACGAGACGGTAGGCGTCTTCGCGGGCCATGCCCTTGCGCGCGAGCGCGAGCAATACACGCTCGGAATGTACGAGACCGCCGAACATCTCGAGATTGCGCTTCATGTTTTCCGGATAGACCACGAGCTGCTCGATCAGTCCGGCGAGACGATTCAGCGCGAAGTCGAGCGTAATCGTCGCGTCCGGCCCGATCATGCGCTCGACCGACGAATGCGAGATATCGCGCTCATGCCAGAGCGCCACGTTCTCCATAGCAGGCAGGGCATAGGCGCGGACCATGCGTGCAAGGCCGGTGAGATTTTCGGATAGCACCGGATTGCGCTTGTGCGGCATGGCCGACGAGCCCTTCTGGCCCGGCGAGAAATACTCTTCCGCTTCCTTCACCTCGGTGCGTTGCAGATGCCTGATCTCGACAGCGATCCGCTCCATCGAGGAAGCGATGACGCCGAGGGTCGCAAAAAACATCGCGTGACGGTCGCGTGGAATGATCTGGGTCGAGACCGGCTCGACTTTCAGCCCCATCTTCTCCGCGACATAGGCTTCGACCTTCGGGTCGATATTGGCGAAGGTGCCGACCGCGCCGGAAAGGGCGGCGGTCGAGACTTCTTCCTTCGCGCGGAGCAGGCGCTGCTTGTTACGAGAAAACTCGGCATAGGCTTCCGCCATCTTGAGGCCGAAGGTGGTGGGCTCAGCATGAATGCCGTGCGAGCGGCCGACACAGACGGTGTTCTTGTGTTCGAACGCGCGTTTCTTCAGCGCGGCAAGCACCTTGTCGATACCGGCGAGCAGGAGGTCGGCCGAGCGCACGAGCTGCACGTTGAGGCAGGTGTCGAGCACGTCCGACGAAGTTAGGCCGAGATGCACGAAGCGCGCTTCGGGCCCCACGATCTCCGCGAGATGGGTGAGGAAAGCAATCACGTCGTGCTTCACTTCGCGCTCGATCTCGTCGATGCGCGCGATGTTGAACTTCGCGTCCTTGCCCTTGGCCCAGATTGTCTTCGCGGCTTCCTTCGGGATGACGCCAAGCTTCGCCATCTTGTCGGCGGCGTGCGCTTCGATCTCGAACCAGATCCTGAAGCGGGTTTCAGGCGACCAGATTTGCACCGCCTCGGGGCGGCTGTAGCGCGGGATCATTGTACTCTCATGCAGCGGCGCGCGGTTGCGCGGCCCGGATCGCTTCGATGTTCTTCTTGTATTGCTGCGGCCCGCCTTTGTAGACGGCGGAGCCTGCAACCAGCACGTTCGCGCCGGCATTGGCCGCAAACGGCGCCGTTTCTGCGGTAATGCCGCCGTCGACTTCGAGATCGATCGGGCGGTCGCCGATCATGTTGCGGAGCTTCGCGATCTTCGCGGTGGCGGCGGGGATGTAGCTCTGGCCGCCGAAGCCGGGGTTGACGCTCATCGCAAGAATGAGATCGACCTTGTCGAGCACGTATTCGATGGCGCTTTCCGGGGTCGAAGGATTGAGCGCTACGCCCGCCTTCTTGCCGAGATCACGGATCACCGAGAGCGAACGCTCGAGATGCGGTCCCGCTTCGGGGTGGATCGTGATGATGTCGGCGCCGGCTTCCGCGAAGGCCGTGAGATAGGGGTCGGCGGGCGCGATCATCAGATGCACGTCGAGGATTTTCTTCGTGTGCGGGCGGATCGCCTTCACGATGGCGGGCCCGAGCGAGATGTTCGGCACGAAGTGCCCGTCCATCACATCGACATGGATCCAGTCGGCGCCGGCCAGATCGGCGGCGCGCACTTCCTCGCCGAGCTTCGCGAAGTCGGCGGCGAGAATGGAAGGTGCGATCAGAAGGGGGCGAGTCGGCATCTCGAACTGCTCCAAGCGCAGGCCGTAACACGGCTATTTGCCGGGGGGCAACCGCCGCTCGACAAGGCGGTGAACAACGGGCGCTGCGAGCGCGGGCAGGAGGTAGATCGGAAACTGCGCGACCGCGAAGTAGATCCAGGTCAGTTCGGGGAGGCCGCTGCCTGCGGCAGCGACCATCACGCCCATGTTGCGATGGGCCGAGGAAAACCCGAGCGCCAGCGACTGCTTCAGGCCCTGCCGCCAGAAGATCAGCGTCGTCACGACATAGAGGCCGATCGCGATCGCGAAAGCGAGCAGCGACAGCCCGGCGACCAGCAGCGGCTCCTTGAAGGCGCGCGCGGTCACGCCATCCATCGCGGCAACGCCGAATAGGAACAGCAGCAGCGCGTTGATGCCGTCGATCGCGCCTTTGGCGGCTGCGATCCGTTCGTTGCCGAGCCACCATCGCAGGAGACTGGCCGCGGCGAAGGCGCCGCCGAGGATGGCGAGGAGCCTGATTACGAGTTGAACGACGTCGAGTTTCAGTGTTTCTCCGGCGAAATATGAAACGATAAACGGCGCGAGCAGCGGCGTGACGGCGGTGCAAACGATCAGCGTTGCGAGTGTCAGCGCAGTATCGAGGCGCAGCATTGCCGCAAATGCCGCAGAAGACATGATCGGGGGTGCCGCGAGGTACATCATCAGCCCCAGCGCGACACCGGGGCCGAGCCTGTCGATGCCGGTGTGCGGCAGCGTGAGGCCGAAGGCGAGCGGGATCACGACCATGAAGCCGATGCAGGCAATCGCGACGAGCAGGGGCGCCCTGAAGCGGGCCTGTAGCTCCGCCGGATCGACGCGCAGGAAAGCGAACACGAGGAGCAGGAAAATCGCCGCCGCGAGGAAGGGCTTGAATGCCGCGGCGAGCGGAGGGATCGCGACCCCTACAATCACGCTCGCGGCTGCGATTCGGGTACCCTGCCGGCCGAGCGTTTCGAGACTGCTTTTCAGGCCCATATTCTTCCGGACGCTTTTCTTCCGGACTGTCGGCTTCCGGCGTAAAGAACTCTCATTCCGGCGGCATTTTAGCCTCCGTCCCAAGGATTTGCTTGTGCATAGCTAAGCCCTTGGCTGGAAAGGGCTGTGGAGTTATAATAGAAATATACTATGACTAGAAAGAAAAATGTTATCGTTCTCGGTGCCGGCATCGTCGGCATCTCGGCCGCGCTTCATCTTCAGAAGCGGGGTGTCTCGACGCTGCTCATCGACCGGCAGGGCCCCGGCGAGGGCACGTCTTACGGCAATGCCGGGATCATCGAGGGCAATACGCTTTTTCCCTATCCGTTTCCGCGCAACATTCGCGCGCTCACCCGCGTTGCGCTGAAGCTTGCGACGGAAGCGAACTATCACGCGGGGTTTCTCCCGTGGATCGCGCGCTGGCTCTGGAACGTGCGCAAGGCGACCACGCCCGAGGGACTGGAGCAGACTGCGCGCGTGATGCGCCCGCTGTTCGAGAATGCGTTGCTGGAACACGAGGCGCTCGTGGAAGCCGCGGGCGCGCAACGCTATCTGCGTCATACCGGCTGGCTTCGCGTCTATCGTTCCGAGAACGCGCTGGAGAAAATGGCCGCCGAGCTCGCCCTCGCGGACGAGTACGGCATTCCCTACGAGAAGCTTTCGGTCGAGCAGTCGGTCGCGCTGGAGCCTTCGCTCTCTCCGGTGTTCAAACACGGCGTGCTCTGGCCGAAGGCGGCGAGCTATTCCAATCCGCTCGCCGTCTCGCGCGCGTTCAACGCGCATTATCTTTCGATCGGCGGAGAGAATGCGAAGGGTGACGCGAAGACCTTGAAGCGTGCGAACGGCGGCTGGTCCGTCACCACCGAAGACGGGGAGGCGCATGCCGAGGAAGTGGTGGCCGCGCTCGGCCCCTGGGCGCCGGATGTGCTGGAGCCGCTCGGGGTCGATCTGCCGCTCGCGGTGAAGCGCGGCTATCACTGGCACTTCAGTGCGAAAGGAAACGCATCGCTCACAAGACCTGTGCTCGATGCGGAGGTTGGCTTCATTCTCGGTCCGATGGATCAGGGCATTCGACTCACCACGGGCGCGGAGTTCGCACATCGCGACGCGCCGCCGACGCCGGTACAGATCGACCGCCTTATGCCTTATGCGAAGAACCTGTTTCCATTGGGAGAGCCCGTGGAGCCGAAGCCCTGGCTTGGCGCGCGCCCGTGCTTCTGGGATTCGCGTCCCGTGATTGGCCGTGCGCCGGGGCAGAAAGGCCTCTGGCTCGACTACGGCCACGGACATTCCGGGCTGACGCTGGGTCCGGCTTCGGGCCGGCTGCTTGCGGAAATGATGACCGGCGCGACGACGTTCGTCGATCCCGCGCCGTTCGCGGCGGAGCGCTTCTCGAAAACCTAACGGCCAAATTTATCCTTCCACGACGGCATCGCGCCTGGGAAGGGGAGTGCGCTCGCTTCATAGACGCCGCGCGCGATCGCGCGCGCAAGGCACTGCGCAGCGATTGCGCCGATACGCGCGAGCGCGTGAACAGGATCATCGAGCTTCTTTTTGCAGGTAGCGGCGGCGAAAACCGCATCGCCGTCTAGCGGCGTAAATACCGGATGGATCGCCATCGCAAATCCGGCTCCCGCCATCACTGCGAGACGCTTCGCCTGCGCTTTCGTCAGGATCGCGTCGGTCGCGACCA
>CAZFPR010000023.1:7606-11145 GCA_964521045.1 uncultured Hyphomicrobiales bacterium
GTAGTGTTCTGGCGCACGTCACCTTTCAGCGCGGTCGAGATTTTCTGACGGGAGGCGGGAAAGCCGCGCCCGCCGAATTCGTTCCCGTGTTCGAAGGCGGCGGCAAAGAAATGCCCGTCCTCACCGAGCGTCACGCGGCCTGCGGCGTTCACCGCGGCAATCGCGCCGACCGTAAAGCCATCCGGCGTCGTGTCCGACGCCGAGCCGATGCCGCCCTTGAGATTTTGCGCCTTGGCGCCATATCCCGCGCCGACGCTGCCGAGTTTGAAATCTTTGGCCGCGGCTTTCGCGGCCGCGTAACCGAGATCGCGATACGGCGGGAAGCGTCCCCAATTCTTGTCTCCGCCGGAATGGAGGTCGAACAGAATTGCGCCGGGCACGATCGGAATATTCGCAGCACCAACCGGAAAGCCGCGGCCTTGCTCGGCAAGCCACGCCTGCACACCCGCACCTGCATCGAGGCCGAAAGCCGAGCCGCCGGAGAGGGCAAGCCCGTCGATGCGGTCAACGGTGGCAACCGGGTCGAGCAGATCGAGTTCGCGCGTGCCGGGTCCGCCGCCGCGAATATCCGCGGAAGCTACCGCCGGCTCCTCAAAAATGACGGCGGTGGTGCCGGTAGCGGCCTTCGCATCGTCGGCATGGCCGACAAGGATGCCTGCGACATCGGTGATCAGGTTCTTCATGCCCGCGAATGAACCCGATTGGCGCTCATGCGGCAAGTTCGCGCTTCACATTGGCGCGAGGACGCTTGCTTCCGCGGAATCGTCCGCGCATGACTTCGCACATGACCGAAGTTTCGCTCACCGCCGCGCTGATAGCGGGCCTGCTCAGCTTTCTCTCGCCCTGCGTGCTGCCGCTGGTGCCGCCTTATCTTGCGTACCTCGCCGGAACGACCTTCGACGAACTTGCCGCGCGGGACAATGTCGCGCGGGTGGCACGGCGCGAGATCGCGGCGGCAATCCTATTCGTGCTCGGCTTCTCGACTGTCTTTGTCGCGCTCGGCGCGACGGCGTCCGCCGTCGGCGGATTGCTGCGCGAGTGGTCGTACTGGCTCACGATCTTTGCGGGTATCGCGATCATCGCGATGGGTCTGCATTTCCTCGACGTCTATCGGATCGCGTTTCTCTACCGTACGACGCGGTTGCAGCCGAACGAAACCGTGGGCCTTTGGGGCGCCTATGTCATGGGGCTCGCGTTCGCATTCGGATGGACGCCGTGTATCGGACCTGTGTTGGCCGCTATCCTCGCCGTCGCCGCATCCGAGCAGACGGTTGCAAAGGGGGCGGGGTTGCTTGCGGTCTATTCGCTCGGGCTCGGCATCCCATTCATTTCGGCCGCGTTTGCGCTCGATGCCTTTCTCGGCGTGTTTTCGAAGATGCGGTCGAAGCTCGGCATGATCGAAAAGATCATGGGTGCTTTTCTCGTGCTTACCGGGATCGCGTTTCTGACCGGGTGGATCACGACATTCAGCTTCTGGCTCCTGGAGATGTTTCCGGCGCTTTCGAAATTCGGCTGAGGCAGTTCGCTGAATCAAAAAAGCCCGCCGTTTCCGGCGGGCTTTTTCATTTCGTTGTGAAGAAGCTTACTTCTTCAACTCGGCATAGGTGCCGTCGGCTTTCCACTCGTACATCACATAGTCCGTGACCGTGATGTCGCCTTTGGCGTCGTAGGAAATCTCGCCCAGCACCGTATTCCATTTGCCGGCGCGGATCGTTGCCGCAACCTTCTTCGGATCGGTCGAGCCGGTCTTTTCCACGGCCGCCGCCCAGATCTGCATCGCGGCGTAGGTGTAGAGCGTGTAGCCTTCCGGATCGATGCCCTTGGCCTTGAACTTCTTCACGACCTCGGCCGCAGCCGGACGGTTGCGCGGGTCGGAGCCGAAGGTCATGAGCACGCCGCCGGCGTGCTGGCCGGTGATCGAGGCGAACTGCTTGTCCGCAAGCGCATCGCCCGCCATCAGCAACGTCTTCATGCCCTGGTCGCGCATCTGGCGCAGGATCAGGCCCGACTCCGTGTGATAGCCGCCGACGAAGACGATATCGATGTCGGCCGCCTTCATGCGCGAGACGAGCGCGGTGAAGTCCTTGTCGCCCTGCGTATACGATTCACGCAGCGTTTCCTTTACGCCGAGCGCATTCAGCGCCTTCTTGGTTTCGTTCGCGAGACCCGCTCCGTAGGTCGACTTGTCGTCGAGGATCGCGATCTTCTTGCCCTTGAAGTTGTCGGCAAGATATTTGCCGGCGAGCGCGCCCTGCTGGTCGTCACGGCCGCAGGTGCGGAACACGTTCCAGAGCTTGCGCTCGGTGAAGGTCGGGTTGGTGGAAGCGGGCGTGATCTGGAGCACGTTGCCTTCCGCGTAGGCTTCCGATGCCGGGATCGAGGACGACGAGCAGAAGTGGCCGAATACGACCGGCACCTTCTGGCCGACGAGCCGATCCGCGGTCGAGCGCGCCTGCTTGGGATCGCAAGCATCGTCGCCGACCACGAGCTTCAACTGCTGCTTCAGCACGCCGCCGGCAGCGTTGATGTCTTCAAGCGCGAGGCTCGCGCCGTTGCGAAGCTGCTCGCCAAATGATGCGTATTGTCCGGTCATGGGACCGGCAACGCCGACGGTAGTTTGAGCCTGGGCGGTAGCTGCCGCGAGCAGGCTTGCGGCGGCAAGCAAGCCGACGAGACGTGCGCTTTTCATAGTTTCTCCCTCTGAAACAATGCGATGTTGCGAAAATAGTTGTGTCTATTCTTGGCGGGAAATCGCCGGTTGTCACGGGTTTTTATAAACCCGTTACGTGCCGTATTTCTACCGTCCGCCTTCCAGATAGGCGCTGCGGACCTCGGGTTTTTCGAGCAGTTCCTTGCCGGTGCCCGCCATGGCGATTTTTCCGTTCACCATGACGTAGCCGCGATGCGCGAGCTTGAGCGCATGAAAAGCGTTCTGCTCGACCAGAAAAATCGTGAGTTTTTCCTGCTGATTAAGTTCGCGGATGGCGTTGAAAATCTGGCGCACGATGAGCGGCGCGAGACCGAGCGACGGCTCGTCCAGCAGGAGCAGGCGCGGACGGCTCATCAGCGCGCGGCCGATCGCGAGCATTTGCTGTTCGCCGCCGGAAAGCGTGCCGCCGCGCTGGCTGGAGCGCTGTTCCAGGATCGGAAACAGCGAATAGACCCGCGCAAGATCGCTCTTGAAGTCGCCGCCTTCGGCGGTAGCGGCGCCCATCAGCAGGTTTTCGAACACGGTCATTCGCGGGAAGATGCGCCGGCCCTCCGGCGACTGCGCGATCTTCATCCGCATGATCTGATAGGTTGGAAGATGCGTGATGTCCCGGCCTTCGAACAGGATCCGGCCTTCGCGCGCCTGCGGATTGCCGCAGATCGTCATCATGAGCGTTGATTTTCCGGCGCCGTTCGCGCCGATGATGGTCACGATCTCGCCCGGCATCACCTCGACATCGATGCCTTTCAAGGCAGCGATGCTGCCGTAGTACGCGGACACGCCTTTGATCGAGAGCAGGGGCTCGCTCATGCGCGCACCTCCGCTTCGG
>CAZFPR010000023.1:11155-31696 GCA_964521045.1 uncultured Hyphomicrobiales bacterium
CCTGGTCCACGGCGTCTTCCTCGACACCGAGATAGGCGGCGATCACTTTCTGGTCGTTGCGGACGAACTCCGGCGTGCCCTCGGAAATCTTCCTGCCGTGGTCGAGCACGATGACGCGGTCGGAAATCTCCATGACGACATTCATGTCGTGCTCGATGAGCAGGATCGAAGTCGTTGTCTCGTTTTTGATCGAACGCAAAAGAATGTTGAGTTCGTCGGACTCGCGCGGGTTCAGTCCCGCGGCCGGCTCGTCGAGGCACAGGAGAACCGGCTTCGTGCACATTGCCCGCGCGATCTCGAGCCGCCGCTGCGCGCCGTAGGGCAGGCTCCCCGCCGGATCGTCGGCGCGCTCGATCAACTGCGTCTTCGCAAGCCAGTGGCGCGCAAGTTCGATCGCTTCACGCTCGGCGTTGCGATAGCCCGGCGTCCCGAACAAGCCGAAGATCGTGTAGCCCGACTTCCGCATCAGCGTGTTGTGCTGCGCGACGAGCAGGTTTTCGAGTGCGGTCATCCCCGCGAACAGACGGATATTCTGGAACGTGCGCGCGACATGAACGCGCTGCGCGATCCTGAAGTCGGGGAGTTTTTCCAGCGCGAAGACTTTTCCGTCATCGCGCGTGACGCGAATGCCGCCGGATGTCGGCCGATAGAAGCCCGTGATGCAGTTGAAGACGGTGGTTTTGCCGGCTCCGTTCGGGCCGATCAGGGCCGTGATGTCGCCGCGCTTCGCCTCGAACGAAAGATCGTCGATCGCAAGCAATCCGCCGAAGCGCATGGTGAGCGCGTTGAGCGAGAGGATCGGTGTGCCCGACATCAGCCGCGGCCCTCCGCGACATGCTCGACCGAGATCGTCTTACGTTCTTTCAGATAGGCCGTCGGATCGCGCGTGGAAACGAGACCGCGCGGGCGCCACACCATGATAACGACCATGCCGAAGCCGAAAATCACGAGACGGAATTGCTCGAACTCACGGAACAGCTCGAAGCTTGCAGTCACCACGATTGCGGCGATCGCGACTCCGATCTGCGAGCCCATGCCGCCGAGCACGACGATCGCAAGGATCAGCGCGGATTCAGGGAAGGTGAAGGAGTCCGGCGAGATGAAGCCCTGGCGGGTCGCGAAGAAGGCGCCGGCAAAGCCGCCGAACATCGCGCCGATCGCAAACGCGGTCAGTTTCGTATTGGTCGGATTGATGCCGAGCGAACGCACGGCGATCTCGTCTTCCCGGAGCGCTTCCCATGCGCGGCCGACGGGAAGTTTTCGGAGCCGGATCGTGACCCAGTTCGTCAGCAGCGCAAGCGCGAGGATCACGTAGAACAGAAACACCGTCCGGTGCGTCGGATCGAACTCCAGCCCGAACCTTGCGGCGAAGCCGTCGTCGTTCGCATTGAAGGGTATCCCGAAGAAACTCGCGCGCGGGATGGAGCCTATGCCGTTCGGCCCGTTGGTGAAGGAAACCCAGTTCAGAAGAACGATGCGCACGATTTCGCCGAACGCGAGCGTTACGATCGCGAGATAGTCGCCGCGCAGCCGCAATACGGGAAAGCCGAGCAGGATGCCGAAGAAGGCGGCGAACAGGCCCGCGAGCGGCAGGCAAACCCAGAACGACCAGCCATAGGTCTGCGCGATGATCGCATAGGAGTACGCGCCGACCGCGTAGAATGCGACGTAACCGAGATCGAGCAGGCCGGCGAGGCCGACCACGATGTTCAGGCCCCAGCCGAGCATGATGTAGGTCAGCGCGATGATCGCAATACCGAGGAAGTAGGGGTTGTCGTAGAACGCAACCGGAAAAAGCGCTGCGAACATGAGAAACGCCGCGCTGAGCCCGAAGCGGACGGCAATAAAGATCGTCGCAGCGACAACCGCTGTCAGCGGCCAGGTCTGCGGCGCGTAATAAATCCTGCCAGCCGCGATGACGAGCATAAATGCCAGCAGCGGCCATTTGAACTTGACGGCTGCGCCGCAGATTGCCGACCCGATCAAGCCTAGCCAGTAACGAAGGGCGGCGGCGTAGTGATAGATCACCGAAACGATAAACCGCCCCGCGAAAACGACGCCTACTGCGTATGCAAGCAGAACGGGGCGCGGGAGCAGGCGCAACGGCCCGCGCTGGTCGTCGGTGAGAAATCCGAGCAAAAGTATGAACAGCCCGAATGCGACGATGCCCGCGATCAGGGCATCTCTGAACGCGTGTGCGAGAACAGAAGAAAAAGCAGGTCTCGCCGCGCTCATACTTTCTCGACTTCCGGTTTGCCGAGAATGCCTGTCGGCATGAAGATGAGAACGACGATCAGGATCGAGAAGGCGGCGACGTCTTTATATTGAACCGAGAAATAGGCGGACCAGTAGGTTTCGATCAGACCGATCAGCAATCCGCCGAGCATCGCGCCCGGCAGCGAGCCGATCCCGCCGAGCACGGCCGCGGTGAATGCTTTCACACCGGCAACGAAACCGATGTGGAAGTCGATCACGCCGTAATAGAGCAGGTACATCATGCCTGCGACCGAGGCGAGCGCGGCGCCGATCAGAAAGGTGAGCGAAATGGTCCGGTCGGTATCGACACCGAGCAGCGCCGCCATCTTCAAATCCTGCTCGCAGGCGCGCATGTCGCGGCCCAGCGAAGTCGCGGAGATCAGCCAGGTGAAGCCGCTCATCAAGGCGAGCGTGGTCAGGATAATCAGAATCTGAATGTTCGAGATCTGTACGACGAGACGATTGCCGAGATCGAGAAGCGTGTGTACGCCGCTGACCAGCGGCTGCAAGGTTTTCACGCGCGCACCCTGCGCGAGTTGCACGTAGTTCTGCAGCACGATCGACATGCCGATCGCCGAGATCAGCGGCGCGAGGCGGAAGGAGCCACGCAACGGCCGGTAGGCGATCCGCTCCACCGCCCAGCCATAGAGCGAGGTCAGCAGCATCGCGATCAGCAGGACCAGAAACAGCGCGAGCGGGATCGCGGTGACGCCGATTGCGACGAGGATGAGAAAGGCGATCAGCGCGATGAAGGTACCGACCATGAAAATATCGCCATGGGCGAAATTGATCATGCCGATGATCCCGTAGACCATCGTGTAGCCGATCGCGACGAGGCCATAGATCGAGCCCAGCGCGATGCCGTTGATCGACTGCTGGAGAAAATACTCCATTCACCCATTCCGCGCTTCTGACGGCACGGTCCCTTGCCCTGTCGCGAAACTAGCTTGAAGCGTGGCCAGCCGCCAAATCACGGGGCCCGGTTCTCCATCCCGCAAATGCGCGCACATCCCTCACGCTATGCAAAACCCGTGAAAGTTCCGGGAACGAAGCGGGAAAACAGGGGTTCGAACTACGAGGGGTGGCAACTTCAAGGAGCTATCACCATGGCGAACAATCCGAACGACCGGAACCAGCAGCAGCGTGACCAGCAGAACCAGCAGCAGGGCGACAACCAGAACCCGCAGCGCGGTGGTCAGCAGAACCAGCAGAACCCGAACCAGGACAAGCAGCAGGGCGGTCAGCCGTCCCGTCAGGGCGGTCAGCAGCAGAACCGCTAACTGCCTGACCTGAAACGGAAAACCCCGCCTGAAAGGCGGGGTTTTTCCCGTAAAGCCTGTTGCGAGAGAGTGCTTTTCTTTTGGTCCCGGGCTGCACTATTTTGCCCGGCATGAAGCGGGCAACCCTCCCTCTGTACCATTTGTACGGCGATCCGCCGGACGATCAGGCATTCGATTTCGTTCACATCGAGCGCCTGACGCATCGTTCGCAGGGCGCCAACTGGGTCATTGCCCCGCACCGGCACCGGAACCTGTTCCAGATCATGCTCATCGAGCAGGGCGGCGGAACGCTCGAGCTCGAAGCGGAATCGATCAACTTCGAAGCGCCGGTGGTGATGCTGCTCGCGCCGACCGTCGCACATGGCTTCCGGTTCAGGCCGAAGGTGACCGAGGGTTTCGTCATCAATTTCACCGAAGACGTCACGGAATCGCTCGGCGAGCAGGCGAACGTCGCGCTCGCGCGTTTGAAGCACATCGCGGCGCAGCCGCTGCTTGCGGTTTCGCGTCCCGAGATCGCGCGTCTCTCCACCTTGTGCCGCGATCTGCTCGAGGAAGAATTTCTAGGTCGGGAAGGATTCGAAGTTGCGATGCGCGCGATGCTCGCGCTGATCGGGGTCGAGGTTGCGCGTCTGGGCGCGAGCCGCGAACTCTCCGGCACGATCACGCTTGCGCCCGCCGACGCGACCGTCGAGGAACTGCGCCGCCTGATCGAAGAACATTTCCGCTCGGAGCGGCAGATCGGATTCTATGCCGGCAAGCTCGCGATGACCGCGGATCGTCTGAACGATCACGTCAAGCGCGCGACCGGCGTGACGGCAGGACATCTTCTGCGCCAGCGCCTGCTTACGGAGGCGAAGCGGCAGCTCGTGTTCACGGATCTTACGATCGGCGAGGTGGCCTACGATCTCGCGTTCGCCGATCCGTCGCACTTCGCGCGCTTCTTCAAGAAGCAGACCGGATCGACGCCGCAGGCATTCCGCGAAGCGTCGCTGCGCTCGCGCAACGGCACCACGCACTAGCTTTTTTCGATTTCGGCAAAAACGCTTGCAGCTTCGTGAAAGGCGGTGTTCGCGGCGGGTACGCCGCAGTAAATCGCCTGCTGCAAAAGAAGTTCCTTGATGTCTTCCTTGGTGAAGCCGCCTTCGGTCATGGCGGCACGCACATGGAGCCGGAATTCCTCCCAGCGGCCGAGCGCCACCATCGAGCCCAGCACGACGAGACGGCGCGTGCGGTCGTCGAAATGCGGACGGGTCCAGATTTCGCCCCATGCGTAGCGCGTAATCAGGTCCTGAAATTCGCGGTTGAAGTCGTTCTGGTTCGCGACCGCGCGATCGACCCATTTGTTACCGAGCACCTTGCGGCGGCGGCTCATTCCCTTTTCGTGGCGTTCGCGCTCGTCCATTTTCTTATTCCTTAGATCTTCAGGAATCCGTCGAGTGCCTTGGTAAAAGCCTCGGGCTGCTCGATGTTGGAAAGGTGCGCGGCGTCCAGGCCTACGAGCTTTGCGCCGGGTATGCGCTTCGCGATCAGTTCGGCGGCTTCATAAGGTGTCGCCGGGTCGAGCTTGCCGCCGATTACGAGGGTCGGCACGGCGATGCTGCCTATCGTCCAGCGCTGGTCGACGTCGCGGATTGCGGCGCAATTTCCTGCATAGCCTTCCGCCTTCGTCGTATGCAGCATTTCGACGATCGGCTCGATTGCCTTCGGCGATTTCCCGCGGAACTCCTTCGTAAACCAGCGTTCGATCACGGCATCGGTGATCGCCTTCATGCCGGAAGCGCGAACGGTGGCGACGCGCTGATTCCAGACCTCGGGTACGCCGAATTTGGCGGCAGTGTTGCAGAGTACGAGCTGTTCGATCCGCGAAGGCACATGACGTGCGAGCCACATGCCGATCATGCCGCCCATCGACAGTCCGCAGAAACGGATCTTCGAAAGCTTCAAGGCGTCCATCAGCGCGATGGCATCCTGCCCGAGCATCGAAACCGTATAGGGAAACGAAGGCGCGCTGGTCTTGCCGTGTCCGCGCGTGTCATAGCGCACGACCCGGAAGCGTTTCGCAAGCGCGGGCACCTGCTTGTCCCACATATGCAGATTGGTGCCGAGCGAATTCGAAAGCATCAGCACGGGCGCGCTGTCGGCGCCGTCGATCTGATAGTTGATCTGGATTCCGTTGGCTTCGAGGATCGGCATTTCTTCTTCTCTTATTTCTTCAGCGAGCGTTCGGCGCTTTGGATCGCGGCGTCGATGAATTTCGAGGTATCGCCGAGGTAGTTCGCAGGCTCGAAAACTTCATCGAGTTTTTTCCCGGACAGAACGCGCGAGACTTCCGGGATGCCGCGCAGCACTTCCTTCAGGTGCTTACGCTCCGCGGCTGCGCGCTTCGACGCCTTGGCGAGAAGTTCGTGCGCCTGCAACCGGCCGAGCTTCTCGGCGAGCGCGAACTGCGCAGCTTCCGCCATGACAAGCCCGTTCGAGATTTCCAGATTTTCGCGCATGCGGTTCTTGTCGACTTCGAGGCCGCCTGCGATCTCGGCGGTGCGCTCGAAGGCGCCCGATGCGATCAGGAGAAGTTGCGGAAATGCGAGCCAGCTTGCCTGCCAGCCGCCGGTGCCGCGTTCGTGTTCGTGCATGAGGCCGGCAAGCAACGAGGAGACGAGGCCGGGCGCAAGATTGGCGGCTGCAAGGATCTGCGCGGAAAGAGCCGGATTGCGCTTCTGCGGCATGGTCGAAGGCCCGCCGCGTCCTTCGGCGGCAGGTTAGGCGACCTCGGCAATTTCGGTCTGCATCAGGAGAGAAACGTCGCGCGCGATTTTTCCGCATTCGCCGATTGCGATTGCAATTGCAGAAGCAGCGTTCGCGAAGCGGTCGCTATGCCCGTGCCACGGCTCCGCAGGAACGGACAGATCGAGTTCTTTTCCGAGTGCGCGCGCGACCGCAGCCCCTTTGCCCTGCAAGGCTGCAAGCGCGCCCGCGGCGCCGCCGAACTGAAGCGTTGATGCTTCCTCGATGGCGATGATCATGCGCGTCCGCGCCCGCGCGAGCGCGGCAGCGTATCCTGCGGCTTTCAATCCGAACGTGACCGGCAAAGCTTGCTGCAACCAGGTGCGGCCTGCCATCACGCTGTTGCGATGCTTTTTCGCGAGCGAAACGAAGCCTCTGATTGCCTGCGCGAGGTCGCGTTCCAGAATTCCGGATGCTTCGCGCAGCGCAAGCACGCTTGCGGTATCGATGATGTCCTGGCTGGTCGCGCCCCAATGGACGAAACGAGCGGCTTCCTTGTCGCGTTTTGCGACCTCGGCAGTCAGCGCCTTGACGAGCGGGATCGCGACGTTGCCTGCGCGTGCGGCGGAGGCGCCGAGCGAAGCGATATCGAAACGCTTTGCCTGGCAGGCGGCTACGATCGGCGCGACGGCGGACTTCGGGATCACGCCGCTCGCCGCTTCCGCCCGCGCGAGCGCGGCTTCCACGTCGAGCATATGCTGGAGCATGGCGCTATCGGACAGCGCCGCACGCATCTTCGCGCTTGCGAAAAGCGGGCCCAGAAGTTCGCCGGAAGTGATGATGCTCATGCGCGGAGAAATAATAAGAGAAAGAGTCGGGCGCGAATGTAGTCCCCCACCGCTTTCGCTGGAAGCTTTTTCGGAATTTTGAGCGAAGTCCGGCCTAGAACGGTGAATAGACCGACAAGGTGAGATAGGTGCCTTCGCCCCGGCCGGAGTTCTCAAGCACGCCTGCGGAGAGCGTGAATACTTTCTTCTGCCAGGTGAGGGCGCCGGCGAGGCCCGCGCGGTGCTCCTTGTAGCGGGCGTCTCCCATGAATGCGATCTCGCCGCCCAGCGCCCATGTTTCGTTCAACTCGTAGAGCAGCGATGTTTTCGCGTAGTACTTTTCGTGAACCGTGGAGACGGAACCGAAGGCGGTGACGATGTAATGCTCCTGGATGCGGGAATAAAATTCGAGGGATGCCTTGAAACCTGCGTCGCTCCCGCGTGCGGGATTGCCCGGATCGTCGTAGACGAGAATCTGATCTTCGTAATGCAGGCCGGCGAAGGCGCCTACATAAACGGTCTGACCGAAAACGCCTGAGAAAGACTTGCGGTAGCCGCCTAGAAGTTCGCCGGAGAAGGCGAAGGCGTCGTTGATCCCGAGCGGGGCTACAGGCGTCTGATAAGAGTATTTGCCCGCGCCGCCGATCGCGCGCACGCGCCAGCCGTCGTTGGCGAGCGTTCCGAACGGGGCGTAGGTCGCGCCCATCCAGACGAATGTCGTCGGTTGCGCGGCGTCGATGCCGCCGAAGAAATCAGCCTTCTGCTCGATATAGGGATTAGCGAGACCCCAGAGGTAATCGGCACGGCGGCGCAGCAGTCCATAAGCCTGAACCGGAATGGAGACCTGTTGCGCTTTAGCGGTCGGCATAGAGGCCGGGATGAGAAAACCTACGGCAAAGGCACCAACGCAAAGCGCGCGAATTCCTGCGCGTTCCAACATGAAAAAATCAACCGGCGCAGGCGATCGGCAGCCTGCACTTTAAAAGAAGAACTCTTTGCGAAGGCCCGGTTTGGGGCCACACAGTGGAGATTGCAGCCTGCAATCACCGGTAGAATCGTGGTAATGCATTGCCATCCGGGGCGGCAGCAATCGCTCCCATGGTCCTTGCGCATGGCTCATAAGCATGGAGCCTCCGCGCCGCCGAGAGAGCGGGAGAGTGCGAACCGGGCTATAAGCGGTTCGCAAAACAGAGAAACGTCATGGAAGAAACGCGCAACCATCTCCGCTTCATCAATATCGCTCACTTCATCGACCACTACGTGCTGCTCGTTTTCCCGACAGTGGTGATCGGCCTCGAGAGCGCGCTCGGGCGCAGCTACGCGGAACTGATTGCGCTTTCGACGGCGTGCTTCGTTGCGTTCGGACTGTTCTCGCTGCCCTGGGGGTGGCTCGCGGACCACTGGAGCCGCCGCAAGATCATGGCGATCTTTTTCTTCGGCTGTGCGCTGTCGCTGTCGCTCGCCGCGGCCGCGCCGAATGTCTATTGGCTCGCCGCCGCACTTCTTCTGCTCGGAATTTTCGCAGCGATCTATCACCCGGTCGGCATTCCGATGCTGGTTACGAACGCGCAGGATCGCGGACGCGACTTCGCGCGGAACGGCGTATGGGGCAATTTCGGCGTCGCGCTTGCGCCCGGCATCACCGCCGCGCTGATGGCGTGGACCGGCTGGCGCGCGGCCTTTATCGTGCCGGCGGTGGTTTGCGTGATCGCGGGCATCGCCTATCTCTATTTTACGAAAGAAGAGAAGGATAAGGCAGGGCAGCGCGTGAAGGTTGCCGAAGTGCCGCTCACGGGCGCGATGATGGTTTCCGTGTTCGCGTTTTTTGCGCTGATGGCCTTCTCTGGCGGGACCATCTTCAACGTTCTGACCATCGCCATTCCGAAGATCGTGGACGAGCGCATGGCGCAGGAAATTCCGCTTGTGTTGCTCGGTTCGGTCGCGACCGGCGTGCTTCTGTTCGGCGGCGTCGCGCAGCTGACCGTCGGCCGGCTGGTGTCGCGCTATGCGCCGCATATCCTGCTTGCGGGGATCGGTGTCTTACAGGTCGCTGGCGTGGTCTGGGCCTACTTCGCTTCAGGCCCGGCCCTCATGGGCGCGCTCATCGTATCGATCGCGGCGATCTACGCACAGGTGACGGTCGGCGACGTCGTGATCGCGCGCTATACGGCAGACGCCTGGCGCGGGCGGGTTTTTGCCGTACGCTTTTTCCTCGCCTTTATATCGAGCGGGCTCGCGGTTTCGCTGATCGCGGCGCTGCACGGCAAGGGCGGGTTCGCACTTGTGCTGCTTGTCACGACAGCTTTCGCGGTCGTGTTCATGATCTCGACAGGTATGATTTCGCTGCTTGCGAACCGCGCAGAGTCGCGTCTGCCATCGACGCAGCCGGCGGAGTAGCACGCTATGCTAGCACGCATATCCGGCTCGGCGGTTGCGCTTGCGATCCTCACCGGAGTTGCCGGCGCGCAGGATATTACGAAGAAAGCGTACAAGGATAGCGTCAAGGCCGTCGATTTCAGCGTGCACCTGTTCTTCGAGGAAAGCGGCGAGCTGTCTCCGGACATTTTCAAGCTCGAGGAATTCGGCGTCTGGAATTTCGGCGCGCACTGGAAGGGAAACAACGGCGGAAAATTCTCGGGTTTTCTGGTGCGCGTGAAGATGCAATCCAGGGCGAGGGGGGATGTTTTCGCCGAAGGCAAGCAGGCTCAGGTCGTGCTGCGGGACCGCAAGACCAAAAAGACGCTGCGCTCCTGGACCATTTCAGACGTTTATGTGAGCGACAAAGGCATCGGCTATCGCGGGCAGTTCTTTACCGGGCTCGACTGCAACCTCATGGAGGTTGCCTTGATCGCGGACGGAACGCGGATTACGCGCGACCTACCGTTTGCCTGCGGCGAATAGAAATCATCGCAACCACCTGAAAATACTCGCGAAAATTGAGCAACTGCCTGCTTGACTTATGACTGACCAGTCAGTCATAATTTCCCAATGCGCAGAACATCGGCCGTCAGAAAGATGAAGGCTGTTTCCCGGGCGCCGCGCGGTGCCGATCCGGGCAAGGACAAGCGCGAACTCATTCTCGCGGCGGCGCTTGAAGAATTTTCCCAGAGCGGTTTCGCGGCCGCGCGGCTTGAAGACGTCGCGAAACGTGCCCATGTCGCGAAGGGAACGATCTATCTCTATTTCAAGGACAAGGAAGCGCTGTTTCAGGAGCTTCTGCGCGCCGAGATCAGTCCCGTCATCGTCATGCTGGAAGCGTTGCTTGCCGGCGGCATGGAAGCGAAGCCTGCGCCGTTGCGCGAACTCGCATTGCGCGTTGCCGATCTATTCGTCGAGCAGGTCATCGCGACCAGGCGCAAGGATATCGTGCGCCTGATCCTGACCGAAGGCTCCCGCTTTCCGAAACTCGCCGAGTTCTACTACCGCGAGGTGATCGTGCGCGGTCTGGGCGCGTTTCGCTCCCGCGCGCAGCAGGCGCTGAAGGAAGGCGAACTGAAAAGCGATACGCTGGTTCGATTTCCACAGCTTGTCGTTGCACCGGCGCTTACGGCAATCGTGTGGAAATCGATGTTCGACAAGTTCGAGCCGCTCGACGCGGCAGCGCTGATGAAGGCGCATATCGAAAATCTTTTCGACAGGGAGGAGCGGCCATGAGGCGGTTCCGTCTATTACTACTTCCGCTTCTGTTCGTGCTTTCGGCGTGCGGAGACAACGGCGGCACGAGTTTTCAGGGCTGGATCGAAGCCAACCTGATCTTCGTCGGACCCGACGAAAACGGGCGCATCGAAGCGCTCGACGTCCGCGAAGGCGACACGGTCGCGAAGGGATCGCCGCTGTTCTCGCTGGAAGCCGATTTGCAGAAGGCGGACGAGAATGCGGCCAAAGCCGCACTCGAAAATGCCAGAGCCGCTTTTTCGCGCGCAGAGCAACTGGTGAAGACGAATGCCGGAACGCAGAAAGCCTATGACGACACCCAGGCGGTGCTTCGCGAAGCGGAAGCGAGATTGAATTCCGCGAAGACAAGGCTCGAGCGCCGCACGATCAAGAGCCCCGTATCCGGGGTCGTGCAACAGGTTTATTTCCGCGCAGGCGAGCTTGTGGTGGCCGGCCGCCCGATCGTGGCGCTCCTGCCGCCGGGCAACGTCAAGGTTCGCTTCTATGTCGCGCAGGCAATCCTGCCCCGCATCACCATCGGCGACACGGTCGCGGTGCATTGCGACGGCTGCTCGCTACAGAACGCGAAGATCAGCTTCATCGCAAAACAGGCCGAATACACGCCGCCCGTGATTTACAGCGAGAAGGAGCGGAGCAAGCTCGTGTTTCTGGTGGAGGCGCTGCCCGAAAAGCCCGCCGATCTCCGTGTCGGTCAACCGGTCAGCGTGACCGTCAACCTGCGCGAGCAGAAATAATGGCGAACGCGTCCGACCTTGCAATCGACGTCAAGGGGCTCACGAAGTCCTTCGATGGCCGCGTCGTCGTGCGCGATCTCTCGATGCAGGTGAAGCGCGGCTCGATCTACGGCTTTCTGGGGCCGAACGGTTCCGGCAAGACCACGACGATCCGGTTGCTTTGCGGGCTGCTCACGCCCGACAGCGGCGAGGGCACCTGCCTCGGTTACGACATCCGCACGCAGGCGAGCGAGATCAAAAATCACGTCGGCTACATGACGCAGCGCTTCTCGCTCTATCAGGACCTTTCGGTGCGCGAGAATCTCGAATTCGTCGCGCGCATTTATGGGCTCGATGGGCCCGTTCAGTCGGCGCGCGGGATGATCGAGCGGCTCGGCCTGCAAGGCCGCGAAGAACAGCTTGCGGCGCAGCTTTCCGGCGGGTGGAAGCAGCGGCTTGCGCTCGGGGCCTGCACGCTGCCGAGCCCGCAGTTGCTCTTGCTCGATGAGCCCACCGCAGGCGTCGATCCGAAGGCACGGCGCGAATTCTGGAACGAGATTCACGCGCTCGCAAACGACGGACTCACCGTGCTCGTTTCCACGCACTACATGGATGAAGCCGAGCGCTGCCACGAGATCGCATACATCGCCTATGGCGAGTTGCTCACGCACGGCACCGTGGAACAGGTGGTCGATCAGTCCCGGCTCGTCACCTACAACGTGAGCGGCGAGGATCTACACACGCTCCTGCATCAACTGGACGGCAAGTCCGGTGTCGACATGGTGGCGCCGTTCGGTGCCAGCCTTCATGTGTCGGGCCGCGACGAGAAGAAACTCGAAGCCGCGATCAAGCCTTATCGAGGCGACAGGCGTTTCGTCTGGACGCGCTCGGAGCCTTCGCTCGAAGATGTGTTCATCGAACTGATGAACCGCTCGAAGGACAACTTTCGATGAGCTTGCTCGACAGAATCCGTTCACCGGGCTTCTGGCGCCGCGTGCGGGCGATGCTGGTGAAGGAGTTCATCCAGCTGCGCCGCGACCGGGTTTCGTTCGCGATGATCGTGATGGTCCCGGTCATGCAGCTCGTTCTGTTCGGCTACGCGATCAATACGACGCCGCGCAACCTGCCGACCGCGGTGCTGTTGCAGGAGACGAGCGACGTCGGCCGGACCATTCTCGCGGCGATCGAGCGCACGGGTTACTTCAGGATCACACACCGGCTGACCACGACCGAAGAATTCGACAGTGTGCTGGCTTCCGGACAGGTTCTCTTTGCGATCGAGATTCCCGCCGGTTTCGAACGCGCGCTGCGGCGAGGGGAGAAGCCAGCGCTGCTCGTCGCAGCTGACGCGACGGATCCGGTGGCATCCGGCACCGCGCTCGGCGCGCTGAACAGGGTCGCGCAGCTCGCTCTCATCAACGAGCGCATGCTGCCCGATCAGTCCGAGCCTCTGTTCGAATTCCGCCAGCACGCGCGCTACAACCCTGCCGGTGTCAGCTCGCTCAACATCGTGCCGGGGCTCGTCGGCACGATTCTGACGATGACCATGCTGATTTTCACGGCGCTTTCGGTGACGCGCGAGGTGGAACGCGGGACGCTCGAAAGCCTGCTTTCCATGCCGATCTCGCCGCTCGAAATCATGATCGGGAAGATCATCCCCTACATCATCGTCGGCTTCGTGCAGGCGTCGCTGATCATCGGGTTCGGCGTGCTTCTGTTCGGGGTGCCAATTCTGGGAAGCCTGCTTCTGCTCGCGCTGCTCTCGACGCTGTTCATCGCGACCAATCTTTCGATCGGCTATTCGTTCTCGACGGTCGCGCAGAACCAGCTGCAAGCGATCCAGATGACCTTCATGTTCTTCCTGCCGAACCTTCTGCTTTCCGGTTTCATGTTTCCGTTTGCAGGTATGCCGGGATGGGCGCGCTGGCTCGGCGAGGCGCTGCCGCTGACGCATTATCTGCGCATCGTGCGTTCGATCATGCTGAAAGGCGCGAGCTTCTCCGACCTGCAATACGACGTCTTCGTGCTTTTTATTCTCATGCTGGTCGCGATGACGATTGCGGTGACGCGGTTCAGAAGGACGCTGGATTAAGTCCTCGTCCTGAGGAGGGCGCGGAACGCGCCCGTCTCGAAGGACGTACCTCATGGTTCGAGACGCGATCCTTCGGATCGCTCCTCACCATGAGGCTGGATTCCTATTTTAATCTCTTGATCAGTTCCATCGCCGCCGCGGGCGCGCGGACTTTTCCTTCGTGAATGAAGTAGATGAAAACGTCGCGTGGCTTGGCGGCGGGCTTTGTTTTATCGGCATGGGGCAGTGAGGCGGCGTCTTTTCCTGACGCCCAATTCTTTGCAACCTTCGCCCAGCTTTCGATTTCCTTCGGCGGGTAGCCCGTCTTCACCTTGTCCTTGCCGCGCTGAAGCCGCGCATAGACGAAGTCTCCGGTGATGTCGGCGATGTTCACATAGTCGATGTGATCCGTGTAGCAGATCGAAACGCCGAATTCGCGCGCGAGCTTGATGAAGGCGGGCGTCGAGAAGGTTTCGCTGCGCGGCTCGACGACATGACGGATTTTCTGGCCGTCGAATTTCTGCGGCAGCAATTCCATAAACTTCCCGAAATCGGCTTCGTCGAATTTCTTGGTGGGTGCGAATTGCCAGAGCAGCGGACCAAGCTTGTCGCCCAGTTCTGTCACGCCAGAATCCATGAAACGCTTGATCGAGTCTCCGGCCTCGGCGAGCACGCGGCGGTTCACGGCATAGCGGACGCCCTTCAGTGCGAAGACAAAGCCGTCCGGCGTCTCGCTCGCCCACTTTTTGAACGTTTTCGCATTCTGCGTACGGTAGAACGTGCCGTTGACCTCGATCGAGGTCAGCGCGCGGCTTGCGTATTCAAGCTCCTTCGCATGCGTGAGACCCTTCGGATAAAACACGCCGCGCCATGGTTCGTAGGTCCAGCCGCCGATGCCGGTGAAAATCTTGCCAGTCTTTGCCATCAGATGAAGTGTCCCGGAAACAGATCGACGATTTTCGCGCCGGTTTCTTTTGCCACCAGTTCCGCAATTTTACTGCGGTGACATTCCTCCGGCTTGCGCTCGTAGCACAGAAGACAAACCTTCTTGCCTGATTCCACAAGTTTGTTGAGTTCGGCCAGTTCGTCCTGTGCGGGTTTCGTCTTGATGTGTTTGCCGTAGATCTTCCAGAGCTTGCCGTAGTTTCCGGCGCGGGCTGCTTCGCGGCCTTCCGCGGGGGTGCCGAGATTCTGGAAATGCAAATAAGCAATGCCGGCTTCGTCGAGCGCGGCCGACAATGCTTTTTTGGAAAAGCCGGCACGGCGAGAGGCTGCGACCGCGCGGGTATCGATCAGTATTTTTACCTTGGCGCGGGTCAAGGCGTCGATCACGTCCGCAAGCGGCGTTTCCTGGTACCCGATGGTGAATAGGGAAGTCATGCCGACCTGTTATCGCACATCCGTTCACAAAAAGTCCGGGCAGTGAAACCATCCGCCTTTCCGGCGTGTTCCCGCAGTGCTGCCCGGGCGTTCAGGCAGCGAAACGGCTGCGAAAGGCGCGGCCACATCATTATTTTCTGGGAGGTTTCAATGTCCGCCTTCAATCGCCGCACCCTGATGATGGGTGCCGCAGCCGTCACCGCCTATGCCACGGTGCGGAGCGACTATGTGTTTGCCCAGGCCGCGGAAGGCCCGTTCAAGCAGGTGCCGCTGCCTTATGCGTCCGACAAGAACGAGCCGCACATCGACAAGATGACGATGGAAATCCATCACGGGCGTCATCACGTTGCGTTCATCAACAATCTCAATAACTCCGCGAAGAACAACGCCGATCTGTTCAAGCGTCCGATCCAGGACCTGCTCGCCAATATTTCGAGCGTTCCCGAAAATCTCCGTACGCTGATCCGCAACTCCGGCGGCGGCCATGCGAACCATACCATGTTCTGGCAGGTGATGGGCGGCGCGGGCGGCGCACCGACCGGCGCGATCGCAGCCGCGATCAACGATGCGTTCGGCGATTTCGGCAAGCTGCAAGAGACCTTCAACGCGCGCGGCACCGCGGTGTTCGGCTCGGGCTGGGCGTTCGTGGTCTCCGACAAGGCCGGCAAGCTCTCGCTCGTGACCACGCCGAACCAGGATAACCCGCTGATGAACGGTCAGATGCCGATCTTCGGCAACGACGTCTGGGAACACGCATATTATCTGAAGTACCAGAACCGCCGGGCCGACTACATGAAGTCGTGGTGGAACGTCGTGAACTGGGACGTCATCAACCAGCGCTACGCCGACGCGAAGGCCGGCAAGTTTACGGTCTAAGAATTCCGCATTGCGGATGACAGAAGGGCGCGGTTTCGGCTGCGCCCTTTTTCGTGGCATAAGCGCGCATCGATTTTTACGGAGCAAACAATGCGCGTGGCGGTAATGGCGGCGGGGGCGCTCGGCGGCTATTTCGGAGGGCGTCTCGCCGAAGCGGGGCATGAGGTTCATTTCATCGCGCGCGGCGCGCACGGGGAAGCGATCGCGCGGAACGGCCTCAAGGTCGAAAGCCCGGTCGGCGACATGCTCATCAAGCCCGCGCACGTGACGGATGATCCGAAGAAAGTCGGCGCCGTCGATGTCGTGCTGTTTGCGGTGAAGCTGTGGGACACGGAGAAATCAGGCGAGCTTTGCAAGCCGTTCGTGAACAAGGATACGCGCGTGCTCTCGATGCTGAACGGCATCGACTCGGTGGACCGTCTGACGCCGATCCTTGGCGACGTGGTCTGCGCGGCGCCAACGCGGATTTCGGCGGTGATCTCCGCGCCGGGCGTGATCGCGCATAAGGGTACGTTTGCAAATTTCCGCTGCGGATTTCTGGACGGGCGGGACGACGCGCGGCTGAAATCACTGGTCGATGAAATGCGCGCGGCGAAGGTGGAAGCGACGTTCTCGACAAGCATCCGCAAGAGTCTGTGGGAGAAATTCGTGTTTCTGGTCGGCATATCCGGATCGACCGCGAGCACGAGAAGCCCGATGGGTCCGATCCTTGCAGACCCCGATACGCGCGCGCTGTTCGAGAGCCTCATGCGCGAGACGGAGGCGGTGGCGGTAAAGTCCGGCGTCGAAATCGCAGGCGAGGCGGAAAAGCTGATCCAGGTCGCAAGCGGCATGGGCGGCCACATCAAGGCTTCGATGCTGGAAGACCTCGAGCGCGGAAACCGTCTCGAACTGGACTGGTTGCAGGGCAAGGTCGTCGAACTTGGCCGGAAACTCGGCGTGCCTACGCCTGCGAACGAGTATGTCTACAAAACGCTGAAGTTGTTGCGGAACGGCCAGAAAGCGTAGGATTGCCCGGCTCGGGGGAATCCAATGCCGGCAATTACTTTCAAGGCACCTGCCGACTATACGCAGGCAGAATATTCGAAGCTGCTCGGCGATTGGGAAGGCAATCATCCGGCTTCGGGCGACCGGAAGGATATCGCCATCGTGGGCGCCGGCATGTCAGGGCTTGTGTGCGGCTGGCTGTTGCAGCGCGCGGGACATCGCGTCCGCATTTTTGAGGCGAACAATATTCCCGGCGGCCGCGTGAAGACCATGCGCGACGGATTTACGGGCGGCCTTTATACGGAAGCCGGCGCGATGCGCATTCCCGCGAAGCACAAGCTGACGCTCGATCTTGTGAAACGCTTCGGTCTTTCGACGTGGAATTTCAAAAATTCCTGCGACCAGACCTTCCTGCATTTCAGCAACAAGAAAACGCCGCGCGCGAAGATCAAGACGGAAAAGCTCGGCCCGCTCGGCATGTTCGGGTTGGCGAAAACCGATCCGGCTTACGATCTGGTCGCGGACCAGATTTTCCTGCTCTGCCTGAACAACTTTATCAGGAGAAAGTGCGATCTTCCGGACGATTTTACGGTGGATGAGATCGACGAGAATTCGTCTTCGCCGGAGGACTTGAAGACCTATCACCGGATACGGGCCGCGCTCGATGTGTTGTCGCTGCGCGAATTCCTGAAGGACGAGGCTTATTTCTCGCGCGAAAAGAAACCGGAGAGCAAGCTTTCCGCGGCGGCGCAAGATTTCGTGGTCCTGATCGAGAATCTCGAAAGCCTGCTTTCGACTTCGATGACGGCGGTGCTCGACGATTTACTCGCGCTCGGAAGCCACGAATACAAACAGATTGCCGGCGGAATGGATCTTTTGCCGCGCAAGCTTGCGGAAGAAGTATCGGGCATCACCGAGTACAACCAGCGTGTGGTCGCCGTCGATACCAACGATCATCTGCGCAGCGACAGGGTGTATGTGGAGCTCGAGAACCGCGCGACGGGAAACAAGTCGATCCGGAAATTCGATCTGATCGTCTATGCGATCCCGTTCACGGGCCTGCGGCACATCAAGACGAATGGCTTCACCGATTTCGCCAAGCGCCGTGCGATCCGGCAATTACATTACGACAATGCCTGCAAGGTCGTTCTCGAATTCTCGGAGCCGTTCTGGGAAAAGGAGAAAATAAACGGCGGCTCGACGATCACGGACTTCCCGATCCGCCGCATCGTCTATCCGATCAAGGAGCAGGAGGGGAAACACGGCCGCTGCGTGCTGCTTGCGAGCTACACCTGGGGCGCGGACAGTCTGCGTTGGAGCGCGCTGAAACCCCATGACCGTATTCGTCATGCGCTTGCCGACGTCGCGCTGGTTCACGACAAGAGCTATGAGGAACTCGCACCGAAATGCGTCGGCGGCATGTCGCATACCTGGGATCAGGACGAATTCGCAAGCGGGGCGTTCGCGCTGTTCGAGCCGTATCAGCTCGGCGATCTCTTCACCGATGTCTGGCGGCCGTCGGGGCTGTCGCATTACTGCGGCGAGCATACCTCGCTGAAGCACGGCTGGATCGAGGGGGCCGTGGAGTCGGCGATCCGCTGTGCGACGGAGATTTGCGCACGTATTGAGGCCGATCCAGCATTGATGGACATCAGATATTTGAGCAGCGACGGGGGCTTCCATACATCATGAGGTATTCAGTAACCGTCAATACTTAAAAATAGCGAGTACTATTATTTGATACAGTCCATAAATTTTAGAAGCGAAACTTTTAGAGAATGTAATGCCGAAACAGCCAATCCAAATCAGATCACCAGAAAGTTATACGCAGCAAGAATATTTAAGGTACGCAAAGGAATGGAAAACCCAAATTCCAATTCAGCATTCAAAGAAAAGAATTGCGATAGTTGGATCTGGAATGGCAGGTCTTACCTGTGGATGGCTTCTTCAATCGGCTGGTCACGAAATTCGCATTTACGAGGCCAATAATATTTCTGGCGGGCGCGTTAAGACGTTACGTGAGGGATTTACAAGCGGTCTTTATGCGGAGGCCGGTGCGATGCGAATTCCAGATAGGCATAAGCTTTCACTCGAGTTCGTGAAGCAATTTTTGAAAATGGATCTGACGGATCTTTGGGAGTTCGTGAATTATTCTGATAAAACTTTGCTTTTTATCAACGATGTCAAAAAGGCTAGAGAGTTCGCCGACAAGGATCAAATGCGAACGCTGAAATTCCTAAATGAAAATGAGTCCGACCCTGCAAGCGGAATGAACTCGGATGAAATTTTTGAATCATGTGTTGAGCATTATATACGGCGAGAGTGTAACCTTCCTAATTTTAAGTTGAAAGAAATTGATGAGAACTCTTCTGACGACAACAAATTAGAAGAGTATCATAAAATTCGACGCGCACTTGATAGTTTGTCATTGCGAAGATTTTTAAAAGAGGAGGCGTATCTTTCGCAACACAAAGATCCTGCTATGAAGTTGTCCGGGGCAGCTCAGGATTTTGTCTTGCTCCTTGAGAGTTTGGAATCACTTTTATCGGCTTCAATGACCGCCATTTTGGACGATCTAATTGCGCTGAAGAGTGAGAAGTATTTCCAAATTCCTTATGGCATGGACAAGCTTCCGAAGAGCTTAGCTGAGAAGATGTCCGGCAGTATTCGGTACAACGAACGCGTAACCGAAATTGAAAGATTACCAGGGGCGACGACTGAGGGGATCGTTGTTAGGCATGAGAATCGAATAACAAAAAAGAAAGGTGAGAAACGATTTGATCTCGTGGTGCTGTCTATCCCTTTTACCTCACTGAGACAGATAAAAACTCCGGGTTTCGTAGATTTTCGTAAGCGTCGTGCTATTCGACAGCTACATTATGACAACGCATGTAAGATTGTACTAGAGTTCTCGAAACCATTCTGGTCTCATAATGACATTGAAGGCGGCAATTCAATTACTGATTTGCCAGTAAGAAGAATCTTTTATCCGGTAAAAAATCAAATCAATACTGGTGATCAAAAAATATGCGTTGCCTGCTTTTGGCGAGTTATACGTGGGGGGGCAGATAGCGCAAGGTGGACTTCGCTAAATGAACACGAGCGTATGCGGCAGGCTTTAGATGACGTCGCTCAAGTTCATAAGATAAATGATCTTGATTCAAGATGCATTGGAGGAATGACTTATAGTTGGCAAGAAGACGAGTTCGCTTGCGGGGCCTTTGCTCTGTTTGAACCAAGGCAACTCGTTGATCTATTCAGAGATGTATGGCGTCCGTCGGACTTGTTTCACTTTTGTGGTGAGCACACATCGCTTAAGCATGGCTGGATAGAAGGGGCAATTGAGTCTGGTATTCGCTGCGCAGTCGAAATTTGTCATAGAATTTCAAGTGACAAGAGTCTGTCTTTGGATGTTTCTCCGTTGGAAAACCCATATTTGTCTAGGTAAATTGCTCTGAATTACTAGATTGATAACATAAAGCCCGCTCTTTCGAGCGGGCTTTTCGTTTCGTATTTGATAGAGCGGATTAGAAATCCATCCCGCCACCGAAGCCGGCCTTGGCCGGCTTCGGAATCTTTAATGATGGGCGGTCTGATTTCTGACTTGCGTCAGAAATCCATTCCGCCCATGCCGCCGCCCGGCATCGCCGGAGCGCCACCGCCACCCTTCTTCGGCAGCTCGGCGACCATGGCCTCGGTCGTGATCAGGAGCGAAGCGACGGAAGCTGCGTCCTGCAACGCGGTGCGCACGA
>CAZFPR010000024.1:0-14676 GCA_964521045.1 uncultured Hyphomicrobiales bacterium
GCGCTTCGCCGGCGCGACCTGCGGGGATCTGCTGCTCGCCGATATGGATCAGACCGCGCAGGAACGTGCCGGTCGTGAGCACAACGGCACCGCATGCGAACTCCCGGCCGTCGCCGAGCCGCACACCTGTGATCTTTCCGCTCGAAAGCACGAGATCATCGACCTCGCCTTCGACGATCGTGAGATTTTCCTGCGCCGATAACTCGCGCTGCATCGCCGCCGCGTAGAGCTTGCGGTCGGCCTGCGCGCGAGGCCCGCGTACTGCGGGTCCTTTGCGCTTGTTGAGCACGCGAAACTGGATGCCGGCGGCGTCTGCGACGCGCCCCATCAATCCATCGAGCGCATCGACCTCGCGAACGAGGTGGCCTTTGCCCAGGCCCCCGATCGCGGGGTTGCACGACATCGCGCCGATGGTCGCAAACTTGTGCGTGACGAGCGCCGTATTCGCGCCCATGCGTGCGGACGCGCTAGCTGCTTCCGAGCCGGCGTGTCCACCACCCACAACGATGACGTCGAATGTCTGCATGGCGCGAGTCCTCTAGCGCGGTTCTGGGACTCGTCAAAGGCGTGTTTCACGTGAAACACCCGCCATCCGCGCGTTAACCTTTCATTTACCAATACAGAAAGAACTGAAGATCTTGTCGAGGACGTCTTCGACATCGACCCGGCCAGTGATCCGGCCAAGCGCGCGGGCCGCGAGACGGAGTTCTTCCGCGAACAGTTCTTCCTGGCCCGGCCTTGATAGCGTGAGCGCGGATGAAATCCGCTCCGCCGCTTCACGCAGGGCCACACGCTGGCGCTCGCGCGTAACCAGCGCCGGCTCGCCTGCGAAGCGCGCCGCTTCTTTCGAAAGGAGCTTGAGCAACTGGTCGATCCCTGCACCGGTCTTTGCCGAAATCGGAAGCGGATCGTTCTGAGCCTTGGATTGTTTCGAGACTGAATCGAACAGGTCCGACTTCGTACGAATGCGCCATGCCGTCTGATCATCGCGGATCGGGAGCGAGACCGCACCGCCATCCGCAGCTTCCAGCATCAGAACGAGATCAGCCGCTTCCGCGCGCGCCAGTGCACGGCGGACGCCTTCCTGCTCGACCGGATCGTTCGTCTCCCGGATGCCGGCCGTATCGATCAGCACCACGGGGACGCCGTTCAGATCGAGCGCGACCTCGATCACGTCGCGCGTGGTGCCGGGAATATCGGAGACGATCGCGACGTCTCGCTCAGCCAGCGCATTCAAGAGCGTGGACTTGCCCGCATTCGGGGCGCCCGCGATCGCTACCGAGAACCCTTCGCGAAGCCGCTCGCCGCGCCTTGCATCGGCGAGTGCAGCTTCGATCTCGACAAGCATTTCGCTTGCGGCACGAGCCGCAGGCGCCATGAGATTCTCAGGCACGTCGGCTTCGTCGGAGAAGTCGAGATTGGCCTCGATCAGCGCCATGGCCTCGATCAGTTTCGAGCGCCAAGCCTCGACCTTCTTCGACAGCGCGCCCTGATACTGATGCATCGCCTGGCGGTGCTGCGTTTCGGTCTCGGCGAACACGAGGTCGCCGAGTCCTTCCGCGTGCGAGATATCCATCTTCCCGTTCAGGACCGCACGCTTCGTAAATTCACCGGCCTCGGCGGGCCGGAAACCCGGGATCCGCCCGAGCACCGAGAACACGCGGGCGAGGATCGCCTTCCCGCCATGCAGATGCAGTTCGACCATGTCCTCGCCGGTCTCGCTCTTCGGTCCCTGAAACCAGAGCGCCAGTGCATCGTCGATTGTTTCACGTGAATCAGGGTCGATGAGTTGCGCACGCGCGGCCCGCCGCGGCTCCGGCAACTTCACGCCGAATGTTTCGAGTCCGAGTCGGGCCTTGATTCCGCTGATCCGGACCACGGCGATGGCAGCCGGCAGGCGTCCGGAGGAGAGCGCAAAGATCGTCTCGCCGCTCATGCGAACGCTCCCGTAGCCGTCGTGTTAGAAAACCGCATGTCCGAAAATCGCATCGCTCAAAACCGTCTGGCCAACGAGACCAGCCCGTATCTGATCCAGCACAAGGATAACCCGGTTCACTGGTGGCCGTGGTCGCCGGAAGCTTTCGCGGAAGCCGCGCGGACAAACAAGCCCGTTCTGCTCTCCATCGGTTATGCGGCCTGCCACTGGTGTCACGTCATGGCGCACGAAAGCTTCGAGGACGAGGCGACCGCCGCCGTGATGAACGATCTCTTCGTGAACATCAAAGTCGATCGCGAGGAGCGTCCCGAGGTCGACGAGATCTACATGAGCGCGCTCCATCACCTTGGAGAGCAGGGCGGCTGGCCGCTGACGATGTTTCTGGACGCCGGCGGAAAGCCATTCTGGGGCGGGACCTATTTTCCGAAGACCTCGCAATACGGCCGGCCTTCATTTCAAGACGTGCTCCGGCACATCGCGCGCGTCTATCGCGACGATCCGGAGAAGATCGGCAAGAACCGCGAAGCGCTCGTGAAAGCGCTTCACGAGAAAGCGCGGCCCGCCGGCAAGGTCGTTATCGGCGCCGAAGAACTGAACGGGCTCGCGGAACAGTTTCTCCGTCTCATCGACATCGAAAATGGCGGCATCCGCGGCGCGCCGAAATTTCCGCAATGCGCGATCCTCGAATTTCTCTGGCGCGCCGGAGAACGTACCGGCTCCGAATCTTTCTTCGATGCCGCGCTCGTCTCGCTCCGGAACATGTGCGAGGGCGGCATCTACGATCATCTCGGTGGTGGCTTCGCACGCTATTCGGTGGACGACCGCTGGCTCGTCCCGCATTTCGAGAAGATGCTCTACGACAACGCGCAGCTTCTCGAGCTGCTCGCGCTCGCCTGGAAGAGGACGAAGGACGATCTCTTCCGCCGCCGCGCCATTGAGACGGTCGAATGGCTCAAGCGCGAGATGATCGTCGAGGGCGGCGGCTTCGCTTCGAGCCTCGATGCTGACTCCGAAGGCGAAGAAGGAAAGTTCTACGTCTGGTCGCTTGCCGAGATCGAAAGCATCCTCGGCACGGAGAACGCCACCTTCTTTGCGAAGGCCTACGACATCACCCGCGACGGGAACTTCGAAGGGCACAACATTCCGAACCGGCTTCTGTCCGGCAGCGCATCGCCGGAAGAGGAAGCGCGGCTCGGCCCGCTCCGCGCGAAACTTTTGGATGCTCGCGCAAAACGAGTCCGCCCCGGTCTCGACGACAAGGTGCTCGCGGACTGGAACGGACTGATGTGTGCCGCGCTCGCAAACGCCGGCGCGATGCTCGACGAACCTTCGTGGATCGAACTCAGCGCAACAGCTTTTCATTTCGTCTCGGACAACATGACCCGCGAAGGCCGGCTAGGACATTCCTGGCGCGAAGGCCGGCTGCTCTTTCCCGGACTGTCATCCGATTACGGCTCGATGATCCGCGCGGCGCTCGCGCTCCATCGCGCGACGGGTGAGCCGCGCTATCTCGATCGCGCGGTCGAGTGGGAGCGGCTCCTCGAGCGGCGTCACGCATCACCCGGGACCGGCGGATATTTTCTGACTGCCGACGACGGCGGCGAACTGATCCTGCGGCCGAACTCGACCCGCGACGACGCGATCCCGAACCCGCATGCCTGGATGGCGCAGAACCTCGTCCGGCTCGCGGCGCTTACAGGAGAATATTCCTATCGTGAAAAGGCCGACCGGCTGTTCGAAGGCATACTCCCGCTCGCGGCTGTAAACCTCTTCGGACACGCGGCCCTGCTCGCAGCGCTCGATACGCGGCTCAGGCTCGCAGAGATCGTCGTCACCGGAAGCCGTGCGCGTGAATTTGCCGAGGCCGCGCTCGCGCAATCATTCCTTGCCAGCGCGCTGCTCCGCGTGCCGGACGAGGCCGCGCTCGCCGCCAACCACCCGGCCCGGGAAAAAGTCGCCGCCGCAAAAGGCGAGGGCGCGGCTTTCGTTTGCCGGGGTGAAGTTTGCTCGCTGCCGATCACCGATCCGCATCAGCTTGCCGGGACGCTGACTGCATAGCGCCATGTCGCGCCGCGCATTGATTGCCCCGCGCGGTTTCCATAGCTTGCAGTCGACAAACATTCGCGGGGGCGAAACATGCAAGCATCCATCCTGACCGACCTGCTGCTGCCGCTGTCCATCGGCGTCATCATGTTCGGACTGGGCCTCAGTCTCACCTGGGACGACTTCAAGCGCGTCGCGCGCTATCCGCTCGCGGTCGGCTTCGGACTTTTCCTTCAGGTGATCCTGCTGCCCTTCGCGGCACTCCTGATCGCGATCTGGCTCAAGCTCTCGCCAAACCATGCGCTCGGCCTGATGCTGGTCGCGGCAGCCCCTGGCGGCGCGACCGCAAACATCTACAGCCACCTTGCCAAGGGCGATGTCGCGCTCAACATCACACTGACGGCCGTGAACAGCATCCTTGCGCTGCTCACTCTGCCCATCGTGATCAATCTCTCGCTCGAATATTTCTTCGGCGCCGGACAATACGTCCCGCCCCCGCACCGCAAGGTGATCGAGGTTGCCGCGATCATTCTGATCCCGGTCGTGATCGGCATGCTGGTCCGCGCCCGCGCGCCGGAATTCGCGAAGCGCATGGAAAAGCCGATCAAGCTTTTCTCCATCGTCGTGCTCGCGATCCTGATCTTCGCCGCGATCTATATCGAGCGCGCGAAGCTGCTCGACAGCATCATTGCCGTCGGTCTCGCCTGCCTCCTGTTCAACGTGGTGAGCATGCTGACCGGCTATCTCGCGCCGCTCGCGCTGAAGCTGCCCGAGCGGCAGGCGATCGCCATCACCATGGAGATCGGCATCCACAACACCGCGCTTGCGATCTATGTCGCGCTGAACGTGCTGAACAATCCGGCAGCCTCGCTGGTGCCGGGCATCTACACGCTCTGCATGTATCTGACGGCGACGCTGTTTGCGGTCTACGTTTCCAAACGAAACGTGGCGCCGGCCTAGAACGCGCGTCTCGAAAACAAAAAAAGCCCGGTGTCGCCACCGGGCTTTTTCTTTCTCTCTGACCTCACCCTGAGGAGCCCGCGAAGCGGGCGTCTCGAAGGGTGATAATGTTGCCCATCCTTCGAGACGCGCCTTCGGCGCTCCTCAGGATGAGGCAGAAAGTTAGGTATTCATGCTCTCGAAGAACTCGCCGTTGTTCTTGGTCTGCTTGAGCTTGTCGATGAGGAATTCGATCGCATCGACGGTGCCCATCGGATTGAGGATGCGGCGGAGCACGTACATCTTCTTGAGCTGATCCGGCGGCACCAGGAGCTCTTCCTTGCGCGTGCCGGAGCGGGTGATGTCCATCGCCGGGAAGACGCGCTTATCCGAGACCTTGCGGTCGAGGATGATTTCCGAGTTACCGGTGCCCTTGAATTCTTCGAAGATGACTTCGTCCATGCGCGAGCCGGTATCGATCAGCGCGGTCGCGATGATGGTGAGCGAGCCGCCCTCCTCGATATTACGCGCGGCACCGAAGAAGCGCTTCGGACGCTGGAGCGCGTTGGCGTCGACGCCGCCCGTGAGCACCTTGCCCGAAGACGGAACGACGGTGTTGTAGGCGCGGCCGAGACGGGTGATCGAGTCGAGCAAGATCACGACATCGCGGCCGTGTTCGACGAGGCGCTTCGCCTTTTCGATCACCATTTCGGCGACGGCCACGTGACGGGACGCCGGCTCGTCGAAGGTCGAGGAAACGACCTCGCCCTTCACCGAGCGCTGCATGTCGGTGACTTCTTCCGGCCGCTCGTCGATCAGGAGAACGATCAGGTAGCACTCCGGATGATTGGCCGTGATCGAGTGCGCGATGTTCTGGAGAAGAACCGTTTTACCGGTACGCGGCGGCGCGACGATCAGGCCGCGCTGGCCTTTGCCGAGCGGCGCCACGATGTCGATGATGCGCGAGGAATTGTCCTTCCGCGTCGGGTCCTCGATTTCCATCTTGATCCGCTCGTCGGGATAGAGCGGCGTCAGGTTGTCGAAGTGGACCTTGTGCTTGATCTTCTCGGGGTCCTCGAAATTGATCGTATTGACCTTGAGCAGCGCGAAGTAGCGCTCGCCCTCTTTCGGCGAACGGATGTGCCCTTCGACCGTATCGCCGGTACGAAGCGAGAAGCGCCGGATCTGCGAAGGCGAAATATAGATGTCGTCCGGGCCCGCGAGGTAGTTCGCGTCCGGCGAGCGCAGGAAGCCGAAGCCGTCCGGCAGAACTTCCACGACGCCTTCGCCGACGATGTCGACTTCTTTCGAGGCGTATTGCTTGAGGATGGCAAACATCAATTCCTGTTTGCGCATCGTGCTTGCGTTTTCGACCTGAAGTTCCTCCGCCACCGCAAGCAGCTCGACGGGGGATTTCTGTTTGAGTTCAGTAAGTTTGATTTCCCGCATTGGGGATAGTCCTTGTCTTGACGGAATTTCCTGGAGAAATTTCCGGCGGAATCCGCCGCCACGGATGTTGCAGTTCTGGGAGGAGCAGGTCTTTCGGGCTTGAAGGAGGGTCTGGAGCCCGGCGCCGCTGCCGATACGAAAACGCTTTCGGCTAACCGCGGACGACGCCTGCATTTGAGGAAGGCATCGGGAAAATAGGGAAAACGGGCCGGGGAGGCAACCCCGGCAAGATTAAAACGGCTTAACCACCGCCAGGATCACGATTCCGATCATCAGGACGGTCGGAACTTCGTTCATAAGCCGATAGAAGCGCTCCGGGCGCCGATTGGCATCGGCTGCGAACTCCCGAACCCATCTGGCCTGCATGCCATGCGCCGCGGATAGCGCGAGCACGAGTACGAACTTCGCGTGCATCCAGCCCGAACGCCATGCGCCGGTCTCGTAAACGAGCCAGAGGCCTGCGAGCCAGGTCACGATCATCGCCGGAAGCGCAATCGCCTTCAGAAGGCGCCGCTCCATGATCTTGAAGGTTTCCGACTGGATCGAGCCCTTCACCGCGGAGCAGTGATAGACCATCAGCCGCGGCAGATAGAGCAGCGCCGCCATCCAGGAGATGAAGGCAAGGATGTGGAGCGTCTTGATCCAGAGATACATCGTTCAGCGTCTCACTCTTGCAATCATCCGCTCGACATTTTCGATCGGCGTTTCCTTCCGGATGCCGTGACCGAGATTGAAAATATGCCGTGCGCCGCGCAATTCACCGAGCACGTTATCGACAGCCTTATCCAAAGCTTCTCCTCCGGCAATCAGCGCCAAAGGATCGAGATTTCCCTGGATTGCGATCTTATCCCCGAATCTCACAGCACATTCTCTACGATTCGTAATCCAGTCTATGCCGGCGGCATTCGCGCTCGATTGTTTCGCTACCGCTTCAATTCCATCGAGTGAAGCGCCTTTCGGAAACACGATGATGCGCGCATCCGGGATCGCGGCACGGACCTTTGCGGCAATTGCCGCAACCGGCTTCACGCACCAACGCTCGAAAGATTGCGGATCCAGAACTCCCGACCAGGTATCGAAAATCTGGACCGCGTCTGCGCCAGCTTTGATCTGTCCGATCAGGTGTTCGACCGAGGCTTCGACCAGCCGGTCGATGATCTTCTGGAATAGCGCAGGCTCCTGCATCGCAAGCAATCGCGCCGGAGCCTGATCTTCGGTGCCTCTTCCGGCTACCAGATAGGTCGCCACCGTCCAGGGCGCCCCACAGAAGCCGATCAGGCCCGTTTCTTTCGGCAAGGCAGCCCGGGTCTGCGCAAGCGCCTCGTAGACCCGCTCCGTGATTTTACGATCCGGCTGATCTGAAAGTTTTCCGAAGCTTGCCTGATCCGCGACCGGCTCCAGACGCGGGCCTTCGCCTTCCTCGAACCAGAGTTTTGCGCCGAGCGCGTATGGAACGATCAGAATATCCGAGAAGATAATCGCGGCATCGAAGCCGAACCGGCGGATCGGCTGCAAGGTTACTTCCGATGCAAGTTCCGGATTCAGACACAGATCGACGAAACCGCCTGCCTTCGCACGCGTTTCCCGGTACTCGGGAAGATAGCGCCCTGCCTGCCGCATCATCCAGACCGGCGGCACCTCGAACTTCTCACCATCGAGAACGCGCAGGAACTTTCCACTCACGCCGTGCTTATCCTTCCTTACTAACTATTTTCTAGAATCTTTAGTTAGAGTCTGTTTGATGGGTCGAGTCCGTGGACAAGTTTTATCCCTGTCAGCCACTCCACTACGCAAACCATCCCCAAAAATCATAACTAGCCTGAAGCATTGATTTTATTCGCTTCACCGACTTCTTCCCATAAGTCACAGACATTCTCCAGATTCGATCCCGGGCAACAGAATCTGGACGATTCCGCCCGTTATCCCGGGCGACCCTTGCGCTGGCCGATTCTCCGTGGCCTTCTCCCCAGCAATTCACAGTTCCATGGATGTTCCGGCCTTGCCCAAGACGGAAAGCTATTTCCATCTTCATCTCGTATCGGATGCGACCGGCGAAACGCTTCTGGCGGTCGGGCGCGCCGCCTGCGCGCAATACTCCACCGTCTCGCCGATCGAGCATGTGTATCCGCTGATCCGGAACGTGAAGCAGCTCGAGCCTGTGCTGTCCGATATCGAAAGAAATCCGGGGATCGTACTTTATACTCTAGTCGATCCGGTCCTCACGAGCCGGCTCGAAGACCACTGTAAGGAAAAAGGCATTCCATGCCTTTCGATCCTGAACCCGGTCCTCGGCCTGTTCGCTTCCTATCTCGGCACCGAGACGACGCCTCGCGTCGGCGGCCAGCACACCCTCAACGCGGAATATTTCCGCCGCATCGATGCGCTGAATTACACGCTGATGCACGACGACGGCCAGCATCCGGAGAATCTCGACGAAGCGGATGTTGTGCTCGTCGGCATCTCGCGCACTTCCAAAACGCCGACCAGCATTTATCTCGCCAACCGCGGCATCAAGACTGCGAACGTGCCGCTGGTTCCCGGCATCGATCCGCCGGGCCAGCTCGAACTCGTCTCAAAACCGCTGGTCGTCGGTCTCATCGCAAGCCCGGAGCGGATCGTGCAGATCCGCCAGAACCGGCTTCTCGGCTTGAACGCGAACCAGTCGGACTCGCATTACGTCGACCGTCATTCGGTCAGCGACGAAATCGCAAACTCGAAAAAACTTTGTTCGCGGCATAACTGGCCGATCATCGATGTGACACGGCGCTCGATCGAGGAAACCGCCGCAGCCGTGATCGCGCTGTTGCAGGAACGCCGCCGGGACGCGGCGAACGTTCAATGACGCTCTGGCAGACTCAGCCGCTCGTGCTCGCGTCGAAAAGCGCGCCGCGCCGTGCGCTATTGGAGGCAGCGGGCATTCCGCTCGTGATCGATCCTGCCGACATCGACGAGCGCGCGGCGGAAGCCGCCTCCCCAAAAGAAGCCGCGACCCCGGATGGCGCGGCACTTCTGCTTGCGCGGGCGAAAGCATTCGAAACCGCGAAACGAAATAAAGGCAAAACCGTACTCGGCGCGGACCAGACGCTCGCGCTCGGTAACGAGCGCTTCTCGAAACCAAAATCCATCGAAGCCGCTCGCGCGCAGCTTCGAAAATTCTCCGGCAAGACTCACGCGCTGCATTCCGGAATCGCGCTCGTTCGTGACGGCACCGTGCTGTTCGAAACCGTATCGAGCGCACACCTGACGATGCACAAATTCAGCGACGCATTTCTCGACGCCTATCTCGCGGATGCGGGCGAGCGCGTGATGCAGAGCGTCGGCGCCTATCAGTTAGAGAGTGTCGGCGTGAACCTCTTCGAGAAAATCGAAGGCGATCACTTCACGATCCTCGGCATGCCGCTGATGCCTTTACTTGCCTACTTCCGCAAATCGGTGATGATGGTGCCGTGACGAAACGCGCCTGCGTCATCGGCTATCCCGTCGCGCATTCGCGCTCTCCGCTCATTCACGGCTACTGGCTGCGCGAACACAAGATCGACGGCGAGTATGCGCGGCGCGAAGTGAAGCCCGAAGAGATCGATCAGTTTCTGAAAAATTTTTCGAAGCAGAATCTCGCCGGCTGCAATGTGACGCTGCCCCATAAAGAAGCCGCCGCGCGAAACGTCGGCGTTGCAACGCCTGTGGTTCGTGCGCTCGGGGTCGCGAATACGCTGTGGCTGCAAGACGGAATCCTGCATGGCGACAACACCGATGTTGTGGGATTTCTGGCGCATCTAGACGATACGGCTCCCGGCTGGGACAAGAAGACCGATCACGCGGTCGTTCTTGGCGCCGGCGGTGCAGCGCGCTCGATCGTGTATGCACTTCACGAGCGCGGAGTGAAAAAAATTTCGATCGTGAATCGTTCGCGCGAACGCGCCGAGCAGCTCGTAAACGAAATAAAAATCGAATCGAACATCGCAAGCTTTGATCAGGTTGAATCGCTGATTTCGTCCGCGGATCTGCTCGTGAATACAACCTCGCTCGGAATGAAAGGCCAGCCGCCGCTCAAGATCGACCTGAGCAACCTGAAGGCGGGCGCCGCCGTCTGCGACATCGTTTACGTGCCGCTGGAAACGGACCTGCTTCGCAAGGCGCGCGCACGCGGCCACGCCGCGATCGACGGTCTTGGCATGCTGCTGCATCAGGCCGTTCCGGGCTTCGAGCGCTGGTTCGGCGTGAAACCAAAAGTGACGAAAGAGCTGCGCGACCTGATTGTGGCCGACCTCATGAAGGACGCAGCCAGGTGATTGTTCTCGGCCTCACCGGATCCGTCGGCATGGGCAAGAGCACGACCGCGCAGATGTTCGTTGCCGAAGGCGTGCCGATGTTCGATGCCGACGCCGCCGTACATCAACTTTATGCGGGCGAGGCTGCGCCGCGGATCGAGCGCGAATTTCCGGGAACGACGAGCAACGGTGCCGTGGACCGCGAAAAACTTTCCGCGCAGGTCGTCGGCAAACCCGAAGCGCTCGCGCGGCTCGAGAAACTTGTGCATCCGCTGGTCGGAAAACTGCGCGCGGAATTCATGAGCGAGGCGCAGCAGGCGGGCGCAAAAGCCGTGCTGCTCGATATCCCGCTTTTGTTCGAGACCGGCGATCCCTCGAAGTTCGACGCGGTGATCGTCGTCAGCGCCCCGCCGGAAGTTCAGCGCGAGCGGGTGCTTGCGCGGCCGGGCATGACGCCGGAAAAATTCGAGGCCATTCTGAAGCGGCAATTGCCTGATTCGGAGAAGCGCGCCCGCGCCGATTTCGTGATCGATACCGGCCGGGGACTCGAATTTGCCCGAAAGCAGGTCAAGGAAGTTCTGGCCGCAGTCATGACCCCCGGCTGGGTCCGCAGAAAGAGCTGAGATGCGCGAGATCGTATTCGATACCGAAACCACCGGCTTCGATCCGTCGATCGGCGATCGCATCGTCGAGATCGGCTGCATTGAACTCCTGAACCGGATTCCGACCGGCTCCACGTTTCACACCTACCTCAATCCCGAACGCGACATGCCGCCATCGGCGGAAGCCGTGCATGGATTGAGCGAGGAATTTCTCGCGGATAAGCCGCTCTTCGCCGAAATCGCAGAGAAGTTTCTGGAGTTCATCGGCGCGGATTCGAAGCTCGTTGCGCACAACGCCGGCTTCGACATGACCTTCATCGATTTCGAACTGAAGAAGTGCGGCCTCACGCCGCCGACGCGCGACCGCGTGATCGACACGCTTACGCTCGCGCGGCGCAAGCATCCGGGCGGCGGCAACAAGCTCGACGATCTCTGCGTGCGCTACGGCATCGATAATTCGCGCCGCACGAAACACGGCGCGCTGCTCGACGCGGAATTACTGGCGGAAGTTTATGCGGAGCTCGCCGGCGGCCGGCAGGCCAATCTCGGTCTTGTTGCCGCCGTGCGCGAAGAGTTTTCAGTGACGGCCGTGGTCGCCTCCGCGCGCGAAGTCCGGCAGGCGTCGCTCCTCACCGACACGGAGCGCGAGGCGCATCGCAAGTTTGTATCGACGCTCGGCGACGACGCGATCTGGCTCGACTATCTCGGGAAAGAAAAACTTCCCGCCGCCGAATAGCGTCAGGACTTCGTCGCGGCAGCACTTTCGGCGCGTGCGCGATAGAGCGCTGCGAAATCGACCGGCTGCAACATGATCGGCGGGAATCCGCCTTCGCTGATGGCGTCGGCGGCGATCCGCCGCACGAAGGGGAATAGAAGCCGCGGGCATTCGATCAGGACCAGCGGCTGCACGCTTTCCTTCGGGACGTTGGTGATCCGGAACACGCCGGCATAGGTCACGTCGAGCAGGAAAAGCATGCGCTTCGCCTTCTTGTCCTCGGCCTTCACTTCCACCTTCAACTCGACTTCGTAGTCGGTCTCCGACATCGGCTTCGCGTTCACGTTGATTTGAACGTCGACCGCCGGGGCCTGTTCGGGCTGCGCCATGAGCGACTGCGGCGCATTCGGATTCTCGAAGGAGAGGTCCTTCACGTACTGGCCCAGAATGCCGAGACCGGGGGCGTTTGCGTCGGGGTTATTGCCGTTCTGGGTGTTCATGCTTTCGCTCCCGGCCGGAAGTGGGCCCTGCGTGCGCGGCTGCTGCCGCGAGATCGCGGGGTCGCTACCATGAGGCCATGAGGGGCACAAGAAAGCCCGTTTTCGCGGCTATTTGCGACAGTGGCCTTGCGAAACGGGATCGTTTAACCTCCCTGTGAGTTAATGCCGTGCGGAAATGCTTGCACGCGGCTTGGAAGAAGTCGCAAAAGCCCCATATGAACGGACAGACTCCGCTCAACCCCGCTCTTGCTTCCTTTCCGGGCCGGAACGACAGACGATGAACGCCGTGTTCGACATTTACACGATCATATTTCTCGCCCTCGCAGTCTTCATTTTCGCGAAGCTGCGGAGCGTGCTCGGCACCCGTACGGGTCACGAGCGGCCGCCGTTCGACCCCTATGCGGGCAAGGAGCCCAAGCCGGCGACGCTTCCGGACAAACCCGCGATTCCGAATCGCGCGGACGAAGCGCAGATCGCCCGCGAAGCCGACCGCGACATTCCGGCAGCCGACCGCTGGGCCGGCATTGCCGCGCCGGGAAGCGCGGTGGCAGCCGGTCTCGATGCCATCGCAAATGCGGACCGCAGTTTCGATGCGCGGTCGTTTCTTGAAGGCGCGAAGGCCGCCTACGAAATGATCGTCATGGCTTTCGCCGAGGGCGACCGCAAGACGCTGCGCAGCATGCTCGGCAAGGAACTGTTCGAAGAATTCGCGGCGGCGATCAACGAGCGCGAAGCCAAAGGCCTCGTGATGGAATCGCGCTTCGTCTCGCTCGACAAGGCCGAGATCAAGAACGCCGAACTCGCCGGCAACGAGGCGCGCGTCACCATCGACTTCGTGTCGCAACTCGTCTCGGCTACCCGCGACAAGAACGGCAACATCGTCGAAGGCAGCGCCGAAGCGCTGACCGAGGTCGAGGATCTCTGGATGTTCGCGCGCGACGTGAAGTCCTCGGACCCGAACTGGAAACTCGTCGAGAACAACGAAGCGGCCTGACGCCGATGCCGCATCTTCGTCACGCGAAATTATACCTCGCGTGTTGCTCGATGCTTCTTTCGGGCGGCATCGCTTCGGCGAATGTCGGCTCGCTCAATTTTTCCGACGCGCAATACGAATTCGTTTCCTTCGCCGATCTCGCCGGCTGGAAAGAAGACAAACAGGCTGAAGTATTCGCGGGATTTCGCAGAAGCTGCGAAGTCCTGATGAAGCGCAAGGACGCGGCTTCCGTCCGTCCGATGGAAAACGCGCTGCGCGAAGTCTGCCCGCGCGCGCTTGCGCTGCCTGAAAAGATCGACGACGAAGCGGCGAAGAAATTCTTCGAGACGAATTTCCGCCCCGTAAGAATCTCCAAACTTGGCGAAACTACCGGCCTCCTCACGGGCTATTACGAGCCCGAGGTAAAAGGCAGCCTCACGCTGACCGAAGGCTTTACCGTTCCGCTCTATCGCCGCCCGCCCGAACTGATTTCGAAAGCGCGTCTCGGCAAGCGTTACCTGCGCGCAGGCTTCCCGAGCACCGGCGGCGCGGGGCATCGCGTGAATGGCAAGCTCGTCGAGTATCACGACCGAGCCGCGATCGAAGACGGCGCGCTTGCGAACCGCGGTCTGGAAATCGTCTGGCTGCGCGACAAGGCGGACGCATTCTTCATTCAGATCCAGGGCTCGGCGCGGATTCTCCTGCCGGACGGAAAACTCGTCCGCGTGAATTACGCCGCGCACAACGGCCACAACTTCACGCCGATCGGCCGCAACCTGATCGAAACCGGAATCGTGCCGCGCGACGAAATGTCGATGGAAAATATCCGCATGTTCATCGCGGAGATGCCGGACGAAGGCCGCGAACTGATGCGCAAGAACCGCGCCTTCACGTTCTTCCGGATCGTCGACAATCTGCCGCCGGACTCCGAAGCCGTCGGCGCACAGGGCATTTCGCTCGTGAAAGACCTCTCGCTCGCGGTGGACAACAAGCTTCACGTTTACGGTTCGCTGTTCTGGATCGAAGCGAAACTGCAATTGCAGAACACGCGCGAAGGGCAGACGTTCAATCGTCTGATGGTCGCGCAGGATACCGGCTCCGCGATCGTCGGCATCGCGCGCGGCGACATTTATTTCGGCGGCGGGCCGGAAGCGGGCTCGATTGCCGGCCGCATCCGCAATCCCGGCGCGTTCTTCATGCTGGTGCCGAACGAGATCGATCCGGTGAGGATTGCGGCCGAACAGAACGTAC
>CAZFPR010000024.1:14686-26344 GCA_964521045.1 uncultured Hyphomicrobiales bacterium
GAGTATCGTCCCGAGGCCGAGAAGAAAGAACCGCCGAAAACCGAAGCGAAGCCGGCGGAAGAGCCCAAGAAAGACGAAACGAAGAAAGACGAGCCCAAAAAATGACGGGCGGCGGGGGCAAAAAGCGCGGGCTGACCGGCGAAGACAGCGCGCTCTGGGACGAGATCGCAAAATCCATCCGTCCGCTTCCGGGCCGGCGCACGAGAATCGGAAGCGAACCGGCTGCACTTTCGATCGAAGAGCAAACGGCGAAGGGCGCGGAAAAACGAAACCGCCCGGTTGCCCCGGCGCCAGCGAAACGCCGCGACCCGCCCGCTCCGCCGCTTGCGCCCATCGACCGTAAGCTGAAGACGAAACTGTCGCGCGGAAGTGCTGAGGTCGATGCGCGTCTCGATCTGCACGGCCATACGCAGGCCGAAGCGAAATCCCGTCTCCTGCGCTTTCTCGAAACAGCGCAGGCCCGCGAGCATTCGCTCGTGCTCGTGATTACCGGCAAGGGGAAGCGCAGCGACGACAACTGGTCGAACGAAGGCGGCGTGTTGAAACGCCAGGTGCCGCTATGGCTTTCGCTGCCCGAGTTCCGCGCGCTCGTGATCGGATTCGAGGAAGCAGGGATACGTCACGGCGGCGCGGGCGCGCTTTACATTCGCGTGCGCAGGCGCCGATAAAGCGTGGCCCCGAAAAGTGTGAAGCGGTTTTCGGATAAGGCCACGCTTCAATAAAAAGACTTTAGAGAATGTAGCGCGAAAGATCCGCGTCCTTCGCGAGATCGGCGACGCGCTTCTTCACATAGTCGCCGTCAATTGTAACCTTCTCCCCGGACTTGTCCGGCGCGGTGAAGCTGATTTCATCCAGCACCCGCTCGATCACGGTCTGGAGGCGGCGTGCGCCGATGTTTTCGAGCCGCGCGTTCACTTCGACCGCAATATCGGCAATCGCGTCGATGGCGTCATCGGTGAACACGAGTTCGACTTCCTCGGTCTTCATCAGCGCGACCGACTGCCTGATCAAGCTCGCCTCGGTTTCGGTCAGAATGCGATGGAAGTCATCGCGTGTAAGCGCATTCAGTTCGACGCGAATGGGAAGGCGGCCCTGCAATTCGGGCAGCAAATCCGAGGGTTTTGCCACATGAAACGCGCCTGACGCGATAAAGAGAATATGGTCCGATTTCACCGGGCCGTATTTCGTATTCACCGTGGTGCCTTCGATCAGGGGAAGCAGATCGCGCTGCACACCCTCGCGCGAAACGTCGCCGCCGCGCAGGCCTTCGCGCGCGCAAATCTTGTCGATCTCGTCCAGAAACACGATGCCGTTGTTCTCGACAACCCGGATCGCTTCCTGCGTCAGCTGCTCCTGATCGAGCATCTTGTCGGACTCTTCCGCGAGCAGCAGCGGGTGCGCGTCCTTCACGTTCACGCGCCGCGACTTCGGCTTGCCGCCGAACGCTTTCCCGAAAATATCGCCGATATTGATCGCGCCCATCTGTGCGCCCGGCATGCCGGGAATGTCGATCATCGGCATCTGCGGATTACCGGAAGAGGAAAGCTCGATTTCGATTTCCTTGTCGTCGAGTTCGCCTGCGCGCAGCCGCTTGCGGAAGCTTTCGCGCGTGGCGGGGCTTGCCGCGGGACCGACCAGAGCGTCGAGCACGCGCTCTTCGGCTGCGACATGCGCGCGGGCCTGCACGTCGCGGCGTTTGTTTTCGCGCGTGATCGCAATGCCGATCTCGACAAGGTCCCGCACGATCTGCTCGACATCGCGGCCGACATAGCCGACCTCGGTGAACTTGGTCGCCTCGACCTTCAGGAACGGCGCGTTCGCGAGCTTGGCGAGCCTCCGCGAAATCTCGGTCTTGCCGACGCCGGTCGGCCCGATCATCAGGATATTTTTCGGCAGCACCTCTTCGCGCAGCTTGTCGTCGAGTTGCAGCCGCCGCCAGCGATTACGGAGCGCAATCGCGACCGCGCGCTTCGCGTCGTGCTGGCCGACGATGAAGCGGTCGAGTTCGGAGACGATTTCGCGGGGCGAGAAGTCGGACATTGGTACTCTGTCTTACGGGCCGATGGCGGTCTGCCAAGCCTTGATGGATTCGAAGGGGTAGATGAACATCAGGATGTTCAGCGTGAGGTTGTCGCGGATTACATAGGCGGCGAGGGCCTCCATCGCCAGTGCGAGGAATACGGTGACGAGCACCGGTGCGCGCCACGCGACCAGAAAGCCGAGCGCCATCCAAACGACGTCCATCACCGAGTTGATGATGCTGTCGCCGTAGTAATTCAGCGAGACGGTGTTGCCGCGATAGTATTCGATAATCCAGCTCGTGTTCTCGACCACCTCCCACGCCGCTTCGATGAAAACCGCGACGGCAAAGCGCCATGCGATGGAGGATTTCCTGAAGACCGCCCAGGCGAACCAATAAAAAATAAAACCGTGAACGATGTGGGACGGCGTGTACCAGTCGGAGAGGTGCTGCGAGTTGCCTTCGCCGAAAGCGTTGCCTTCCCAGAGTTTCACGTAGCCGCAGGTGCAGATCGGCGTGCGGCCGAGCCAGTATAAGATCAGTGCCTGGGCAACGACGATGGCGAGCGCCAGCAGCAGAAAGAGCCGTGTGCGTCTCACCGCGTCTGCGTGATCCGCGCCGGGTGCCATAGCTTTCATTCAGCGGTTCTCCGTGAGCGGCAGGCGCCGCGTGAGTGTCGAGGGCAGCACGCCGAGCACGGTTTCGCGCGCCTGCTTCCACCATACGCCGAGCAGCATGACGCCGACGCCGAGGATGAAGAGAACGAGCGCGAATTGAATCTGCGGCGACACCGAAAGCGCCTGTGCGCCCCAGCCGATCACGACGCCGAGATAAATCAGCGAAGCGACGATCGGCGAGCGCCGGTCGAGCAGCAGGCCGAACAGGCAGGCAATCGCCGCGATCACGAGAACGCCGGCCATTGCTGCCCCGGACTGACCGAGCATAGTGGTCGAAGAATAAACCGGGTGCAGGAACATCGGCGCTCCGGCGACATAGAGCCAGAACGCGAACTGCCCCTTGCGGGTCATCCGTTCGCGGTCGCGCAGATCGAGAATGACCGCGGCGCCGAGCGCCGCTCCGCCTGCGACAACCATCGTGATCTCGCGAGGCCACGGCAGCACGAAGCTCAAGAGCGCGCCTGAAACGCTTACGAAAGGAAGCACGAGGAACGGCAGGCGATAGCGCAGAAGCGACAAGCCGAGACTGACGGCGCCTGCGAGTGCGGCGAGCTTCCAGACGGCTTCCCGATTCTGCGAGTCGAGCCCGCCCAGAAGGACGGCAGTCAGCCAGGCGAGGCAAGCCGCGGCAGCGATGCTTGCGACGATCGCGGGCCAGCGCATATTGCGATATCGCGCGAAAAATTCCGCCATCGCCCAGCCGGCGGCAATGCCAGCGATCGGAATCGCAATCGCGGCATTTGCGCCATAGCTTCCGACGAAGACGAAAAGCGCAATGAAGAACAGAATCTGGCCGATGGAGACGAAAATCTCGGCGAGGTTGTTCACGATGTTGAAGCGCTCGTTGGTGCCGTGCGGCTGCCGCACGCGCGCCTGTGCGATCTCGCGCAGCTTCGACGCCTGCTCCGCGGTAATCACGCTCTGCGAAACCGCTTGCTCCAGGTCGCTTTCCCGGATCATCCGATGGTCTCGATGGTGACGTTGCGGTTCGTGTAGATGCAGATGTCGGCGGCGATATCGAGCGCGCGGCGCGCGATTTCCTCGGCGTCATGTGAGGAGTCGGCAAGCGCTCGCGCGGCGGCGAGCGCGAACGAGCCGCCGGAACCGATGCCGGCGATGCCGTTCTCGGGCTCGAGCACGTCTCCTGTGCCCGCCATGAGCAACGTGATGTCCTTGTCGGCGACCAGCATCATGGCTTCTAACCGCCGCAGGTAGCGGTCGGTGCGCCAGTCCTTCGCAAGCTCGACGCAGGCCCGCGCGAGCTGGCCTTTGTGTTGCTCGAGCTTGGCCTCCAACCGGTCGAACAGGGTCAGCGCGTCCGCGGTGGCGCCTGCGAAGCCGCCGATCACGTTGCCGCCGGTCAGCCGCCGGACTTTCTTCGCGTTCGACTTCATGACGGTGTTGCCGAAGGAGACCTGGCCGTCACCTGCGATCGCGACCTTGCCGGCCTTGCGGACGGCGACGATGGTCGTGCCGTAGAAAACATCAGGTTTGTGGGGGGTGCTCATGGATGAAGGGGCCTCCGGCTCCATATCTAGGGTGCTGAAAACCATCCGGAAAGGTCATACGGGCAATGTGTGGCGGGCCATGCGGGAGGCTGCTATTACCCCCGCCTTCCGAGGAGCCAATTCATGCGTACCGGCGAAATCGCCCGCAAAACCAAGGAAACCGAGATTTCGGTGAAGGTTAATCTCGACGGCAAGGGCCAGAACGAGATTGCGACCGGCATCGGCTTTTTCGACCACATGCTCGATCTCCTGTCGCGCCACGCGCGGATCGACATGACGGTGAAGGCCAAAGGCGACCTGCACATCGACCAGCACCACACCACCGAAGACGTCGGCATCGTGCTCGGCCAGGCGGTTCGCCAAGCGCTCGGCGACATGCGCGGGATTACGCGCTACGCGAGCGTCTATATGCCGATGGACGAAACGTTGACACGGGTTGCCATCGACGTCTCCGGCCGTCCGGTGCTTGTGTTCAAGGTCGATTTCCCGCGCGACAAGATCGGCGACTTCGACTGCGATCTGGTGCGCGAGTTTTTCCAGGCCTTCGCGATGAATGCGGGCGTGACGCTGCACGTCGAGACGCTCTACGGCGAAAACGCGCACCATGTGGCCGAGAGCTGCTTCAAGGGCCTCGCCCGCGCGCTCCGGATCGCGTTTTCGATCGATCCTGCGGCTGCCACGGAAATTCCATCGACCAAGGGCAGTCTGGGCGCGTAGTCCGGGCGATTGATCCGATCAGCGGGGCCGCTGGATTTGCGGCTCTCGCGCCATGAAATGAAACCGAAGCAGGCAGGGCGTTAGAGAAGTGCCGACCTATCAAGTTTTCGAGCCCGATGACGGAACGCGCACGCAGGCAGCTGCGGAGCGCGTCGTATTCCTGCGCGAAAAATTTTCGGTCTGGGCTTTCATCTTCACGCCATTCTGGCTGCTTCGCCATCGCCTCTGGCTCGGCTTCGCTGCATGGCTTGTCGCTTTCGTTGCGATCACCATGATCGGCGTGGCACTCGGCTTCGGTCCCTATGCCGGCATGGCGGCCTCGATCTTTCCGTCGCTGATTTTCGGTCTTGAGGCGGTCAGTATGCGCGCCAGAAAACTTCTGCGCAGCGGCTATCGCGATGCCGGCGTCGTGATCGCGGAAGATCTGGAAACCGCTGAGCGGCGCTTCTTCGAGCCCTGGAAGCTGTCCGCGCCGAAGAGCGACTATCCTTACGCGCCGGGCGCCGTGCCGCCCGCCTATCCCGATACGAAACTCGCAGACGCCGACCAGCAAGTGATCGGCATGTTTCCGACGCCGGGGCAGCGATGACCGTCGCAGTAATCGATTACGGCTCAGGCAATCTTCACTCCGCCGCGAAAGCGCTGGAGCGCGCATCCCGCGAAAGCGGCGTGAACGCGAAGATCGTCGTGACCAGCGATCCCGACGACGTGCGCCGCGCAGAGCGGATCGTGCTTCCGGGCGTCGGCGCCTTCGCCGACTGCAAGCGCGGGCTGGATGCGGTGTCGGGCATGGTCGCCGCACTCAACGAAGCCACGCTGAAAAAGGGAAAACCTTTTTTTGGAATCTGCGTCGGCATGCAGTTGCTCGCCGAGCGCGGGCTGGAGCATGGCGTATTCAACGGGCTCGGCTGGCTGCGCGGCGAAGTGGACCGCATCGCGCCGAGCGATCCCTCGCTCAAGATCCCGCATATGGGCTGGAATACGTTGCGCGTGAAGCGCAAGCATGCGCTGTTCGACGGAATCTCGCTCGGCGACCGCGGCCAGCACGCTTACTTCGTGCACTCCTATCATCTGAAGCCCGCGGACGATTCCGATCTGATCGCGCAGGCCGAGTATGGCGGGCCGATCACCGCCTTCGTCGCACGCAACAACATCGCGGGCTCGCAGTTTCATCCCGAGAAGAGCCAGAAGCTCGGGCTCGCCTTGCTCGCCAATTTTCTCAAGTGGAAGCCGTGATTTTTGGTGGGCGCCCTTGCGGACGCCCACTCTTGTAGATGCTAGGCAGCCAAGCGTGCGTGGTTCTTCACCCAATCGTTCTTGTTGGTCGCGAGGTTATACGAAGCCCAGTCGTTGCCTTGCAGGATCACGATAAGGCGATCATTGCTATCAACATGCGGAATGAGCTTGTCGATGATCTCGCTGGCAGAGAGCGAGGTGTTGATGAGCCAAACGCTCTCAAGAGCGTGGCACCAACCATTCGCCATTGCCTTAATGGCATCGTGAAGCTTGGAGTAGTCGCGACCCGGCTTGAGCAGGTCGTAGCTGATGAGGTAGGTCTTCATGGTCGTCTTGTCCTTATGCTGATGATTCGACATTTAGTACCGACTCACCCCCACTGGCCGCTAAACCTAGGGGGTGAGTCGGAATCAGCACGATTCCCCAAAAGAGTCGAGTCCCACGTTCTGGATATGTTCGCATCCAAGAGTGAGCTGCGGCCATGATCCTCTTTCCCGCAATTGATCTTAAAAACGGCGAGGCCGTGCGCCTGCAACAGGGCGACATGGCGCGCGCGACCGTGTTCAATTCCGATCCCGCGAAGCAGGCAAAGCAGTTCGAGGATCAGGGATTCCAGTGGCTGCATCTCGTCGATCTCGACGGCGCCTTTGCGGGCAAGCCGGTGAACGCGCTCGCGGTCGCGCAAATTCTGAAGACCGTGAAAATCCCGGTGCAGCTCGGCGGCGGCATCCGCAATATCGCGACGGTGGAGTCGTGGCTCTCGGAAGGCATTTCGCGCGTCATCATCGGCACGGCAGCGGTGCGCGAACCGGCTTTCGTGAAGGAAGCCGCACGAAAGTTTCCGGGCAAAGTTGCCATCGGCATCGACGCGCGAGGCGGCAAGGTTGCGATTTCCGGCTGGGCCGAGGAAACGCAGCTTGAAACCGTCGAGGTCGCGAAGCTCTTCGAAGGCGCGGGTGTCGCGGCACTCATCTACACCGATGTCGAACGCGATGGCATGTTGCAGGGCCTGAATCTCGACAGCACGATCGCGCTCGCCGAATCCGTTTCGATCCCGGTGATTGCCTCCGGCGGCTTCGCATCGATCAACGATGTGAAGGCGCTCTTGCAGCCGCGCGCGAAAAAGCTCGAAGGCGCGATCGCCGGCCGCGCGCTCTATGACGGCCGCATCGATCCTGCGGAAGCGCTGAAGCTTTTGAAGGGCGCCTAGATGTTCAAAGTCCGCGTGATCCCCTGCCTCGATGTGAAGGATGGCCGCGTCGTCAAAGGCGTGAAGTTCGTGAACCTGCGCGATGCCGGAGATCCGGTGGAAGCGGCGAAGGCCTATGACGCCGCGGGCGCGGACGAGCTTTGTTTTCTCGACATCACCGCAAGCCACGAAGAGCGCGGAACGCTGCTTGAGATCGTACGCCGCACGGCGGAGGCATGCTTTATGCCGCTCACGGTCGGCGGTGGCGTACGCACGGTCGAAGACGTTCGGGCGCTTCTTTCTTCGGGAGCCGACAAGGTTTCGATCAACACCGCCGCGGTAAGCCGCCGCGTCTTCGTCAAGGAGGCCGCGGAAAAATTCGGCGAGCAATGCATCGTGGTCGCAATCGATGCGAAGAAAGTCTCGCCGGAAGGCGAGGCGCCGCGCTGGGAAATCTTCACGCACGGTGGCCGCAACCCGACCGGGCTGGACGCCGTCGACTACGCGCGCGAAGTGGTCTCACTGGGTGCGGGCGAGATCCTGCTCACCTCGATGGATCGCGACGGCACCAAGATCGGCTATGACGTGGCGCTCACCCGCGCGATTGCCGACGCGGTTCCGGTGCCGGTGATCGCCTCGGGCGGCGTCGGCAAGCTCGATCATCTGGTCGAAGGCATCCGCGATGGACACGCGACCGCAGCCCTTGCCGCCTCGATCTTCCACTTCGGCGAATTCACCATTCGCCAAGCGAAAGAACACATGGCCAAGGCCGGACTTCCCGTGCGGCTGGACGCCTGATAAAGCCGCGTTCATGGCAAACTTCACGCTTGCGGACCTGGAGAAGATCATCGCCTCACGCGCTCTAGAAAGCGCGGAGAAGTCCTATACGCGCAAGTTGCTCGACGCCGGAATCGAGAAAAGCGCGAAAAAGCTCGGCGAAGAAGCGACCGAAACCGTGATCGCCGCCACCATCGGCACCAAAGAACAGGTCGTCGCGGAAAGCGCGGACTTGCTCTATCATCTTCTGGTGGTGATGAAGGCGCGCGGGGTCGGGATTGAAGAGGTCTATGAGGAACTGGCGAAGCGCACCGCGCAGTCCGGCCTCGAGGAAAAAGCCTCGCGCAAGTAAGTTCGTTTTCTAGTGCAAGAGTAAAGCTGAGCCGTCATGGAACAGCGCGTCGAAACCGAAATCTCTCCCTATCGCGTCTTCTCGCGCGAGGAATGGGCCGCGCGGCGCGAAAACACGCCGATGACGCTGACGCACGGCGAGATCGTCCATCTCCAGGCGGTGAACGACACACTGTCGATGAAAGAGGTCGAGGAGATCTATCTCCCGATCTCGCGTCTGCTCGCGTTCTATGTCGAGGCGGCGCAGAAGCTGTTCGGCGGTTTGCAGGAATTCCTGAGCGTCCGCGACGGCAAGATGCCCTACATCATCGGCGTTGCGGGTTCGGTCGCAGTCGGCAAATCCACCACGGCGCGCGTGTTGCAGGCCTTGCTCGCGCGCTGGACGAACACCCCGAAGGTCGAACTCGTCACCACCGACGGCTTTCTGTTTCCGAACGCGGTGCTGGAAAAAGAAAAGCTGATGGAGAAGAAGGGCTTTCCGGAAAGCTACGATCTTCCGGCGCTGCTTCGCTTCCTGCACGACGTGAAGGCGGGCCAGCGCAAAGTGAAGGCGCCGGTCTACAGTCACGTTTCCTATGACGTGATCCCGGGCGAGACCATCGAGGTGGATCAGCCGGATATCCTGATCGTCGAAGGGCTGAACGTGTTGCAGACGGGCCGTCCGCCGAAGGACGGCAAGGCGATCCCCTACGTCTCCGATTTCTTCGACTTCTCGGTCTATATCGACGCCTCGGAAGAGGTGCTCGAGCGCTGGTACGTCGAGCGCTTCCGCGCGCTGCGCTCGACTGCGTTCCGCGATCCGCTGTCCTATTTCCACCGCTACTCGCAGGTGACGGACAAGGAAGCGCAGGAGATCGCGCGCTCGATCTGGTCGCGGATCAATCTTACGAATCTGCGCGAGAACATTCTGCCGACGCGCCAGCGCGCGAGCCTGATCCTCAGGAAAGGCGAGGATCACTCGATCCAGTCGGTGGCTCTTAGAAAACTATAAGGGCCGGAAAGCTTTAAGCCGCGATCTTCTGTTCTTCCGCGCCGCCCACGAACTTGTCGCGGTAGCGCGCGGTGATGTTCTGCATCGGCAGCACGATCAGGACGTCGGTGGTGCCGAACTGATGATCGACCACGGCGCCGTCGCCGATATAGGCGCCGAGCCGCAGATAGCCCTTCACCAGCGGCGGCAGTTCGCGAAGCGCGAGCTTGGCGTCGATCGCTTCCTTCGGCATCCGGTTCATCTCGACGTAACGCGACGGCAGCGCGGATGCGCGCCACTGCTCCGGCGCGCGCGCGAAGTGATGCAGGAAAGAAAGCTGGGTCGCGAGCTTGTCCGGGTTCGTGCCTTCGAGCGAAGCGCAACCGATCAGCACGTCGAGACGGTGCTGCGCGACGTAGTTCGAAATTCCGTGCCACAGCAACTCGACCGTGCGCTTGTTCCGGTACGGCGGCAGCACGCAGGAGCGGCCGAGTTCCAGAAAGCGCAGCTGCGGGTGACGCGCAATCAGCGCGCCGATATCGAATTCGGATTGGGTGTAGAAGCCGCCATGGTCGGCGGCGATTTCCTGCCGCAGCAGGCGATAAGTGCCGACCACGCGCGGGCGGGTAAGCCCGAACACGATCCGCGGCCAGTCGTGATCGACGACGTTCAGGTGATCGCAGATCGTGTCGAAAGCATCGACGTCGCGGCGCGCGATCAGGGTTGCGGCGGCGGGGATCGCCGACATTTCCTTGTAGAAGACGTTGTAGCGAAGCCGCTGGGCGCTGCGCACTTCATGCGCCTTCCGCGCGATCTTCACTTCGAGCGAGCCGCTGCGGCCGAGCGTCTGGGCAAAATCGCTTTTCGCCGCCGACAGCCGCAACCCGCTATAGGCGCGCAGCTTAGGCAGAAGGTTCGCGACCGTTCCGCGCGAGACGAGGTGATTCATGGCGTGTGCGGTTCCCTCAGGGGATGCGGACTTCAAAAACGCGATCAGGCAACTGATTCGTAGGTCCGTCTCTCTCTATGGAACATAGGTATTGAACGGGATCATGACAACGATGCGGCAAGCCAACCCCGCTCTAAAGCCTTGTAATCAAAGGAAAAGCCGCTAGGCGGCACTTCCCACCGCTGCCATCGGCTGCCTTTCGCGGGCCTCCGCGAGCGCCGCTTCGAGGCGCTTGCGGTCGACGGGCTTGGTGACGAAACCGTTCATCCCCGCCGCCCGGCAGTTCGCGCGGTCCTCGGGGAAGGCATTCGCGGTCAGCGCGATCACGGGAATCTTGCCCGCCGCTCCGCCGAGCGCACGGATCCGGCGCGTGGCCTCCAGCCCATCCATCCCGGGCAAATGCAGATCCATGAGCACGGCGTCATACGGAGCACCGATCGTTTGCGCGCTCGCGACCGCATTCACCGCGACCGCACCGTCCGCGACTACGGTAACGCGATGCCCCATGCGCGCGAGCAACGCCTGCACCAGCAGCGCATTGATGTCGTTGTCTTCCGCGACCAGGATCGAAAGCGCGTCCTTTGCCGAAGTATTCACGTATGTGCCGGGCTCATGCTCCGCGATCGAAGCATCCGCGGCGGGATCGGAGAGACGCGCGGCAAGCGACTGCGCGCGCACGGGCTTGATCAGATAGCTCGCAAGACCGCTCTCGTTCATGCGCGGCAACTCGCGCCGCTCGGAAGGCGTCAGCAGCACATGGCAATGCGCTGCGTTGCGTTTCGCCAATTCGTGGAGCGTGAGACATTCGTCGAGACCGAAAGCGCGGTCGATGATGCAGTGAGTCCAGTGACGTTCGGGCAGAAGTGTGTCGGCAAGCGCGCGGGTATCGGAGAGCGCCACACGCGCTCCCCACTGTTCGAGCTGATTTGCGATGAGGGGGCCGACGACCGGAGACGGTGACAGCACCAGCACATCCGTATCCGAGAAGTCCGGTGCGGCGACTTCGGAGCCTTCGATGGCGTCGAGCTTGATCGCGAAGCGAAACACGGTGCCACCGCCGCTGTCGCTGGAAAGCGCGATTTCGCCGCCCATCCGCTCGACGATGCGGGACGCGATGGCGAGCCCGAGGCCGGTGCCGCCGTGCTTGCGCGCGAGCGTGCCGTCGCCCTGTTCGAACTCCTCGAAGATGCGCGCCTGTGCATCGGCATCGATGCCGGGGCCGGTATCGCGCACGGTGAATCTGATTTTGTCCTGCGCGCGTTCC
>CAZFPR010000024.1:26354-30830 GCA_964521045.1 uncultured Hyphomicrobiales bacterium
CGATCGGTGAACTTCACGGCATTGCCGGCGAGGTTGAGCAGCACCTGCCGCAGCCGCAACGCGTCGCCGGAAACCGTCCGGGGCAGATCGGCGGAAAACTGCGCGGCGATCTCGATGCCCTTCGCCTGTGCGCGCGGGGCCAGAAGTTCGATTACTTCGGTGACGAGTTCGGCGGCGTCGAACGGAGCCTCGTCGAGTTCGATGCGGCCGGCTTCGATCTTGGAGAAGTCGAGAATCTCCTCGATCAGTCCGAGCAGTGCTTCGCCCGAGGATTTCACCGCGCGTGCATAAGCCTGCTGTTCCTGGCTGAGCGGCGTCTCCAGCAGCAATTGCGTCATGCCGAGAATGCCGTTCATCGGGGTGCGTACTTCGTGGCTGACCACCGCGAGGAAGCGCGACTTCGCGCGGCTCGCCGCTTCCGCCTGCTCGCGTGCCTCGCCGAGCGCGCGTTCGGTGGCGACGCGCGAAGTGATGTCGCGCCCGGTGCGCTGAATTTCGATGACCTCGCCGTCCGTGCCGCGGACGGCCGCTTCCTTCCACGCGATCCAGCGCGGGCCGTTCGTCGTTGCGATCTCCTGATCGTAGCTGCGCGTGCCGTCCTGCATCTGCGTGCGGGCGCCGGCATGCAGCACGTCGAACTTCAGAGGCTTGCCGAGAACCTCTTTCAATTCCCTGCCGGCGAGCGTGCAGACCGCGGCGCTCGCATGCGTGATGCGGCCGTGCTCGTCTTCGCGCAGCACGAGGTCGTCCTGACCGTCCACGAGCGCGGTGAGATGCGCGAGACGCTCTTCGAGCGCCCAGATTTTGTCGTCGCGTTCCTCGACCTCGTTCTCGATGCGCCGCATCTTCTCGCGTAGCGCGAGCGCGCGGCGGTTCAGAATGCCGAACACGATCCCGATCGCACAGGCGATCATGCCGCCGAGGCCGATCCAGCCGAGATCGGGGCCGTCGGAAATCAGCTCCTGTGCATGGGCGAGCGCCGGCGCGAGTACGGCGGCGCCGGAGAGAGCCAGAAACGTGAAACGGCGACGAAAGGCTTTCGTCATGACGGACCTTCGGGAACGCGGAACTATGGTCCAGAGGATGACACTCCGGCGCTTAATGCGCGCAAATCGGGACGCGCGCAGGCTCCGAAAATGCGCCGGTGGTTAAGAGGGCGTTAACGTCACGCCGCGAGCGCCACACGATCCTGCGCCGCGCGGTAGGCAAGTGCCTCCGCAAGATGCGCGCGGCCGACCGAGGCAGCGCCGTCGAGGTCGGCGATGGTGCGGGCGACCTTCAGCACGCGGTGGTAGCCGCGGGCGGACAATTTCATCGCGTCGGCGGCGTCCCGCAGTAACGCGAGGCCGGGGGCGTCGGGGGCCGCGAGCTGCTCGATCAGCTTGGCGTCGGCCTCTGCGTTGGTCCGCAAATCCTCGCGCCCGAGCGCCTTGAAGCGGGCGACCGCGATCTCGCGTGCCGCGGCCACGCGGGCGGCGACTTCGCGGCTGCCTTCGGAGGGCGCGGGCAGCACGAGATCCGCAGCCGACACCGCCGGCACTTCGATGTGAAGATCGATGCGATCCATCAGCGGACCCGAAACACGCGCTTGATAATCCGCGGCACAACGCACGTTCGGCGCACGCTTGCAGGTGAAGCCGAGTTCGGTCGCGCGCCCGCAGCGGCACGGGTTCATCGCGGCGACGAGCTGGAAGCGCGCAGGGTAAGTCACGCGGTGGTTGGCGCGTGCGATCACGGCGTCGCCGCTCTCCAAGGGCTGGCGCAGCGAATCGAGTACCTGCGGCGAGAATTCCGGAAACTCGTCGAGGAAAAGCACGCCGAGATGCGCGAGCGAAACCTCGCCGGGCTTTGCGCGCAATCCGCCGCCGACCATCGCCGCCATGCTCGCGGAGTGATGCGGATTGCGGAACGGGCGCTTGTTCGTGAGCGCGCCGCCTTCGATCGCGCCCGCGACCGACTGGATCATCGAGACTTCGAGCAGCTCCGACGGCGAAAGCGGCGGCAGGATCGTCGGCAGGCGCGCGGCGAGCATCGATTTGCCCGAGCCCGGCGGCCCCGCCATCAGGAGATTGTGTCCGCCGGCCGCTGCGATTTCCAAAGCGCGCTTCGCGCTTTCCTGTCCCTTGATGTCTTTGAGGTCGAGCGGGCTCTCGGGAAACTCGCGGATCTTCGGCGAAGGCCGCATCAGAACCTGCGTGCCGCGCATGTGGTTCACGAGTTGCAGGAGCGAGCGGGGCGCGACGATGTTCATTTCAGGCGAAGCCCAGGCCGCTTCCGCGCCGCAGGGCGCGGGACAGATCAAACCTTGTTCCCGTCCGTTCGCGGCGACCGCCGCGGGCAGTACGCCGGAGACCGGCGCGAGCGATCCGTCGAGGCCCAGCTCCCCCACCACCATGAACCCTTCTGTGGCATCGGAAGGAATCGCGCCGATCGCGGCCATCAAGCCGAGCGCGATCGGGAGATCGTAGTGGCTGCCTTCCTTGGGCAGATCCGCAGGCGCGAGATTGATGGTGATGCGTTTGGCCGGAAGCGCGAGGCCCGACGCGGTCAGCGCCGCGCGGACGCGCTCGCGCGCTTCGGAGACGGCCTTGTCGGGAAGACCGACGATGTTGAACGCGGGAAGTCCGGGCGCAACCTGCACCTGCACGTCGATGGGCCGCGCTTCCACGCCTTCGAATGCGACGGTTGAAACGTGCTGCACCATGGCAGCGGCTCTCCCCCAAGTATCGGAGGAAACTAACGGAACTCCGTTCGTGTCGTCAAGAACATTACGTGAACAAAATAGCTACGCTATTTCAATAGCGTACGCAGATTCGGGAGGCCTTTGATCGGGTTTGGCGCGCCGCCCGATTTCATGATGCCGCTCGCGCGCACCGACGGCGCGCCGTTCGACGTCACGATGCACTGGCAGAAAACGAAGTTCCGTGTGGAACGCAAAAGATCGGTGCGTCCTTCGACCCAGGCGCCGAGCGGGGCAGGCGCGAGAAAGTCAGCGGTCATCGAGACCGTCGGCATGAAGCCGAAGTCTTCCTCCGAATCGAACCGGGCGCCCAAGCCCAGCTGCATGTCGGCGAAGGTCATCAGCATGCCGCCGTGGCAGATGCCGCCGACGTTGCAGTGGCGCTTCTCCACCCGGAAGCCGAGTACGAGCTTCTCCTTCTCGCGCTTGCCCCAAAGCGGGCCGGTGAGGGAGAGAAAATGCTCGCCGCCGGAGAACGGCAACTCGATGAAGCCCGCGGGCACGGCGTCGGTCTGTACGTTCATTTGCGCTTCTTCTCGATGGCGTCCCAGATCATGGCGGCGACATCCGGCCCGCCGAGATTCTTGATCGCGCGGATGCCGGTGGGCGAAGTCACGTTGATCTCCGTGAGCCAGCCCGCGATCACGTCGATGCCGGTGAAGAGAAGGCCGCGCTTCTTGAGTTCCGGCCCAAGCCGGTCGCAGATTTCGCGCTCGCGCGCGGAGAGATCGGTTTTTTTCGGCGAGCCGCCGCGCACCATGTTGGAGCGGAGATCCCCTTCCGCAGGAACGCGGTTCACCGCGCCCGCGAATTCGCCATCGACGAGGATGATGCGCTTGTCGCCGTCCTTCACCTCGGGCAAAAATTTCTGCACCACCCAGGCTTCACGGAAGGTGACCGAGAACAGATCGTAGAGCGAGCCGAAGTTGAGATCGCCGGGCGCCACGCGGAAAACGCTTTCGCCGCCTTTGCCGTACAAGGGCTTCATCACGATGTCCTTGTGAACCGCGCGGAACGCCTTGATCTCGTCGAGGTCGCGCGTGATCAAAGTCGGCGGCATCAGGTCGCCGAATTCCATCACGAACATTTTCTCCGGCGCGTTTCGCACCGAGCGCGGATTGTTCACGATGATCGTCTTCGGATCGAGCTTCTCGAGGAGATGCGTCGTCGTGATGTAATTCATGTCGAACGGCGGGTCCTGCCGCAGCAGGATCACGTCGAACGAGGAAAGATCGGTGCGCTTTGCTTCGCCGAGTGTGAAGTGATCGCCGGCCTTGTCGCGCACTTCGAGCGCCTGCACGCTCGCGTAGAGCCGGCCTTCGGAAAGCGAAAGTTTGTCGGGCGTGTAATAGGATAGCCGATAGCCGCGGCGCTGTGCTTCCAAGAGCAGCGCAAAGGTGGAGTCGCCCGCGATCTTGATCCGCTCGATCGGATCCATCTGGACTGCGATATTCAGGGCCAAGGCTCGCCTCCCGGCTCAATATTCGGCTTCGAACGCCGCCTCGATATGACGCGGAAGGCGTTTCGGCGCAATCAGCACCGCGTCGAAACGCAGGTCATGGCTCGTATGCTCCGGATGCGCCGCAAGCCAAGCTTCGGCCGCGGCGGTGATGCGTTTTCTCTGGCGCGGCAGCACCGACTCCGCCGCCGTGTCGAGATCCGCGCGGGCTTTCACCTCGACGAAGACGACGAGCTTGCCGCGCTTCACCACCAGATCGATTTCGCCGGCCCGGCTT
>CAZFPR010000025.1:0-7988 GCA_964521045.1 uncultured Hyphomicrobiales bacterium
CCTCGGGGGACCACGCCAAAGTCGCCGCCTGGCGCCGCGCCGAGGCCGAGAAATTAACGATGGCCCGCCGGCCGGACCTGCCGGCCCCAAAGGGGGGCAAAAAGGCATGACAAGGCCGGAATCTTCCCCTATAGACCCCGCCCATCCCGTTATGGATTTCACTTCCCGGCGCCGGATCGCTGGCGCGGAGCAACTGTCATGAACCTCATTCAGACCATCGAAAAAGAAGAAATCGCCCGCGTCACCGGCGGTAAGCCGATCGCGAAGTTTCAGCCCGGCGACACCGTCATCGTGAACGTCCGCATCAAGGAAGGCGAGCGCGCCCGCGTGCAGGCCTATGAAGGCGTTTGCATCGCGCGTTCCGGCGGCGGCCTCCAGGAAAGCTTCACCGTTCGCAAGATTTCCTACGGCGAAGGCGTCGAGCGCGTATTCCCGCTCTACTCGCCGAACATCGAATCGATCGAAGTTCTGCGCCGCGGCAAGGTCCGCCGCGCGAAGCTCTATTATCTGCGCGAACTCGAAGGCAAGCGCGCCCGCATCGTCGAGCGTCAGGACGCAGCCGCTGCCGCCCTCGACGCCGAGGCCGCTGCGATCAAGGCCGCGATGCCGAAGGCCGAAAAGGTCAAGAAGGAAAAGCCGAAGGCTGCCGCGGCAACGCGCGCTGCCAAGGGCGGCGGCAAGAAGTAACTTCCGCTCGCGACAAATTCAGAAAAGGCCGGCGCATTCCCGCCGGCCTTTTTCTTTGCCGGAAACCTTGCAGCAGCATGGGCGTTATCAGGCGATGGCCGCTTCTGTTATCCGTATCCTCGTGCTTTTTTCGGCGCTGATGGCGCCGGGCGCTCCTGCCCGCGCGGAAACCATCAGTCTCGAAGTGCATTCTTCTTCCGTCGAGCGCGACAGGGTCACCAATGAAATGGTGGTCACGATCGAGCTGAGCGCGGAAGCGAAGACCGCGTTCGAGAACTTCACCGAGCGCAATGTCGGCCGCAGCATCGAAATCCGTCTCGGCACCATGCTCCTGCTGAAGGCGCGGCTCGTGGAGAAGATCTCCGGAGGCATCATTCGCGCGAGTACGAAGTTCAGCGAGGACGAGGCGCAGAAAGTCGCGGCCCAGCTCAAGCGCGGCACGCTGATCACGCTCAAGGATGCCGACACCTGAGGGTTCCCGCCCGCTCGTTGCGACCCCTCCAGGGCGGGTCTATATAGCGGCCATGCCGATCAGAACGCATGAAAACCAGCGCTCGCAGGCGGGCTCGGCCCGCAGGCTTATCTTTGTCGTCTTGCGCGATCATGCGCGGCTGCCGGGGCGCTTCTTCGGCCGGCTGACCGCCTCGATCCAGGCAGCGCTTTAAGCGGCTGTTCGCGCTTCTGCGCGCGTTCTTCACCCGCTTCGATCCGACTTAGCCAAGAATTTAGCCAAGAGCCAAACTCATGAAACCGCGCACTCTCTACGATAAAATCTGGGACGATCATCTCGTCGATCAGCAGCCCGACGGCACTTGTCTGCTCTATATCGACCGCCATCTCGTGCATGAGGTGACGAGCCCGCAGGCCTTCGAGGGTCTGCGCATGGCGGGGCGCAAGGTGCGCGCGCCGGAAAAGACGCTCGCCGTCGTGGATCACAACATCCAGACCACCGACCGCTCGAAAGGCATCGCCGATCCGGAATCGCGCACGCAGGTCGAAGCGCTCGCGAACAATGCAAAAGAATTCGGCATCGAATATTTCGACGAGCACGACCGCCGTCAGGGCATCGTGCACATCATCGGCCCCGAGCAGGGCTTCACGCTGCCGGGCACCACGATCGTCTGCGGCGACAGCCACACCTCGACGCATGGCGCGTTCGGTGCGCTCGCGCACGGCATTGGCACCTCGGAAGTCGAGCATGTGCTCGCGACACAGACGCTGATCCAGAAAAAAGCGAAGAACATGCGCGTGACGGTCGACGGGAAACTTCCCGAAGGCGTCGGCGCGAAAGACATCATCCTCGCGATCATCGGCGAGATCGGCACCGCCGGCGGCACGGGAAGCGTCATCGAATTCGCCGGCGACTCGCTGCGTGCGCTTTCGATGGAAGGCCGCATGACGGTCTGCAACATGACCATCGAAGGCGGCGCGCGCGCGGGTCTGGTCGCACCCGACCAGAAAGCGTTCGACTATCTCAAGGGCCGTCCGCGCTCGCCGAAGAACGGCGACTGGGACGCGGCCATGCGCTACTGGGAGACGCTCTACTCCGACGACGGCGCGCATTTCGACCGGGAAGTGAAGCTCGACGGCGCGGCACTGCCGCCGATCGTTTCCTGGGGCACGAGCCCGGAAGACGTGGTTTCGATTTCCGGCATCGTGCCGGACCCGGCGAAGCTGTCTGACGAAAACCAGCGGCTCGCGAAGCAGCGCGCACTCGACTACATGGGCCTCAAGGCCGGAACGAAGATCACCGACATCAAGCTCGATAAAATCTTCATCGGCTCCTGCACCAACGGCCGTATCGAAGACCTGCGCATGGTCGCGAAGATCGTCGACGGCAAGAAGGTGCATGACGCGGTGAGCGCGATGATCGTGCCGGGCTCCGGTCTCGTGAAGGCGCAGGCCGAACAGGAAGGTCTCGACAAGATTTTCCTCGCGGCCGGCTTCGAATGGCGCGAGCCGGGCTGCTCGATGTGTCTTGCGATGAACCCGGACAAGCTGAAGCCCGAGGAGCGCTGCGCTTCGACTTCGAACCGCAACTTCGAAGGCCGTCAGGGCTACAAGGGGCGCACGCACCTCGTCTCGCCTGCGATGGCTGCTGCTGCCGCGATCGCCGGCCACTTCGTGGATGTGCGCGAGTGGCCGAAGCACTGAGCGAATAGAAGATCGGAAATCAGAACGGGCGCTTACCGATCTCGGGTTTACCCGAGATCGGCAGTGTTAAATGACCAAGTCGGGTAAACCCGACTTGGTTGAGCGCCCGTTTTCTTTACCAGTGGCGATACGGCCAGCGGTACCAGCGGTGATGCGCGTACCAGGGATAAGCGCTCCAGTAATTGAAGCGGCGCTGCTCGTAATAATAGTGCGGACGGTCGTCGAAATAGCGCGAAGGATAATAGAGCGGCGGCCGGGTGACGAAGCGAAGCTGTTTCTCGCTCGTGCACTTTCTCTGCGAAGACCAGCGCAGATGATGACAAACGCTTCGCGCTTCCGTCCGCAGGGATGGAACTGACGGCATGGCAAAGCGTGCGGATGCGGCGTATGCTGCTGCCGGCGCTGCCGCAAGGAGCAGCGCGGAGACCATGGCCGCGAGCAGGGAAAGTTTCATGCCCAGCTACTACGCGCCCGGCCCCTCGACTTCAATGCGCGAAGTCCGCGCACCGCGTTCCGTAACCGCGTGGAACCTCCGCCATAAACGAACGGGCCGGGGTTTCCCCCGGCCCGGTGCTTCGTTCAAGCCGTCCGTTTCAGATCGTCAGTGATGATGGTGATGCCGGCGGGTCGATATGCCGACGCCGAAGCTCAGGTGCGAGTTCACGCCGAGATAGGGCTGGTAGGAGCGCTGCGGCTGGGCCGCGTAATACTGCGGCTGCGCGGCATAGTAGGGCTGCGCGTAGTTGTACTGCGGCTGCACATACTGTTGCTGCTGCGTGTAGTAGTAGGTGGTCACCGCATAGGCATAAGGCTGCGCGTAGCTCTGCTGCGGCTGCGCCACGTAGTACTGCGGTTGCGCCTCATAATACTGCGGCTGCGCGGCGTAATACGGCTGCTGCGCAGCATAGTGGTAGCGGCGCGGAGCGGCGTAGCGGCGAGCGTGATGATGGTGGCGGCCGTAGTGGTGGCCATAGGCGTGATAGCGGTAGCGCGGCGCGTAGTGCTTGTGGTGATAGTGGCCATGATGCCGGTGCACGCGGCGGCAGTCGCGATGATGGCATCCCGCCTGGATCGCGTTCTCCTGCACCGACGGCTTCACCGGCGCGGCGATGCGCGCATCGGCGGGCGCGCTAAGCGCGAGTACGCCGGCGGCAGCGAGCGCAAGGACAAAGTTTTTCATCTGGACGGCTTTCCCTGTTAACCATTCTTGCGCGGATTATTCATCCCTGCGCGCGAAAGAGAAAGCGAAAGCCTCAATCATGGTAAGCCGGCATGGTAAAAGGGCGCCCGCAAAGGCGCCCTTTTCGTATTTCGCTTCGCGCTGCCGCTTACCAGCGCCAGTGACGCCGGCTCTGCCAGCGATGGTGGTGGTAGTACGGCTGCCAGTAGAACGGCTGCGCATGCCAGTGGTGGCGGTGATGCCAGTGCGGATGCCGGCTCGGGCAGTGAAAGCGCGACGAACGGCGGTGATGGTGGCAGCGCACATCGACCTTGTTGGTTTCGACTGTGGGTGCTGCCGCTCCCGCTGCGATACGCGCGGACGCAGGCGTGGAAGAAATCGTCAGTCCGATCGCGCCCAGGGCGGCAATCGCGAAGACAAGCGTTCTCAACATTGAGCTTCCTCTCGATCGTTGTTTCCGGCCCGATAGGGGGTGCGGACCTGTGAGAGGAGAATTGCGCTTTCGGCCTGAACGGACACTGAGACCGCCATTCACAGCGGGTTCAGCAACACGGCACATTTCAGGCTTGAGCTTCGCGCGTCCGTAAAAGAAAGTTCCATGATGTCGAAGGTTCACGACCGGACAACTACGGATTGGGATGCTCTCTCGGCGCCGTCGCTTGGCGAATTCGAGATGCTCGCGGAGGCCGCGTTCGCGCGGCTGCCCGAGAAGTTCCGCGCGCTATGCCGGGATGTCGTGATCCGCGTGGCCGATTTCCCGGACGAAGACGTGCTCGAAGAGTTGGACGCGGAGGGTCCGTTCGACCTGCTCGGCCTCTTTACGGGCGTCGGGCTCGCGCAGGACGGGGCGGTTGCGGAGTCGGGACGGCTGCCAAATCACGTTCATCTCTACCGCCGGCCTATTCTCGACTACTGGGCCGAGCATGAAGAGACGCTCGGCAGCGTGGTGACGCATGTGCTGGTGCACGAGATCGGCCACCATTTCGGGATGTCCGACGAAGACATGGAGCGCATCGAGGCGCTGGCCGGCCCGGATTTCGCCTAGTGCAGTGCAACACGGCTTTGCTGGTTCCCACTAGACCAAAGTGGTACGTCTCCGCGCGTTTGTGATTCGAAATCACGAAATTGATTCGAAAAGGGGAACGCCATGTCACTCACAGTATTAGCGTGGCTCGCTGTAGCGGCCTATGCGTTGCACGTCGTCGAGGAGCACATTCTCGGCTGGTATGACTGGGCGCGTAAGACGATGAACATCTCGCTCGGATGGAACGAGTACGTCATCACCGAGGCCGCCATCCTTCTTCTTGGCGTTGTTGCTGCCGTGCTCGGCAATCCGACGTACATCGTCGCCTTCGCGACGTTGCTGCTCATCAACGTCATTTTCTTCCATCTGCTGCCCATGCTTGCGAACCGTGGACGATTCTCGCCGGGCGTGATCTCGGGCCTCTTCCTGTTCCTGCCGCTCGCCTGGACCGTCTACAAGACGCAGACGATGACGCAGAACGATCTGGTCTGGGCGGCGGTACTCGGCATCCTTCTGATCCTGTGGCCGATGTTCCTGCTCAAATTGCGCGGGACAGCCTACTTCTCCGGCCGGGCGGCGCCTGCTCGTGCTGCCAAGTCGAGCGGCAAGGCCAAGCGCAAGAAGCGCTAAGCCCTGCCTTCAAGCCTGATTTCGAGGGCCTCCGGCGGCAGCGCCGGGGGCCCTTGATCGTCATGGGGCCGATGTGGGACAGGAACTGCCGAATTCACCCGCGTCTCAGGTTTCCCGTCATGGAAAAATTCACGACCCTCACCGGCGTCGCCGCACCCCTCCGGATTATCAATATCGACACCGATATGATCATCCCGAAGCAGTACCTGAAGACGATCCAGCGCACCGGGCTCGGCAAGGGCCTGTTCTCGGAGATGCGCTTTAAAGACGACGGTTCGGCGAACCCGGACTTCGTGCTGAACCAGCCCGCCTACAAGAACGCGAAGATCCTCGTCGCCGGTGACAACTTCGGCTGCGGCTCCTCGCGCGAGCATGCGCCGTGGGCGCTGATGGATTTCGGCATCCGCTGCGTGATCTCGACCTCTTTCGCGGACATTTTCTACAACAACTGTTTCCAGAACGGCCTGCTTCCCATCGTGGTCTCCAAGGACGATCTCGAGAAGCTGTTCGACGACGCCTCGCGCGGCGCGAACGCGACGCTGACCATCGACCTCGAGGCGCAGGAAATCCGCGGACCCGACGGCGGCGCGATCAAGTTCGACCTCGATCCGTTCAAGAAGCACTGCATGCTGAACGGCCTCGACGGCATCGGCCTCACGATGGAAAAGAAATCGAGTATCGACACCTACGAAAAGAAAGCCGCCGTCTCGCGGCCGTGGGCGTAAGGAAAGCCGCCTCATGGTGAGGAGTTCCTGCGCCATCCTTCGAGACGCGAGCTTCGCTCGCTACTCAGGATGAGGCGCAGGAACGTCTCGAACCATGAGGATCAATCCACTTTTAAAGTAAGCGAGTAAATCATGCCGACATTCAATCTTCTTCTGCTGCCGGGCGACGGCATCGGTCCCGAAGTCATGGCGCAGGCGCGCCGCGTCATCGACTGGATCGGCAAGCGCGGGCTCGCCACCTTCAACATCGAGGAAGGTCTCGTCGGCGGTGCGGCCTATGACGCGCACGGCAAGGCCATCTCTGAAGACGACATGAAGAAGGCGATGGCCTCCGACGCCGTGATCTTCGGCGCGGTCGGCGGACCGAAGTGGGACAGCGTGCCGTATGACGTGCGGCCGGAAGCGGGTCTCCTGCGTCTGCGTAAGGATCTCGCGCTGTTTGCGAACCTTCGTCCGGCGATCTGCTATCCGGCGCTTGCCGACGCCTCGTCGCTCAAGCGGGAACTCGTCGAAAACCTCGACATCGTGATCGTGCGCGAACTCACCGGCGGCGTTTATTTCGGCGAGCCGAAGACGATTACGGACTTGGGTAACGGCCAGAAGCGCGCGGTCGACACGCAGGTTTACGATACCTACGAAATCGAGCGCATCGCGCGTGTTGCGTTTGACCTCGCGAAAGCGCGCAAGAACAAGGTGACCTCCTCCGAGAAGCGCAACGTGATGAAGTCGGGCGTGCTCTGGCACGAGGTCGTCAATCAGGTTCATCAGCGCGAATACAAGGACGTCGAGTTGGAGCATCAGCTCGCGGACGCGCTCGGCATGCAGCTCGTGCGCAACCCGAAGCAGTTCGATGTGATCGTCACCGACAACCTCTTTGGCGACATGCTCTCGGACGTGGCGGCGATGCTCACCGGCTCGCTCGGCATGTTGCCTTCCGCTTCGCTCGGCGAAGTGGATCCGAAAACCAAAAAGCGACGCGCGCTCTACGAGCCGGTGCACGGCTCGGCGCCGGACATCGCGGGACGCGGCATGGCAAATCCGATCGCGATGATCGGTTCGCTCGGCATGGCGCTGCGCTACTCCTTTAATATGGGCAAGGCCGCCGATCAGATCGAGGAAGCGATCGCGAATGTGCTGGCGGCGGGTCATCGCACCGCGGACATCCGCGGCTCCGCGACCAAGATCGTGTCCACGCAGGACATGGGCGATGCGATCCTCGCGGAACTCGACAAGCTCGCGGGCTAAGCGCCCCGGATACGAAAAACAAAAACGCCGGGCAGATCGCCCGGCGTTTTTTGTTTCTGCGTGAGAAACGAAATCAGAAGTTCGGCAGATCGAACATGCGCGGCAGCGGAATGCGCGCGCCGCCCTGCGTGTCCGGGCCGAGCGTCGAGTACTGCCAGTTATTGTCGAAGATGTGCGAGTGATAGTTCTTCGAGAGCGGCTTCACCTCGGTGCCCGCGTCGAGATAGCTGCGCTTCTTGATGATGACGCGCGGTTGCCGCTCGGGGAGCTGCTGGGCATCGGCCTCATACGTCGCGCTGAGCAACGACACGACGTGGAGCGTCACGGTCACGCTGGCCGAAGG
>CAZFPR010000025.1:7998-30056 GCA_964521045.1 uncultured Hyphomicrobiales bacterium
GCATGTCTTCCTCACTGAAACGTCAAATCCGCCAACCTTCTAGCCGGAACCCCGCTTGCAGCCTAGTGGCCGAAAGCCACACGGCCTGCCGGATCTGGAGCGGGGCTTTCATGTTGATTTTGCTAGGTTTTTCGAGCCTGCCCTGAACCGGGCAGGCCTCATTTTGCGCGCCGGAGCGGCGAAGCCGTCCGCTGTTCTGGAGCGCCTTTCCTCCTCGAAGCGGTTTCAGGCATTGACCGCAAGACGGCGAGGAGCGAATGCGCGCGCTCCATGCCCTGAGCGAAAGTACAACCGCAACAGGCGGTCGCAGCAATTTCTACATGGCCTTGGCGAGAGTTTTCTTCGCCCGGCTTCATCGGACGTGAATAGGTGCAACTGCGTTGCTGCGCTGCATGTTGAGAGATGCACGTATTGCGATACGTTTAATCGTGGACTCGGCGCCGCAAGCGCATCCGCAAAAAACATAATTCGCCGCACGCTCCGCCGTAAGCGGAAGCCAGGGAGGAAGAAATGAAAAAGCGCGAGCGCTCGCTCGACGAGCTGTACCGTGACGATCCGGAGCGCGCGGACGCGCTGCTTTACAATCGCAAGGCTGGACCGTCGCGCCGGGGCTTCCTCGGCGGCGCAGGCGTTGCCGCGATGGGGGCGATGGTTGGCGGATCGATTCCGTTCTCGCAGAACATGCCTTCGGGACTCGTTCCCGCGGCGCTCGCGCAGGCGACACCGCCCGAGAAGAAGGGTCCGCAATATCTGGAGTTCCCCGGCAAGGACAAAGGCCTCGTCGTGATCGGCGACCGTCCGCTCGTTGCGGAAACGCCCGAGCATCTGCTCGACGACGACACCACGCCGACCTCGAAGTTTTTCATCCGGCAAAACGGTACCCCGCCGGAGGCCGCGGCGAATGCCGATGGCTGGAAGCTCACGATCGACGGCGAAGTGAACAAGCCCGTGGAGATCACGGTTGGCGAACTAAAGAAGCGGTTCAGGCCGCAAACGCTGCGCATGGTTCTGGAATGCGGCGGCAACGGCCGATCGTTCTTCTCGCCGCCTGCAAGCGGCAACCAGTGGACCAATGGCGGCGCGGGCTGTGCGGAATGGACCGGCGTTTCGCTCGCCGACGTGCTGCGCACCGCAGGCGTGAAGCCTTCGGGCATCTACACTTCGCACTACGGCGCCGACGTTCATCTCTCCGGCGACCCGAAGCGGCTCACGCTCTCGCGCGGCGTCCGCATCGCGAAGGCCATGGAGCCGCAGACGATGCTCGTTTGGGCGATGAACGGAAAACCGCTCGACAACGTACATGGCGGGCCGCTTCGCCTGTTCGTGCCGGGCTGGGCCGGATCGGCGTCGCACAAGTGGCTGACCAAGATCACGATCCGTGAGAAGGAGCATGACGGCCCGGGCATGACCGGAACGAGCTACCGCGTGACCATCAATCCGATGGTGCCGGGCGGAAAGGCCGATCCGAAAAACATGCGGATTCTGGAATCGATGCCGGTGCGCTCGATCATCACTTCGCCGTCGAACGGCACCAAGCTCGCCGCCGGCACGCGCGAACTGAAACTGCGCGGCGCAAGCTGGGCAGGCGATCTCGCGGTGCGGCAGGTCGATGTCTCGGTCGATTTCGGACAGACCTGGGTGCGTGCCAATCTCGGCCAGCCGAAGAACAGATTCGACTGGCATCGCTGGACCGCGAATGTGAGGGTGCCGAGCGACGGATACTATGAGGTGTGGTCGCGCGCGACCGATGCGAGCGGCAAAGCGCAGCCGCACGTCGCCCCTTACTGGAATCCGGCCGGCTATGGCGGCAACCCGTTCCACCGGATCGCGGTGCTGATCGGCTGATGCAATGAATGTGAAAGCGAAAGGGCGGACGGCGCTTGCCGTCCGCCGCCTTCTCGTTGCGGCGGTTTTCATGCTTGCAGCACCGGCAGGTCCATCCGCCTTCGCGCAGCAGCAGTTCACGCCGCAGGCGGAGGAGCCGGAAAGCTTTCCGGATGCGCCTGGCCGGGACGAGGCGTTCTACATGTGCGGCGCGTGCCATGCCTTCAAGCTGGTCGCGAGTCAGGGCTTCTCGCGCGAGCGCTGGGACGAAACGATCGAGCTCATGACAGAACGCCACGGCATGGCGAAGCTCGAGGGCGAGGATCGCAAGATCATCCTCGATTATCTCGCGAAGGCTTTCCCGGTCAGAGAGCAGCCCCGCGGTTTCCAGAATCCGTTCCTGAAGCAGTAATCAGACGCCCGCGATTTCGGCCGCGATCCGCACAATCAGGGCCGCCGTCGAAAGTGCTGCGATGGCGGAAGACAGCCTTAGAATCCGGGCTCCGCTCAACCGCAGGCGTTGTGAGGGCCGTTCGGGAGCGAGCTTCCGGAACACCGGTATCGGCTCATGCGGCTGCATTTTCTGGCCTCCATTTCAGGCCCGCCAGCCTTGCCGGTTCGAGGCTTGGCGTCGTCACCCATCTCGCGTAGAACCCGCCGCATTCCGGTTAAAAGCAGGAGCAGGCCCGCGTCTTTTCGCGGCCAGAGTGAACGATGGGTTACAAGGTTGCCGTAGTCGGCGCGACGGGGAATGTCGGCCGCGAAATGCTCAATATCCTTGCCGAGCGCGGGTTTCCCGCGGACGAGGTCGTGGCGCTGGCGTCGCGCCGCTCGCTCGGCGTCGAGGTCTCGTACGGCGACCGCGTGCTCAAATGCAAAGCGCTCGAGCATTTCGACTTCTCGGACACCGACTTCTGCCTGATGTCGGCGGGCTCTGCCGTCTCCAAGGAATGGTCGCCCAAGATCGGCAAGCAAGGCTGCGTCGTGATCGATAACTCGTCGTGCTTCCGCTACGACGACGACGTGCCGCTGATCGTTCCGGAAGTGAACGCCGACGCCGTCACCGGCTATACGAAGAAGAACATCATCGCGAACCCGAACTGCTCGACCGCGCAGCTCGTCGTTGCGCTGAAGCCCTTGCATGACGCTGCGAAGATCAAGCGCGTCGTGGTCGCGACCTATCAGTCGGTGTCGGGTGCCGGCAAGGACGCGATGGACGAACTCTTCAACCAGACCAAGGCGATCTATGTGAACGACTCGGTCGAGCCGGAGAAGTTCACGAAGCGCATCGCCTTCAACGTCATTCCGCACATCGACGTGTTCCGCGAGGACGGCTACACGAAGGAAGAGTGGAAGATGGACGTCGAGACGAAGAAGATTCTCGATCCGAACATCGCGCTCACAGCCACCTGCGTGCGTGTGCCGGTGTTCGTCGGTCACTCGGAAGCGGTGAACGTCGAGTTCGAGACCCCGATCACCGCCGATCAGGCGCGCGAGATCCTGCGTGAAGCGCCGGGTATTCTTGTCATCGACAAGCGCGAGGACGAGGGCTACGTCACGCCGTTCGAAGCGACCGGCGAGGACGCGACCTACATCTCGCGCATCCGCGAAGATAAAACGGTCAAGAACGGCCTGAACTTCTGGTGCGTGTCGGACAACCTGCGCAAAGGCGCGGCACTCAATGCGATCCAGATCGCGGAAGTGCTCGTCAACCGCAAGCTGGTGCAGCCGAAGAAGAAGGCGGCGTAAGCCAATAAATTTATTGTCGTCCCCGCGAAAGCGGGGACCCATAGCCCCTGCATTCCTGAATCGAGAGGCGGGTGGTTATGGGTCCCGGCTCGCGGCGCGTTCCGTGCCTTGGCCGGGACGACAGGATCATAACCTCGGCGCCGCAACCGTCGCCGCGTGCCCGGTTATCACAAAAAATCTTGACTTTCCGCATGTGCGGACTATATTCCTATCCACCGTTTCCGTTCGAGGGCGCGTTCATGAGGCGTTTTGACATGCGGGAAACGGCCGGCGTCTCCGTATACGGTTCGCAGCCGTAATCCGGGACGGCGCGGGGCTCCGCCCGGCGGCATTACGACCGCCTGCCAGGAGCATGGCTGACGGAGAAGCGCACTGATCGTGCTTCACGAAAAGCGCGGCCCGCGTCCGACAAAAGCCGATCGCGGAGCGCTGCGAGACGATACGCGCCTCGCGCATTTTCATCCGGGCAACCGGAAGAAAATGCAGGCGCGGCAAAATTAACGTGGCGTCTCGTGGCGCTCCGCAACCCTCGATTCTTCTCGGGCAGGCATTGGCATGCGCGTTTCCTTCATCCTCATGGTGAGGAGCATCGCGTAGCGATGCGTCTCGAACCATGTGCAACTCGCCCCATCCTTCGAGACGCAGGCTTCGCCCGCTCCTCAGGATGAGGCGAGCATTAGAATCTCGGCGCTGCAACCGCCGCCGCGTGTTCGGCTTTCGCGACCGGCACGAAATCTTTCGCCTGCTCGTCGTAAACCAGGAGATCGCCCGCCGCGACGCCGAAGTAAGCGCCGTGCAGCTTCAGCTTGCTGCGGCCAACGAGAATATTCACACAAGGGAACGTCATCAGGTTTTTGATCGTGAGCAGCACGGACGCCTTCTCGAGGCGCGTGAGGTAATCCCGCTCGCTCTCGTTGTGCGCGCGGCGCGGCATGCTTTGCACAGCGGGCTCGATCAGCTTCATCCAGTTGCCGATGAAATCGCCGGGCGAAAGCGGCTCGATGTTGTTGGCATGCGCGGCGATGCCGCCGCATTGCGCATGGCCCAGCACTACGATGTGCTTCACGCGCAGCGCCTGCACCGCAAATTCGAGCGATGCCGATACCGCGCGGGTCGCGCCGTCCGGCGAATAGGGCGGGACCAGGTTCGCGACATTGCGTGCGACGAACAGCTCGCCGGGCGCTGCGTCGAAAATGACCTCCGGTGAGACACGGCTGTCGCAGCAGCCGATCACCATGATCTCCGGCTTCTGGCCCCGGGTTGCGAGGTCCTTGAAGCGGGCCTGCTCGTCCGGCAGCCGGTCGGTCAGAAACTTGCGATAGCCTTCGCTCAGCCGTTCGGGAAAATCCACGTGCTGCTTCCTCTTTCTCGGGTTCGCGGCGGTTTCCTACGAAAGAATGCACCCGCGCCGCGCCGTCAAGGGGTTGGCATGCAGGACAGGTGGGGGCTAGGACAAGGCGTCCAACTGGGGGTCCCGATGCCTTTGAAAATCCGCCCGCGCCGCAGCGTCCTTTACATGCCGGGCTCGAATGCCCGCGCGCTGGAAAAGGCCCGCACGCTTCCCGCCGACGCGCTGATCCTCGATCTGGAAGACGCCGTGGCGCCGGATGCGAAACAGACCGCGCGCGAGCAGGTGACGGCCGCAGTCAAAGCCGGCGGCTACGGCCAGCGCGAAATCGCGATCCGCGTGAACGCGCTTTCTACCCCCTGGGGCATGGACGATTTCAGGGCCGCGGCAGATGCGAAGCCCGACGCCATTCTGGTGCCGAAAGTTTCCTCCGCCGACGAAATGCAGGACATCGCCCGCGCGCTCGCGCAGGCCGGCGCGGACGCGAGAACGCGGATCTGGATCATGATCGAGACCGCCGTTTCCGCGTTCCGGCTCGAGCAGATCGCTTCGACCGCGAAGGACGACAAGACGCGCCTTGCGGTCTTCATCCTCGGCACCAACGATTACGCGAAAGAGACGCGCGCGAAGATCACGCGCGGGCGCGCAGGGCTCATTCCGTTTCTCGCGAACTCGGTCGCCGCCGCCCGCGCCTATGGCATCGACGTGATCGACGGCGTCTACAACGATATCTCCAATCTCGACGGTCTGAAGGAAGAGGCGGCACAGGCCCGCGATCTCGGCTTCGACGGCAAGACCATCATTCACCCGACGCACATCGCGCCCTGCAACGAAGCTTTCTCGCCCGGCGAGGATGAAGTCGCGAACGCTCGCAAGGTGGTCGCGGCCTTCGACGATCCGGAAAACGCCGGCAAGGTCGTCTTGCTGATCGATGGCCGCATGTATGAGATCCTGCACGCGGAAATTGCGAAGCGCACGGTCGCGGTCGCGGATGCGATCCGGCAGCGGGAGGCCGCGCAATGAACCCGGTCGTGACCAAAGCGAAAACCTCTGCGGGCAATTTCTTCGAGGACTTCCACCTCGGCCAGGTGATCCATCACGCGACCCCGCGCACGATCACCGAGGGCGACGTTTCGCTCTACTCCGCGCTCTACGGCACGCGCTTCGCGGTGCAGTCGGCGGAGAGTTTCGCGAAAGCGATCGGCTATCCCCGCGCGCCGGTCGACGACCTTCTGGTCTTCCATGTCGTGTTCGGGAAGACCGTGCCGGATATTTCGCTGAACGCGGTCGCCAATCTCGGCTACGCGGCATGCCGCTTTCTCGCGCCGGTCTATCCGGGCGACACGCTTACCGCGGTCTCCGAAGTGATCGGCCTCCGCGAGAACGCGAACAAAACCTCCGGCGTTGTCTATGTGCGTTCGACCGGCTTCAACCAGGACGGCGTCGAAGTGCTCGATTACGTGCGCTGGGTCATGGTGCGGAAGAAAAACGAGCACGATACGCCGCCGGAGCCGGTGGTGCCGACGCTTCCCTCCGCGATCACGCCGGACATGCTCGGCGGAGGGCTGCTGCCGATCGATGTTCGCGAATACAACTTCCGGCTTGCCGGCAGCGAGCATCGCTTCGCCGATTACGCGCCGGGCGAGCGCATCGATCACGTCGACGGCATGACCGTCGAGGACGCCGAGCAGCAGATCGCGACGAGGCTCTATCAGAACACCGCGAAGGTGCATTTCAACCACTTCGCGCAGAAGTCCGACCGCTTCGGGAAGCGCCTGATCTACGGCGGGCATGTGATCTCGCTCGCGCGTGCGCTTTCCTTCAACGGACTCGCGAATGCCTTCCATATCGCGGCGATCAACGGCGGGCGGCATGTGGCGCCCCTGTTCGCGGGCGACACCGTATTCGCATGGACCGAGGTGCTGGACGCACAGGAACTGCCGGGACGCAAGGATGCCGGCGCGTTGCGGCTTCGCACGATCGCGACCAAGGATCGTCCCTGCGCGGATCACCCGTACAAGAATGGTGACGAGTACGAGCCTGGTGTAATCCTCGATCTCGACTACTGGGCGCTGATGCCCAAGTAGGCGTCATGGCCGGGCTCGTCCCGGCCATCCACGCCTTTACAGCATTTCGATTCAGCTAAGGCATGGATGCCCGGCACAAGGCCGGGCATGACGAAGTTGGTTTTACTCCTCCTGCGCGCGGAGATGTGTGACCAGTTCGCGGGCGAAGGCCGGGAGTTCCTCGAATTTGCGTACGCAGATCGTGAGATCGCGCTCGGCCCAGCCGTCGCTGAGCGAAACCGAAGTGACCGCCATGGAAAGTGCGGCGCGCCGCGCGGTGGTCTCCGGCACGATGCCGATGCCGACATTGCGCTCGACCATGCGGCAGACCGCGTCGAAGCTGCGAAGCTGAATTCTCAATCGCAAGGGCCGGCCGATGCGCGCGGCTTTATCTGCAAGGAATCGTTGCAGCGCGGAGGCGCGGTCGAGGCCGACGAAGTCGTGGTCGAGCACCTGCGCGAGCGACACGGCGGAACGCACCGCCAAGGGATGATCGTGCGCGACCACGAGCACGAAGCGGTCGCGCCGGAACGGATAGGTCTCAAGCGAACCGGAATCGACCGTGCCCGCGACGATGCCGAGATCGGCCACGCCTTCTGCGATCAGGCTCACGATTTCGTCGGAGAGCCGCTCTTCGAGGTCGACGCTGACATTCGGGTTTGCGGAAAGAAACGAGGCGAGTGCTTCGGGCAGAAACTCGGTGAGCGCGTTCGTGTTCGACAGCACCTTGATCTGTCCGGCCTGCCCGCCCGCGAAGACGCCGAGTTCTTCGCGGAGCTTTTCCGCCTGCTGGAGCATCGAGCGGGCGTGCGCCAAGAGAATGCGGCCAGCCTGCGTAGGGGCCACGCCCTGCCTGCTTCTGGTGAGCAGCGGCGCGCCGAGCGCGTCTTCCATGTTGCGGATCCGGGTACTCGCTGCGGCCAGTGCGAGATTGGCGCGCTCCGCGCCGTGGGTGATCGAGCCCGCGTCGATCACGTGACGGAACAGACTTAAGTCTGAGAGGTCGAAACGCATGGGCCGCTTCCGAATCCCAAGTTTGGCGCTGGTATGCCAATCCTTCGCTTTTGACGAAGGAATACTACGCTAAATAAGGCTTGTGAGGAAGTTCGCCCCGAATATGGTTCGCCGAACGCGAAGTCAGAGCCTTTCCAAACTATGTGGATTGCGCGGACTTCGGATTGCCGCGCCGGGTCCGGGGGCCAATGCTCCGGCGCTTCTGTGAAAGAACCAGCGATGACAGACACGCCGGCGCGCCAGCGCCCGATTTCGCCGCATCTGACGATCTACCGCCTGACCTGGACCATGGTGATGTCCATCGTCCACCGCGTCACGGGCTCCGCGCTCTATTTCGGCACGCTTCTGTTCGCGTGGTGGCTGGTCGCAGCCGCGAGCGGCGCGAAATATTTCGACACCGCGAACGCCTTCTTCGGCTCGTGGTTCGGGCAACTGATCCTGCTCGGCTACACGTGGTCGCTCGTCCATCACATGCTGGGCGGCATCCGCCACTTCATCTGGGATACCGGGCGCGGCTACGGGCCAGAGCGGCAGGCGCTCGCCCGCATGACGCTGATCGGCTCCGTCGCGATCACCATTCTTCTCTGGGCCATGGCCCTTCTGCTCAGGAGCTAGGCCGATGCGCACACCGCTTTCCCGCATTCGCGGCCTCGGCGCCGCCCATCACGGCACGGAACATTTCTGGCAGCAGCGGGTGACCGCCGCCGCGAACGTGCTGCTCCTCGTCGTTCTCATCGGCATCATGGTCACGCTGGTCGGCAGCACGCATGCGACCGTGGTCGCTACACTTTCGAAGCCGCTCGTCGCCGTGCTGCTCGTCGCCGCGATCATCTCGGTTTCGATCCACATGCGTCTCGGGATGCAGATCATCATCGAGGATTACGTGCACACGCCGTTTCGCAAGGTGGTGCTCCTGATGCTGAACACCTTCTTCACGTGGGGCGTGGCGCTCGCCTGCATCTACGCCGTTCTCAAAATTTCCTTCGGGCTGTAAATTATGACCGCGATCAACGGACGCGCCTATCCGATCACCGAACATCTTTATGACGTCGTCGTCGTCGGCGCAGGCGGCGCGGGTCTGCGCGCCGTCGTCGGCTGCGCGGAAGCGGGCCTGAAGACGGCTTGCATCACCAAGGTCTTCCCGACGCGCTCGCACACGGTTGCGGCGCAGGGCGGCATCTCGGCGGCGCTCGGCAACATGGGCGAGGACGACTGGCGCTGGCACATGTACGACACCGTGAAGGGGTCGGACTGGCTCGGCGATCAGGATGCGATCGAATATCTCTGCCGCAACGCGCCGCAGGCGGTCTACGAGCTGGAGCATTGGGGCGTGCCGTTCTCGCGCACCGAAGCCGGCAAGATCTACCAGCGCCCGTTCGGCGGCATGACCACGCATTACGGAAAAGGCACCGCGCAGCGCACCTGTGCTGCCGCCGACCGCACCGGTCACGCGATCCTGCACACGCTCTATGGCGCCGCGCTGAAGCACCGCGCCGAGTTCTTCATCGAGTACTTCGTGCTCGATTTGCTCATGAACGACGACGGCGATTGCTGCGGCGTGCTCGCGCTGAAGATGGACGACGGCACGCTGCATCGTTTCCGCTCGCATGAGACGATTCTCGCGACCGGCGGCTATGGCCGCGCCTATTTCTCCTGCACGTCGGCGCATACCTGCACCGGCGACGGCAACGCCATGGTGCTGCGCGCCGGCCTGCCCCTGGAGGACATGGAGTTCGTACAGTTCCACCCGACCGGGATTTACGGCGCGGGCTGCCTGATCACCGAAGGCTCGCGCGGCGAAGGCGGCTATCTCGTGAACTCCGAAGGCGAGCGCTTCATGGAGCGCTACGCGCCGTCAGCGAAGGATCTCGCCTCGCGCGACGTGGTCTCGCGTTCGATGACCATCGAAATCCGCGAAGGCCGCGGCGTCGGCAAGAACAAGGATCATATTTTCCTGCACCTCGACCATCTCGATCCGGCGGTGCTGCACGAGCGGCTGCCGGGCATCTCCGAGTCCGCGCGCATTTTCGCGGGCGTCGACGTCACCAAGGAGCCGATCCCGGTGATTCCGACCGTGCACTACAACATGGGCGGCATTCCCACGAACCCGCATGGCGAAGTCGTCACCAAGAAGGGCGGCGATCCCGATACGATCGTGAACGGCCTGATGGCGATCGGCGAAGCGGCCTGCGTCTCGGTGCATGGCGCGAACCGGCTCGGCTCGAACTCGCTGATCGATCTTGTCGTGTTCGGCAAAGCAGCGGCCGACCGTTGCGCCGAGAAGCTCACGCCGAACGACAAACACATGATGCTTTCGAATGCGCCGACCGAGAAGGCGCTGAACCGCTTCGACCGCCTGCGCTATGCGACCGGCACGACATCGACCGCCGACCTGCGTCTCAACATGCAGAAGGTCATGCAGACCAACTGCGCGGTGTTTCGCACCGACGAGATTCTCGCCGAGGGCCACAAGCTCATTCATGGCGTGTTCGGCAGCGCCGACGACGTGAAGGTGAGCGACCGCTCGCTCATCTGGAACACCGACCTGATCGAGAGGCTCGAGTTCGACAATCTCATCAGCCAGGCCGTGGTCACGATGGATTCGGCGCTGAACCGCACCGAGTCGCGCGGCGCGCACGCCCGCGAGGACTTCCCCGAGCGCGACGACAAGGACTGGATGAAGCACACGCTGTCCTGGGTTGATTTCGACAAGAAGAAGGTCGCGATCGATTACCGCCCGGTCCACACCTACACGTTGACGAACGAGATCCAGTACATCGAGCCGAAGGCGCGGGTTTACTAAATGAAACTCGCCCTCGTTTCGGATGGAAACGATTTCGCGGTCTATGACGACGCGGCCTGGAAGGCGGGCGGGGCGAAGAAGTTCGCCATGCTGAACCGCAACCAGGCCGATTTCACCATCGTGCCGGAAGCGGGCGCACCGAAAGGCCTTCCGATCGGCGCATTCCAGACCCTCAACGACGCCCTGATCGCGCTCCGCGAGGCGGGCTTTGCATTCGAGAGATACGAGAAATAGCCATGGTCGAACTGACACTTCCGAAGAATTCCCGCGTCGTCGAAGGCAAGACCTGGCCGAAGCCGGAAGGCGCCACGAACGTCGAAGAACTCCGCGTCTATCGCTACGACCCGGACAGCGACGCCAATCCGCGCATCGACACCTATTACGTCGACCGCGACGATTGCGGGCCGATGGTGCTCGACGCGCTCATCTGGATCAAAAACAACGTCGATCCGACGCTGACCTTCCGCCGCTCGTGCCGCGAGGGCATCTGCGGCTCCTGCGCGATGAATATCGACGGCACCAACACGCTCGCCTGCACCTGCGGCATGGACGAGAGCAAGGGTGCGGTGAAGGTCTATCCGCTGCCGCATATGGCGGTGGTGAAGGATCTCGTGCCGGATCTGACCGGGTTCTACGCGCAGCATGCTTCGATCGAGCCGTGGCTCAAGACCACGACCCCGGAGCCGTCGGCGGAATGGAAGCAGAGCCGTGAAGACCGCGAGAAGCTCGACGGTCTCTACGAGTGCATCCTCTGTGCCTGCTGCTCGGCGTCCTGCCCGAGCTATTGGTGGAATTCGGATCGCTATCTGGGCCCTGCCGCGCTGTTGCAGGCCAATCGCTGGATTGTGGACTCGCGCGACGAGGCGACGGGCGAACGGCTCGACAATCTCGAGGATCCGTTCCGGCTCTATCGCTGCCACACCATCATGAACTGCGCGAATACCTGTCCGAAGGGTTTGAACCCGGCCAAGGCGATCGCGGAAATCAAGAAGAAGATGGTAACGCGCCAGCTCTGAGGCTGCGCCTATTCCTGCTTACTCGGTGCTGCCGCGTGCGCGGAAGGGCCAGCCCTTCAGCATGCGCGTGATGCCGAGCACGATCACGATGCAGGATGCGAAGACCGGCAGAACGACGAGACCGAGCACGATGCCCCAGACCAGCACGGCCATGGTCTGTCCACCGGGGATGACGGGTGCGAGCGCGCCATAGAGCGACGCCGAGGCGACCAAAGCGGCCGTCTTCAGCGTGGCTAGCGCGAGCGCAACGCCCACAAGCGCTGCCGCGGCAATCCAGAAGACGAAAAACACTCGCAGGAACGATCGCATCGAGGCGCCCGTAGCAGGGACCGGAGGACGTTCTTGTAGTTTGCGAGCGGTTAAGAAGCCGAAAACGGCTCTGGGAAGGCGGGAGCCCGCGAAAACGGGCCGCTAAAAAGCTGATGGCCGCATCCCTTGCGGGATACGGCCATCGAAAACTATTCGCGAATAGCGAAGAGTTACATCGCCTTCTTCTTCTTGCGACGCTTCTTCGTCTTCTTGGCCTTCTTAGCCTTCTTCGCTTTCGCCTTCTTACGACGTTTTGCCATGATATGCCTCTTGGCGGATGTTGGGTTGCGCGCTTCAGAACCGGATTTAGCTTTCGGCTCCTTCGTGCGGCGCGGTCTTGAAGGAGATGAATCCTTCGGCTCGATCCCGAAGATGCCCATCATGGGACTGGTTGAGTCGCTCCTGGGCATTCGCTTCCGAATCAAACAACCGGCAGCGACATATCGCGCACGCTTGAGTCATTTGCCAATAGGCAGAGCAGATATCGTGCGTTCTGACATGCGCATGCACGAGGTGTTGCGTTCGGAAACTTGATTCGAGAATCAGTTTTCGATTGACAACGAAAACTCTCCGCAGCGCTTCATTTGAAAAGAAAATGCATGAACTTTCAGTGAGTTAGCGATGGAGTGTTTTTGCGCTACGATTCTGAACGCGAGTCACTTCGACTCGAGAAAGAATCCTGCGGGGAATCGTTTAACCCTCTTGAAAAAATTATTCACAGGCGCGCGAAAATGAGCGCCGAAAACCTCGCTGCGAGTCATTTTTTGGCAAAACGCGCACTGATTCGCGCAAAGTGATTCGTTCTTACGCGGCGTTGCGCAAATGCGAAGCGGGCGCCAAGGGCGCCCGCAACCAAGTTTTAACGAATGGAAGTGCCGGGGACGGCGTTTTATGCCGAACGCAGCGCGCGGGCCTGCGTTTGCATCAGCGAATCCGCGAGGTCCTGGCTGTCGGTCAGCGCTTCCTTCCAGATCGAAAGCGCATTGGCGCGCGGCGCGTCGATTTCGGCGTGCCCGCCATCGGAGTCGTAGGTTACGACCGCGTCGAACTTCTTCGCTATCGCCTGCATGCGGGCGTTCTGCGAGAGAAAATTCACGAAAAGCTTGGAAATTCCGCGATTTCGCGCGGCCAGAACCGTGCGCGAGAACAATTCAGTGCCGATCCCGCGGTTCTGAAAGTCGTTTTCGACGCTGAAAGCGGCCTCGGCGTCACCGCCAGCGACGCCGCGAAAGCCGCGCAGCTCGGCGACGCCGCGCAGGATGCCGTCGACGAAGTAGCCGTGCGCGATCGAGTGATTGCCGAGCGCGTTTTCCGCATATTGTTCGATGAAATAATCGCCGACCGGCGTGCCGAAACGCGTGCGCCGGCTCTCCGGATCGAGCCGGAGGAGATGTGCCTTCAGCGCCGAAGTATCGGCGGCCCAAAGCTTGCGGAAGTAGATTTGCGCGTTCTTCGTTTCGTTCATGGTCATCGTTCAAATCCTCCGGTCGGGGGCTGTCGAATCTCAGCCGCCTTTCCGTTCACGGAAAGCATGTATGTGCACCGCAGCAATTTGCAAGACTGAACGCCTCATGTAGCAGCCGCATGACGTGCCGGAGGCAAAAGAGAGGCAGGCGTGAAATCAGGCTAACGTGCTGTTTCTTTGTATGTATTTGCTAATTTTCGTGAATGTTAACAAATCCCTAATGCGCGCTGTGCAATGCCGTGCTGCACCTGCGAGATAGCCCTTCGTCCGCTTGCCCGAATCCCGGCCGCGGGGTTAGGTCCCGCCGTCTTATTAATAGAGAAGGGCCATCCGCTCGCATGACGGGGGTTGCCGAACGTTATGCGGAACTGGCTGAAAGCGGCGCCCTGGAACGGGATCCCGCCCAGGCGGAAGCCGTCCAGCGTCTCCAGACACTCCAGAACGAGCTCGCGGACTACCGCCGCCCGTCGAAATCCTCGTCGCTCGGCTGGCTGATGGCGCGCGGGCCGAAGCGGCCCGTACCGTCCGGACTTTATATGTGGGGCGACGTCGGCCGCGGCAAAACCATGCTGATGGACCTCTTCTTCGAAACGGCTCCGGTCGAGAAGAAGCGCCGCGCCCATTTTCACGAGTTCATGGCCGACGTGCAGGACCGGCTGGTGCAGGCACGGGCTGCGATCAAGGAAGGCCGGGTCAAGGACAGCGATCCGATCGCGCTGGTCGCGGATGCGCTTGCTGAAGAGGCGCTGCTGCTCTGTTTCGACGAGTTTCATGTGAACGACATCGCGGACGCGATGATTCTGGCTCGCCTGTTCGAGCGCCTGTTCGGGCAGGGCGTCGTCATGGTGGCGACGTCGAATGTGCCGCCCGAAGATTTATATAAAGAGGGGCTGAACAGGCCGCTCTTTCTTCCGTTCGTGAAGCTGCTCCAGCAGAAGTGCGAAACCATCAATCTCGCCGCGCGCACCGACTACCGGCTGGAAAAACTATCGGGCACGTTGATGTGGCACGTGCCTGCCGACCGCGAAGCGCAGCAGCAGATCGACGAGGTCTGGCGCAAGGTAGCCGGCCGCGAACGCGGCGCTCCAACGGAGCTTTCCTATCGCGGCAGGACGATTCAGGTGCCCTTCGCGGGCCGTGGAGCAGCGCGGTTCGATTTTGCAGACCTTTGTCACCAGCCGCTCGGCGCCGCTGACTTCGTGCAGATCGCTCATCATTTCCATACGGTGGTGATCGAGGACATTCCGGTGATGAGCCCGGCGCAGCGGAACGAAGCCAAGCGCTTCATTCTCCTGATCGACGCGCTCTACGATAACGCGGTGAAGCTGATTGCCTCTGCGGCCGCCGAGCGGGAAGAGATTTATCAGGGCGAGGGCACCACCGAAGCCACCGAATTCAAGCGGACGATCTCGCGCCTCATCGAAATGGGTTCGACCGAGTATCTGGCGCTACCGCACGGCCAGGCGGCGGACCTGAAGAAATAGCCCCTATCCGGGCTTGCTAATCGAAACCTTCAATTGGGCTGAAAAAGCCCGCAAAGCAGCGACTTTTGCTGCGCCGCGCAGGCGTTTTTCATCTAGACGGCCTCCGGCTTAGCTGCTGGTATTATGTATATCAGGTGCCGAAATAAGCCCGAGGTTGTGTTGCGGTGCGACGGTCGAATCGATAAGCCAGCGCAGTCTTTTCAACGCTAGCGAAGAGTTTTCTCCCCATGGCTCGCAACAAAATCGCCTTGATCGGCGCCGGTCAGATCGGCGGCACCCTCGCCCACCTCGCAGGTCTCAAGGAACTCGGCGACGTCGTCCTGTTCGACATCGCGGAAGGCATTCCGCAGGGCAAAGCGCTCGACCTCGCGGAGTCCTCGCCGGTCGATATGTTCGACGCCAAGCTCTCGGGCACGAATACCTATGAAGCGATCCAGGGCGCGGATGTCGTGATCGTCACCGCAGGCGTCCCGCGCAAGCCCGGCATGAGCCGCGACGATCTTCTCGGCATCAACCTGAAAGTGATGGAGCAGGTCGGCGCGGGCATCAAGAAATTCGCGCCGAACGCCTTCGTCATCTGCATCACCAATCCGCTCGACGCCATGGTGTGGGCGCTTCAGAAGGCCTGCGGCCTGCCGAAGAACATGGTGGTTGGCATGGCAGGCGTGCTCGATAGCGCCCGCTTCCGTTATTTCCTCGCCGACGAATTCAATGTCTCGGTCGAAGACGTCACCGCCTTCGTGCTCGGCGGCCACGGCGACACCATGGTGCCGCTCGCCCGCTATTCGACCGTCGCCGGCATTCCGCTCCCGGACCTCGTGAAGATGGGTTGGACCACGCAGGAGCGCCTCGACAAGATCATCCAGCGCACGCGCGACGGCGGCGCGGAAATCGTGAATTTGCTCAAGACCGGCTCCGCGTTCTACGCGCCGGCTGCTTCCGCGATCGCGATGGCGGAGAGCTATCTCAAGGACAAGAAGCGCGTGCTGCCGGTGGCCGCACATCTCAACGGCGAATACGGCCTCAAGGACATCTATGTCGGCGTGCCGGTCGTGATCGGCGCCAAGGGCGTCGAGCGCGTGGTCGATATCAAGATGGACGCGACCGAGCGCGCGATGTTCGACAAGTCGGTCGACTCGGTGAAGGGCCTGGTCGAAGCCTGCATCAAGATCGCGCCGGATCTCGCGAAGTAAATCGAAACTGGGGGGAAGCACTCGCGATGAATATCCACGAGTATCAAGGCAAGGCGGTTCTTCGGGAGTTCGGGGTTCCCGTCGCTTACGGCCTGCCGGCGCTTTCGGTTGAAGAAGCCGTTGCTGCCGCGAAGAAACTTGGCGGCCCAGTCTGGGTGGTGAAAGCCCAGATCCACGCCGGCGGCCGCGGCAAGGCGGGCGGCGTCAAGGTCGTCAAATCCGTTGAGGACGTCGAGAAGGAAGCCAAGCGTCTCCTCGGCTCGACGCTGGTCACGCACCAGACCGGCCCGGCGGGCAAAGAGGTCAATCGCCTCTACGTCGAAGAAGGCTCGGCGATCGATAAAGAGTTCTATCTTTCGATGCTGGTCGACCGCGAAACCTCGCGCATCGCTTTCGTGGTCTCCACCGAAGGCGGCATGAACATCGAGGAAGTCGCGCACGATACGCCCGAAAAGATCGTGACCTTCTCCGTCGACCCCGCGACCGGAATCATGCCGCATCACGGCCGCCGCGTCGCGCAGGCGCTGAAGCTCGAAGGCGATCTCGCGAAGCAGGCCGAGCATATGGCCACCAAGCTCTACGCCGCGTTCACCGCGACCGACATGAGCCTCTTGGAAATCAACCCGCTCGTCGTCACCAAGGACAGCAAGCTGATCTGTCTCGACGCCAAAGTGGGCTTCGATTCGAACTCGCTCTACCGCCACCCGAAAATCGTGGAGCTGCGCGACCTCTCGGAGGAAGATCCGAAGGAGATCGAGGCGTCGAAGTACGATCTGTCGTACATCGCGCTCGACGGCAGCATCGGCTGCATGGTGAACGGCGCGGGCCTCGCCATGGCGACCATGGACATCATCAAGCTCTATGGCGAAGCGCCCGCGAACTTCCTCGACGTCGGCGGCGGCGCCACGACCGAGAAGGTCACCGCCGCGTTCAAGATCATCACGTCCGATCCGAACGTGAAGGGCATTCTCGTCAACATCTTCGGCGGCATCATGAAGTGCGACGTGATCGCAAACGGCGTCGTCACGGCCGTCAAGGAAGTCGGCCTGAAGGTGCCGCTGGTCGTTCGCCTCGAAGGCACGAACGTCGAGCAGGGCAAGAAGATCATCAACGAATCGGGATTGAATGTCGTCTCCGCCGACGATCTCGACGATGCCGCACAGAAGATCGTGAAGGCGCTGCGGGGAGGCAAGTAAGATGGCAATCCTCGTCAACAAGAACACCAAGGTGATTACGCAGGGAATGACCGGCAAGACCGGCTCGTTCCACACCGAACAGGCGCTCGCTTACGGAACCAAAATGGTCGGCGGCGTCGCGCCCGGCAAAGGCGGCTCGACGCATCTCGGCCTGCCGGTGTTCAATTCCGTGCGCGAAGCGAAGGAAGCGACCGGCGCCGACGCGAGCGTGATCTACGTGCCGCCGGCGGGCTGCGCGGACGCGATCTGTGAAGCGATCGACGCGGAAATCCCGCTCATCGTCACGATCACCGAAGGCGTTCCGGTGCTGGACATGGTGCGCGTCAAGCGCTCGCTTTCCGGGTCGAAGTCGCGCCTGATCGGGCCGAACTGCCCGGGCGTGATCACGCCGGGCGAGTGCAAGATCGGCATCATGCCGGGCCACATCCACAAGCCGGGCAAAGTCGGCATCGTCTCGCGCTCCGGCACCCTCACTTATGAGGCGGTGTTCCAGACGACGGCCGAGGGCCTCCGCCAGTCTTCGTGCGTCGGCATCGGCGGCGATCCGGTGAAGGGCACCGAGTTCATCGACGTGCTCGAGATGTTCCTCGGCGATCCCAAGACCGAAGCGATCATCATGATCGGCGAAATCGGCGGCTCCGCTGAAGAGGACGCCGCGCAGTTCCTGAAGGACGAAGCCAAGCGCGGCCGCAAGAAGCCGATGGCAGGCTTCATCGCCGGCCGTACCGCACCTCCGGGCCGCCGCATGGGTCATGCCGGTGCGATCATTTCGGGCGGCAAGGGCGACGCCGAGTCCAAGATCCAGGCGATGGAAGCCGCCGGTATCAAGGTGTCTCCGTCACCGGCCCGCCTTGCCAAGACCTTGGTCGAAGTCCTCAAGGGCTGAGGCACCGGCCTCGTAGAAATGCTTATAAAACGGGCGCTTTCCGGAACCGGATGGCGCCCGTTTCGCGTTTAAATCATCCGTTACGGATGGCTTCTTATATTGAGGTACGGGCTATGCCCGACTAAAAGAGCCCTGCGCAGCGCGGGGGCCTGATAGGACCTCGTTTCCTCATATTTTCGAAGTCTTATGTAGGCAGAGACAATGCAGCGCGGCCCCGCCGGGCGGGCGCGCGAAATGGCGGACGCATTCCAGACGTCCGGGATGAACATGGCACGTGAAGCAAGCAACCAGGGCTTTCTGAATTCTTCTTTCCTTGACGGCGGCAACGCCGCTTACGTCGAAGACCTCTACGCGCGGTACGAAAAAAATCCTTCGTCGGTGGACGAAAGCTGGCGCACCTTCTTCGAGCAGATGAAGGGCGACGACCGCGCCGCGATCGAAAAGAGCGCGAAGGGTCCGTCGTGGAAGAAGCCGGGCTGGCCTCTGATCGCGAACGGCGAACTGGTTGCGGCACTCGACGGCAACTGGGCTGCGACCGAAATCGCGGTCGGCAGCAAGATCAAGGGTAAGGCGGCTGCGAAAGGCATCGAGCTTTCCGAAGCCGACGTGCAGCAGGCGACGCGCGACTCAGTCAAGGCGCTGATGATGATCCGCGCCTTCCGCATGCGCGGCCATCTCGAGGCGCAACTCGACCCGCTCGGCCTCGAGCCGCCCGCGCCGCATCCCGAACTCGACCCGGCGTCCTATGGATTTACGGAAGCCGATCTCGATCGCAAGATTTTCATCGACCACGTGCTCGGTCTCGAGTTCGCGACCGTGCGCGAGATGGTCGCGATCCTGCGCCGGACTTATTGCCACACGATCGGCATCGAGTTCATGCACATGTCCGATCCCGAAGAGAAGGCGTGGCTTCAGGAGCGCATCGAAGGTCCGGACAAGGAAATTACGTTCACGCGCGAGGGCAAGCGCGCGATCCTGAACAAGCTCGTCGAAGCCGAAGGCTTCGAGAAATTCATCGACGTGAAATACACCGGCACCAAGCGCTTCGGCCTCGACGGCGGCGAAGCGATGATCCCGGCGATGGAGCAGATCATCAAGCGCTCCGGCGCGCTCGGCTGCAAGGAGATCGTGCTCGGCATGGCCCATCGCGGCCGCCTGAACGTGCTGAGCCAAGTCATGGCGAAGCCGCACCGCGCGATCTTCCACGAATTCAAGGGCGGCTCCTCGACGCCGACCGAGGTCGAAGGCTCGGGCGACGTGAAGTATCATCTCGGCGCATCGTCCGACCGCGAGTTCGACGGCAACGAGGTTCATCTTTCGCTCACCGCGAACCCGTCGCATCTCGAGATCGTCGATCCCGTCGTGCTCGGAAAAGTGCGAGCGAAGCAGGATCTGTTCGGCGACAAGCCGGAAGACCGCATCTCGGCGATGCCGCTTCTGATTCACGGCGACGCGGCGTTCGCCGGTCAGGGCGTGGTCGCGGAATGCTTCGGCCTTTCGGGCCTGAAGGGTCACCGCACCGGCGGCTCGCTGCACTTCATCATCAACAACCAGATCGGCTTCACGACGAACCCGCGCTACTCGCGTTCGTCGCCTTATCCGTCGGATGTCGCGAAGATGATCGAAGCGCCGATCTTCCATGTGAACGGCGACGATCCGGAAGCGGTGGTGTTCTGCGCGAAAGTCGCGACCGAATTCCGCATGAAGTTCCACAAGCCGGTCGTGATCGACATGTTCTGCTACCGGCGCTTCGGCCATAACGAAGGCGACGAGCCGGCGTTCACGCAGCCGATCATGTATCAGAAGATCCGCTCGCATCCTTCGACGCTCGATCTCTACGGCAAGAAGCTGGAGAGCGAAGGCGTGGTAGCCGCGGGCGAAGTCGACGCGATGAAGGCCGAATGGCGCGCGAAGCTCGAAGCCGAGTTCGAAGCGGGCCAGAGCTACAAGCCGAACAAGGCCGACTGGCTCGACGGCCGCTGGGCCGGCATGAAGGCGGCAGGCGAGATCGACGATCCGCGCCGCGGCGATACCGGCGTTTCGCTCGACGTGCTGAAAGAAATCGGCAAGCAGATCACTTCCGTTCCGGAAGGGTTTAACGCGCACAAGACGATCCAGCGCTTCCTGGAGAACCGCAAGAAAGCGATCGAGACCGGGCAAGGCATCGACTGGGCGACCGGCGAAGCGCTCGCATTCTCGACGCTTCTGCTCGACGGTCATCGCGTGCGTCTGTCGGGTCAGGACGTCGAGCGCGGCACCTTCTCGCAGCGCCACTCGGTGCTCACCGATCAGGTCAACGAGGACCGCTACACGCCTTTCAACCACATCCGCGAAAAGCAGGGCCGCTACGAAGTCATCAACTCGATGCTTTCGGAAGAAGCGGTGCTCGGCTTCGAATACGGCTACACGCTCGCCGACCCGAAAACACTGACGCTCTGGGAAGCGCAGTTCGGCGACTTCGCGAACGGCGCGCAGGTCGTGTTCGACCAGTTCATCTGCTCGGGCGAGCGCAAGTGGCTGCGCATGTCGGGTCTCGTGTGTCTTCTTCCGCACGGATACGAAGGGCAGGGCCCGGAGCATTCCTCCGCGCGGCTCGAGCGCTATCTCCAGCTTTGCGCCGAAGACAACATGCAGGTCGCGAACTGCACGACGCCCGCAAACTACTTCCACATCCTGCGCCGCCAGCTGAAGCGCGACATCCGCAAGCCGCTCATTCTGATGACGCCGAAATCGCTCTTGCGCCACAAGCGCGCGGTTTCGCGTCTCGACGAACTGGGCCCGGAGACCTCGTTCCACCGCGTGCTGTGGGACGACGCGCAGTATCTCAAGAATCAGCCCGTCAAGCTCGTCGCCGACGAGAAGATGCGCCGCGTGATCCTGTGCTCGGGCAAGGTCTATTACGACCTTTACGAAGAGCGGGAGAAGCGCGGGCTCAACGACATCTACATCCTTCGCGTGGAGCAGCTCTATCCATTCCCGCTGAAGGCCCTGACCACGGAGCTTTCGCGCTTCAAGAACGCGGAAGTGATCTGGTGTCAGGAAGAGCCCAAGAACCAGGGTGCCTGGGCTTTCGTTCAGCCTTACGTCGAATGGCTGCTCGAGAACGTGGGTGCCAAAAACAAGCGGGCGCGCTATGTCGGCCGCGCGGCCTCGGCCTCGACGGCCACGGGCCTGATGTCGATGCACCTGAAGCAGCTACAGCAATTCATGGAAGAAGCGCTGGGTTAAAGAGCGCTGGAGAGAGAAATGGCGACCGAAATCCGCGTGCCGACCCTCGGCGAATCTGTCACCGAAGCCACCATCGGCAAATGGTTCAAGAAACCCGGCGATGCGGTGAAAGCCGACGAACCGCTGGTCGAATTGGAGACCGACAAGGTTACGGTTGAAGTCCCCGCGCCTGCCGCCGGCGTGTTGCAGGAAATCATCGCCAAGGACGGCCAGACCGTTACGATCGGCGCGATCCTCGGCTCCATCAAGGAAGGCGCGGGCGGAGCGGCTGCTTCCGCCGCGAAAGACAAGAGCGTTCCCGCCGCCGCGGGCCGTCCCGACCAGAAAACCGAAACCGCGAAGCCGATTGCCGCGGGGCCGACTCCGGTCGCGCCGCGCGCAGGCGCTGAAGGCCAGGCACCGTCGGTGCGCCGTCTTGGCGCTGAAAGCGGCGTCGATCCGGCAAATGTTTCCGGCACCGGCCGCGACGGCCGCGTG
>CAZFPR010000026.1:0-1013 GCA_964521045.1 uncultured Hyphomicrobiales bacterium
CCGGTAATTCTCCTGAAGCACCTAAGCGAGTTGCAGTGCCGGCAATTGATGCTTGCCGACAACCGGATCGCACTGAACTCGGGTTGGGATCTTGAGGCGCTGAAGCTGGAGCTATCAGACCTCAATCTTCTCGGTGCTGATCTGAAGTCCTTGGGGTTTTCGAAGCAGGAACTCGCAGCCGCGCTTCGGCCATCCGTACAAGGCAATACCGACGAAGACGAAGTACCGGAAGCGGCTTCGGCCGCCGTCTCGCGCTTGGGCGACGTCTGGTGCCTAGGCGACCATCGTCTAATCTGCGGCGACAGCACCGACCGAGACGTCGTCTCGACCTTGCTCGGCAAGACCGTGCCGCAATTGATGGTCACCGATCCACCCTATGGCGTGAACTACGATCCCGAGTAGCGGCATCGGGCGGGCGTCAACAACTCGAAGAGGGTGGGGAAGGTTAGTAACGACGGGGTCGCCGACTGGAGCGAGGCGTGGGCGCTCTTCCCGGGCAGGATCGCCTACGTCTGGCATGGCGCGCTGTACGCGGGGACGGTTGCAGAGAGCCTCCAGAAGCACAGCTTTTCGATCCGCGCCCAGATCATCTGGGCCAAGGAGCGGCTCGTAATCGGAAGAGGCGACTACCACTGGCAGCACGAGCCTTGTTGGTATGCCGTCCGCGAAAAAGGCAATTGGACCGGCGACCGGAAGCAGACAACGCTCCGGAACATATCGAGCAGGGAGCAGGACGCCGAGACCGAGCACGGCACGCAGAAGCCGGTCGAGTGCATGCGCCGGCCTATGCTGAACAACTCGAGCCCGGGTGACGCCGTCTATGAGCCCTTCCTGGGCAGCGGCACGACCTTGATCGCGGCTGAATCCTGCGGTCGGATCTGCTTCGCGGTCGAGCTTGATCCGCTCTACGTCGATGTCGCTGTCCGCCGTTGGGAGGCATTCTCCGGCAAACAGGCGATCTTGCACCAATCTGAAAATACCTTCAGCGAAGTCGCCGTCGTGCGTGCGGGAGA
>CAZFPR010000026.1:1023-29967 GCA_964521045.1 uncultured Hyphomicrobiales bacterium
CGATCTCGCGCATGGAGCGCGAGATCCGGGACGCCGAGCAGCCGCCGGCCACCGTCAGCGAAGTCGCCGTCGTGCGTGCGGGAGAAATCTGATGCGCGGCCGTCGACCGAAGCCAACCCGTCTCAAGCTTCTAACGGGCAATCCCGGCAAGCGACCTCTCAACGAGCGCGAGCCCAAACCGGAGCCTTCGGTTCCCGACTGCCCGCCTGAATTGGGTCCCGTTGCCCGGCGCGAATGGGATCGGCTTGTTGGAGAACTTAGCAAGCTTCGTATTCTCACCCACCTAGATCGAGCCGCACTCGCTTCGTATTGCGGGGCCTACGCTCTTTGGGCGGAAGCCATGGAGCAAATCCAGAAATACGGCGCCATGGTGAAATCCCCATCCGGCTATCCGCAGCAGTCGCCCTATCTCGCGATCGCCAACCGCCAGGCCGAGATCATGATGCGGATTGCGTCCGAGTTCGGGTTTACACCGGCCAGCAGAAGCAGGATTTCAGCTCCCAAAGAAAATCTGCCGACGCTATTTGATTGAGATGAATCCATGTCTCTTAAGACTACATCCCTGATGTGATTGGTCCACTCAGTTCGCGGATGACGGAGGGTGGGTAAAAGTCTGAAAAATCGCTAGCTTTGTCCTGCGGTGTCCCCTCGCGCAAAAACATCGAAACTAAACTCACGATTCGATGGAATGTAGGTTGACTCGAACAGCGTCCGGTCAAGCGGTAAGACGAAAAAGGTTTGCTAAGAACATAATAGACGAAACTACTACCAATGCGATCAAGGCAACCTGGCGATAAAATCGCTCGGGTGCAGCTCGAAAGACTTGCACTCCGATCAATCCTCCGATCAAGAAAATAGGAGCGAGCAGAAGGCCACCGGTCAATGCTTGGCGTTCCAGCAAGCCGAAACAATACATCGAAAGGACTGCAGGTATCAGCGACACTCCAGCAACCGTAATGATATTGGCTCGCTTTACCTCTGCGGGTTCAGAGCCGGAGAGAATGTAGAGCATAAGCGGCGGCCCTCCTGCACTGCCGAAGCCGTTAAAAAAGCCAGAAAGCGAACCAGCGAAAAGTCGCCCAAACAACCCACGAGGAAATTTGATGGCGCTACCGGCGATGATCCACACCGACATGCATAGAACCGCAAAGCTGATGAGGAGATTACTCAGCGACGGATCGGTGAGGGTTAGGACCGCATGACCGATCGGGACTGCCGCACTAGCAGCAGCCACCATCGGAACCAGTGTGCGAAAATTCGTGTGCCGCAGAGCGGGGAAGAAAAGCAGCAGGGTCGCCGCGCACTCTAGAATCGTTCCGATTGTGACCGCTAAAGTCGGCCCAAGAACAAGTCCGAGAGGCGGCACCAGCAACAGTGAAGAACCAAATCCCGCGAAGCCTCGAAGCAGCCCTGCGATGAACGCCAGCAACCCCATCGCGATCCAAACGGAAGACGAACCTGCCGCATTGATCATGTTCATCGTAGGATTGCGTCTGGCATGGCTGATGCTGTCCCCGCGAGCGGAGCCAACGGACGCGACCGCAAGCCCCGGGCATTATGCACGACTATCTAAACGCAACAGCAACTTCCAGAAAGTGGTCCTCGGGCGAAGAAGGCGTAAGACGCTCGATCGGAGTCTCGATCGCACTCGATGCTCGCGTCGTCAGCGAGGAGTCACCATCGACCAACCGGTTTTCAGGCATGCCGCGGCGAGCAAGGTCTTGAACGCTGTCGCAAGATAGAACGGTGCGACGCCGGCCAGCCACGCATTCTTGTAGCCGATCAAAGCGCCCAGCCACGCCGTGCCGAATGCGAAGATCGTAGCGTGTGAAAAAAACATCGCGAGCGCGAGCAGGAGCATCGAGCGGTCCCAGCCGCGCTCCGCCAGCCAGCCTGCAACTGCCGCTCCCGCAACGAAGCCGACGAGATAGCCGCCGGTGGGTCCCGCCATATAGGCAAGACCGATGCCTTTTTCGGGCGTGCCGGCAAAAACCGGAAAGCCGACTGCGCCCTGCGCGAGATAAAACAGCACCGTCGCTGCACCGAGGCGCCAGCCGAACGCTGCACCAATCATGATGACGGCGAAGGTCTGCATGGTCATCGGCACCGGATAGAACGGCACATTGATCTTCGCAGACATCGTCAGCAGCAAACTGCCGCCAATGACGAGTAGCACTTTGCCAAGCAACCCACGCGCATCATTCCCCGAGACCGTAGGCCAAAGTGATTCAATCAGCGGCTTGTGTTCAGCGACAGTAGACATTGTTGTTCCTTGTTCTTGAGCACATCAGAGGCACTAACCACGCAGAGCAATGCAACGCCAGTAGGCTGCATGACGTTACGCATGATCGAGACACATGGCTCGTGTCGCGAATGTTAGGCGCGTGGGGGTTCTCTCGACGTGCGCGGTTTCACTGCGCCGCACCCAAGAAAAGATATGATTGAATTTGCGCGCGGGAATCCATGTTGCACAAAGGGAACGTAGAAAAGTTATATAAATCAATCGTTTGTGGAGATACCAGATTGTCAACATTTTTCCCGGCAACCTAAAAAAAGCTGTTGGAAAGATATAGATGTTTCCATATCATTGCGTTAGACAAATAAGAAAGAAGAATGATGACGCCAACGCCACCAATAACCCGGGAGATCGCGCATCGGGTTTCGAAAACTCGCTTGGACGAGATCCCCAGTGACGTTTCCGAATACAGCAAGACGCTAGCGATGAGTGCGTTAGGCGCGATGCTGGCGGGTCCGCGTAGCGCCGGGTCCGATATCGTTACTCGATACGTCAAGCGTGCTGGTGGCAGCACCGAGGCGTCGGTGTTTGGTGCCAATCTGAAGACTTCCGTAGAATGGGCCGCGCTGGCTAACGCGACTTATGCACATGCGACGGAATATGAAGACGATAGTTTTCCAGAGGCGGTGTCGAGTTACACATTATTCCCTGTGATTTTCGCGCTGGGACAGCATCTTCATTCCGACGGTCGCACCGCACTAGAAGCGTTTGTGGTCGCGTACGAGACTCAGGCGCGCATCGGTATCGCCTGCCGCGAAGCGCGGCGCCTTGGTTATATGGTGCTCGCGCTCGCTGGTGCACTAGGTTGCGCGGTCGCTGCTGCAAAACTGCTACGCCTTGACGAAGCCAAAACCACACACGCGCTAAGCATTGCCGCCTCGCAGGGCAGCGGCGTCGGTTACCAGACCGGTTCGATGGCCCACATCGCGGAAATGGGATTCGCCGCGCGCAACGGACTTACTGCTGCGTTGCTTGCTGCTGACGGTTTCACCGGACAAGTCGATGTGCTTGAAGCGCCCCGCGGCCTCCTGAATCTGATCACGGCCGGGAAGGTCGACAATGCCGCCGGGATTCTGAAGGACTGGGGACTGCCTTATCGTGTACTTGAAGTGGGCATCAAGCAGTACCCGTGTTGCTATCATTTGCAGCGGATGATCGAGTCGACGCTTGAACAACGTGAAGCCGGCACGATTTCAGCCGACCAAATTTCCGAAATCCAGATCGACGTGAATGCATTCTTCCCGACGGTTGTTCAGTATCTGGAGCCCGGAAATGAAATCGAGGCACAGTTTAGTCTGCCGCACGCAGTCGCTGCCGCCCTGCTGGAGCCGCGCATTCTTCCGTCCAGTTTCTCGAGAACGAAAATCGAGAGTGCAGAGTTCCGTGCGCTCCGGTCAAAGGTGCGCATGGTAATCCGGGAAGATTGGGGCTGGGCGCCGACCGGATGGACGCCTCGGATCGTTTATCGCCTTAAAAACGGTAAGGATGTTTCGATCGAGCCGAAGCTCTCGAAAGGACAGCCGCCGCACCTCTTCAGTTTCGATCAATGCATCGAAAAGTACCGCGGCTGTGTCGAGGGACTGTTGCCTGAAGACCGCATCGTACGCTCCGTCGAGATCATGCGCACGCTGGAGTCGTGCAATGACATCGCCGAACTCGTGAATACCGTCGACGTCTAGTCGCAGACTTGAATTTAAGAAGGCTAAGTCAAGTATCATGTCCAATTCGCCTACCTTCACCAACAGCGACGTCGAAGAGATTCTGCGAGTCGTCGACAACCTCACCGACGTGGAGGTGAAGTTGGAGACCGCAGAGTTTAAACTTCATGTGCGTAAAGGCGTGACGGCTGCGATCACGGTATCCGAGCCGGCCGTGAGCATGCCGCCTCGCACATCGGCTGTGCCGGCGGCAACCGTCGGGAATGCAAGTGCACCTGCGGCCAAGGTTTCGGTCGCGCCATCGGCTGCATCGTCGAACAGCGAGGCGGGAACAGTTGCGATCAAGGCCCCGATGCTGGGCCGCTTTTACCGCGCGCCTTCGCCGTCGGAGCCGGCTTATGTCGAGGTCGGCAAGCGCGTGGGCCCGGACGACACCGTTTGCATGATCGAGGTCATGAAGCTGTTTAAGACCGTAAATGCCGGAGTGTCGGGAACCATCGTTTCGATTGCAGTGAACGACGGCGATATGGTCGAAGACGACCAACCGCTGTTCTTCGTGAAACCGGACTAATCGGTTCGTCGCATGAACTTCGCAGCACGATCTTCGAAAATTAAAGTGGGAACTTCGCCCTCCAGCACGTCCGCGCGAGCCGGGCGTACGATAGACATTATTGATACGACACTTCGCGACGCGCAGCAGTGCCTGTGGGCGACGCGCATGACGGCCGGGATGATGCTCCCGATCGCGGAAGCCATGGACGAAGCGGGCTTCGCGATGATCGACTTCATGGCGCCGGTACAGTTCGACGTCTGCGTTCGCTATCTCAAGGAAAATCCGTGGGAGAAAGCGCGGCTATTCCGAGATAAATTCCGCAATACGCCACTTCGCGGGTATTGCCGCAGCAAGAGTCTCGTCGGCTTTAGCATGGTCCCCGACGATATTGTTGAGTTCTGGATCGAGCGTCTTCACGCGAATGGCTTTCGCGTGGTCGGCACGCTGGATGCGCTGTTCGACGTCGAGAATATGCTGGTCAGCGTGAATCACGCGAAGCGGCTTGGCATGTATTCGGTGGGCGCGCTCGTGTTTTGCGAAAGCCCTGTTCACACCGACGAAGTGTATGCGCGGACCGCGAAGGCATTGATCGAACGCGGCAATGTCGATGCGATCATGATCAAGGACTCGGGCGCTCTGCTCACGCCAGATCGGATCCGCACGCTGGTGCCCGCGCTCAAGGCCGTAATGGGTGGGCGTCCCCTAGAGTTGCATAGTCACTGCAATACTGGTCTCGCGCCACTCGTTTATCTCGAAGCGATCAAGCTCGGTGTCGATCAATTGCACACTTCGATCGCGCCGCTGGCAAGCGGCCCCGCGCAACCTTCGGTGCAGTCGACGCTCCAGAATCTGAAGCTTAACCGTTTCGATACGAAGGTCGACCGGACCAAGATCGATGACGTCAGCGCATACCTCACAAAACTTGCTGAGCAGGAGGGTTTCGCCAAAGGCGCGCCGATGGAATACGACTCGTTCCATTACCAGCACCAGATGCCAGGCGGAATGTTTGCGAACTGGAAGTTCCAGTTGCAGCAAGCGGGACTCGAAAGCCGCTTCGAGGAAATTCTTCAGGAGATCGTTCAGATTCGGGCCGATCTGGGCTGGCCAATTATGGTTACGCCGTTCTCGCAGATCATCGGCGTGCAGGCGATGCTGAATGTCGTCGGCGGCGAGCGCTATCGTACGGTTCCGGACGAAGTGAAGATGTATGCGCTCGGCCACTTCGGCAAGCTGCTCGCACCGGTTGAGCCCAACGTGCTCGATCGTATCATCGCAAACGGTTCGCCGAAGATTCCGCTGAAGCCCCAACCGCTGCCGCCCGCGCTTCCGTCGTTGCGCAAAGCCTATCCGGGCGCGGACGATGATGAACTTATCCTTCGCTACATGTTCGCCGGCAACGAAGTAAACGAAATGTTTGCCGCCGGGCCGCTCGATCTCGCTTCGCCGCGCTTCAGTCCGGTCGCGCGGCTCGTGCAGGAGTTCTCAAAACGGCCGCAGGTTCGTTACGTCGACGTGCAGAAAAAGAATACGCGTCTCGTCTATTCGCGAGGCATGTAAAGAAAAAGAAGCACCCAAGTGCTCATGTCAAACCCAACATAACGCTACATAGGGAGGATAAGATGGTGTCAATGAAAGCAAAATTCGCGGGAGGCATAGCCGCCGCTGTTATGGGTCTGGCGATTGCGTCCGCAAGCGTCTCCGCTCAGCAGGCACCGACGGTGTTGAAGCTTGCTCACGGCGCGACCGCTGATAACGCAATCGGTAAGGGAATGGTCAAGTTTGCCGAGATCGTTGCCGCGAAGACGGGCGGCAAAGTCAAGGTCGAAACCTATCTCGCCGGCTCGCTTTACAGCGAGCGTACTGCGCTCGAAGCAATGGTGAATGGCTCGGTCGATTTCGCCGGTGCTTCCAACGCGAACTGGGCTGCCTTCACGAACGCGCTTCTGTTCATGGATCTGCCCTACGTCTTCAACGACGAAGCATCGTTCCGCAAAGCGCTCGATGGCAAGGTCGGCAAGGTCATCAGCGAACGTTTCGAAAAGGCCGGCTTCAAGCTTCTGATGCAGCTCGACAACGGCGGATTCCGTGACATCGTCAACAACAGGCGGCCGATTCATGTTCCGAATGATCTGAAAGGCCTGAAGTTCCGTACCACCGCATCGCCGGTTGAAATCGCGATGTTCCGCAATTGGGGTGCAATCGCTACCGCGATCGACTGGGCGGAAGTGTACAACGCGCTGGGCTCGGGCGTCGTCGACGGCGAATTCGTGATGCCGACCTGGCTCTCCACGGCGAAGCACTACGAAGTGCTGAAGTACGCAACAGAGAACAAGGCCGTGATTGGCATCCAGACTCTCGCGATTCGCAAAGAGCGTTTCGAGAAGCTGCCTGCGGATCTTCAGAAGATTGTTCTTGAGGCCGCAAAGGAAGCTGAAATCTACGCGAACAAGCTGGACCAGGAAAACAGCGACACCGCACGCGCCAACGCGAAGAAGCTCGGCGTGCAGACCTATCGTCCTACCGCCGATGAAATGAAGATCTGGCGGGAAACGGGCCGGCAGATCTGGAAGCAGTTCGACAAGAACATCGATAAAGAAATCCTCGATCTCGTGTTGGATTCGCAGAAGACGAACTAAGGTCGTGATCGTGGGAGGGCGAAGGAGCCCTCCCACGATTCGCTCTACTGTTTTTGGGGGAAGTCCTATGCTGCAAGGTACCGTGCAACCAGAAAAGTCGAAGTCACCTGCCGAGCGGGCGTTCTGGTTCTTGATACTGAAGATCCCAGAAATACTTCTTGCGATCCTGATCGGCATTCTGGTGCTGTTCCTTACGGTATCGGTGTTCGCAAGGTACGCCCTCGACATCGGGTTATCCTGGTCGGACGAGGCATCCCGGTTGCTGTTCATCTGGACTGTGTTCATTGGCTTCGCTGTAGGTGTCCGGCATCGTGCCCATATCGGCGTCGATTTCGTGATCGACCGGCTGTCGCCGAAGTGGCGCTGGATCGTTGAAATGATTCAGGATTCGGCCATCCTGATTTTTTCGCTGCTCTTCACCGTTCAAGGATGGATCACCGTCCGTTTCTCTTTCCTGCAGCGTCTTCCCGGTCTCGATGTCAGCATCGCGTGGCTCTACTTCGCGGTTCTGGTCGCGGGTGTACTGATGTCGATCTACGCAGTCTTTAATTTGTGGGACACGATGCGCGGCAAGCGTGCGCGTCCTGACGCTCTCGGTACAGAAGCCGTGCGGCTGAGCGAGTAGGAGCCAATATGACAATCGCAATTCTCATTGGTGCATTCGCACTGTTCGTCGTGATCGGCCTGCCCATCAGCTTCGCAATGGGCCTGTCCTCGCTTCTCGTTCTTGGCTTCCAGGATACCATCCCGCTGAACATGATCGTTCATCGCACCGTGATGGGCGTCGACTCCTTTGTTCTGCTTGCGATCCCGCTTTTCATTTTCGCAGGCACGATCATGGAGCAGGGCGGTATATCCGAACGCCTGATTTATTTCGCGCGAACGCTGGTCGGACGATTCCGCGGCGGTTTGCCCATGGGCGTCGTGCTCGGCACGATGCTGCAATCCGGTGTTTCCGGTTCGACGGTTGCGGACGTCTCCGCAGTGTCCGCGATGACGTTGAAGCCGCTCGAGCGTGCAGGCTATCCGAGGCCCTACAGCCTTTCTCTGATCAGCGCATCGTCCGCGTTCGCAATTCTGATTCCGCCGTGCATTCTGATGGTCGTGGTGGCCGCGGTTGCGAATACATCGGTGGTCGCCGTTTTTGCGGCCGGTCTCCTGCCCTCGCTGCTCCTTGGCGGGCTCGTGTTTGCGCTGATCGCGGTACAGGCACGGATATATAATATGCCGCGCGACGCATCCCACTCGCGAGCGCAGATGCTCGCGGGTCTCAAGGATGCTTCGCTCGCACTCGGCATTCCGCTGATCATCTTTATCGGCATCCGGCTCGGCATTGCGACGATCACGGAAATGGCGGCAATCATTGTCGTCTACTCACTGCTCGTCGGCAGGCTCGTCTATCGCAACCTGACCTGGAAGAACATCTTCGACGCGCTGGTGCAGACTGGCGTCGCTACGGGGCTGATCGCGATCCTGATGGGCTTTGCCATGATCTTCGGATACCTGCTCGCGACGCAGGGCATTCCGCAGGCCGTGGCCGAATGGATGCGCGCGACGGAGATTCCGCCATGGGGCGTGCTGCTCATCACCGCGCTCATCTTCATTTTCGTGGGCTCGATCCTCGAGGGCGCGCCGGCGGTCCTGATCTTCGTTCCGATCCTGCTTCCGCTCATCCGCTCGCTCGGCATCGACATGGTTCATTGGCTGACGATAGTTGTGCTCGCCTCCGGTATCGGTCTTTTCATACCGCCTGCGGGTATCGGCGTGCTGATGGCGTGCAGCATAGGCAAGATCAAAATGGAGCAGCTGATCATGCCGCTGCTGCCATTCCTTGCGGTGCTGTTCCTCGGCCTGCTGATTCTGATCTTTTTCCCGTCGATCACGACCATCATGCCGCAGCTTCTGGGGCTGCCGTACTGATCACGTGGTTTCGCCGGGAACCGTAGAGTGCGCCAGTTTGCACACAAGCGAGTAGCGGTTCGTGACACCCCGATCGTTCGCCTCTTTCTGCGAGCGCTGACCTTCGGGGCTGTCGCGCCAGGCGAGAGTCTTCGCAAGGTCCTCGGTTTCAAGAATTGCAACATACCGACGGTGACCTTCGGGGCCTGCGGTTACTTCGAAGCGGCGCGCGGCGACGATGCCGGGCGTCGCTGCAACTTCCTCGTAGTGCGGCCCGTTCATCCATTCGATGAACTCTGCGTTGGTGGGCCCGTCGTACATCACGAGGATCATGTGTTTCGCTTTCATGGGGTACTCCAATCGAGTTCGGGGTTGTCTGAGGGCTGGAAACCGAATGCGTGCAAAAATATGAATGCCGACAAAGGGAGGTTTAGTTGAGTATGATGATGCCGATTATTGACATGCGTTTGCGTCCGCCGATTCCGGCGTGGACCAAAGGCTCCGTATTTCGTACGGCGATGCACTATCCGCGCAATCTCGTGAGCTTTAAGGGACCGCGCTCCGCGTGGCTCGAGTCGCTCGATCTTCTGTTCGAAGAGATGGACTCGGCCAACATCAAGTATGGCGTCCTCATGGGCCGCGCGGCTTCTGGCGCCGGAAATCTCGGCGGCGTCGACAATCGCGATATCGTGGAAGCCGTTGCAAAATGGCCGGACCGCTTCCTCGGATTTCTCGGCATCGATCTGGAAGCCATTCCGCAGGGTTTGGCGGAAGTGCGCGAATACGCGCGGGCGACGAACGTTAAAGGCATTTCGATTGAGCCCGGTTCGGGAATCCGGCCACGCTGGTCGGACGATGAAAGCCTCGACCCGATTTACGAAATTGCGCAGGAATTCGACCTTCCGGTTTCGATTTCGCTCTCCGGATTGTTGTCCGCGCTCGGCGGACACGACATCAGTTGGTCGCGTCCGGTTTCCATTCAGAGGGCCGCGCAGAAATATCCGAAGGTAAAGTTCATTGTTTCGCACGCGGCTTGGCCGTACGCGGAAGAGATGGTCGTCGTCGCGTTGGCCTGCCCGAACATCTACGTCTCGCCGGATCTTTACGGCGCCACGGTCGGCATGATCGGTGCGGACACTTATGTGAAGGGCGCCAACATGTTTCTCGAAGACCGGACGCTGTTCGGGTCCGCTTATCCGACCAAGGACATTCAGGAGGCGGTGCGGGACTTCCTCGCACTCGGCTACCGGCAGGACATCATCCCGAAGATAATGTGGGGCAACGCTGCGAAACTCCTGAAGATCAAGAGTTGAGATCGTAGTCACGGAATGATCCGTTCGGCGCGGAGTTTTTCGAATAGACGCTTAAACATCGTCTCCGCGTCGAGCGTTTCGGTCCAGCCTGCGCGGCGAACTTTCGAGAGATTGGACATCTGATCGAAAGTTGCGCCGTAGACCCAGTCAACGAAGTCCCATTTTACGAGATCCTGAATCCGATAGGGCTTAAGACCGTGCTTCTCACAGATGCGAGCCCACAAGGGCTCTTTGTCCGACATGAAGCGGGCGAGGCTAATGGTCTGCACCGGGCCCGGAATCATGCCGAAGCATTGGGCGATCGCAGGCCAGATATTTTCCCAGCGCTCGAATTCGCCGTTGGTGAGATTGAACGCCTGGTTTGCGCAAGCGGGATTTTCGCTGCCCCAGAGCAGCGCGCGGGCAAGGAGAGAAGCATCGGTAAACTGGTAGACCGACTTGAACGCGATCGGCGATCCCGGAAAACGCAGGGGTAGGCCGAGTTCGCGGGAGATGGTCGCGTAGACTGCTAGCCCGGTCAGCTGGTTCATCGCACTTCCGACCGAGGTGCCGCAGAAACCGTGTGGCCGCCACGATGACCAGTTCCACGGCTTCCCGCGCTGGTACGCTTCGATCCAGTCTTGCTGATCGTAATAGAAGTTCGGCGGCATGTGCCGCGGGTCGTCTTCCCTGGCGGGGGTCTTGTAGGGCCCTAAGTGATTGCCATACCACTTGCTTCCCTGCACAATTGCAACGTGCCGCAATTGCGGCGACATCGATTCTATTGATGTGACGAGATTTTTCAGCATGTTCAAATTGGGCACGACTTCTTCGCGAGCGTGGGCTGGGGCGTATATGCCGCAAAGAATACGTGCGTCGTTCCGCTTATCTCTTCTGCCGCGCGTCGGGTCTCTGCGAGATCGCTGAGATCCACGGAGATGAACCGCGCACGGCTATTGAAGTCAGGCTTGCGGCGGGAGAGCGCGAATACTTCCCATTCCGTGCGGTTCTCAAGTTCGTCGAGCAATGCGCGGCCGCCGACACCCAGCGCGCCGGCAACAATGCAACGGAATTTCGTCATTCACACAGCTCCAGTTTTCAAGGTCGCTTCCAACAAATGAAATCCAAGTCCCGCAAGAAGAGCCGTGCCGGCACGCGCACCCGCAAATCGAACGGGGCGAACGAGGAAAACGGCGTTTCGCTTTACAAGCGCATCAAGATCGACGTCACGCGTATGTTGAGCAGCGGCGATATCAGCCCGAACGATCCGCTCCCGACGGAAAAGCAGCTCGCTGCACGTTTTGATGTCAGTATCGGTACGGTACGCCGCGCCATGGACGATCTTGTCGCCGAGCACATCGTCGTACGGCAGCAGGGACGCGGCACTTTCTTGGCGGCATTGAGCCCTGAGCGAATGCTCAATCGCTTCTGGCCGATCTTCAGACAGGACGGCGTCCGCGTGATTCCGATCGTGCAGACCTTGTCCTTTGAAGAGAGCCGCGCCGACGCAGAGATCGCCGAGGCGCTGGGGTTGCGAAAGGGAGACCCAATCTATCGCATCGTCAATCTGCTGCTCATGGGGGGCAATCCCGTGATTCTCGATGAGATCAACCTCTCCAAGAAGATATACTTCGGCATGCGCGAGGAGGATCTCGTTGCGCGCGAGACGACGATGTATGGCTTCTATCAAAGTCATTTCGGCATCAACGTGTTTCGAGTTCTTGATCGTTTGCACGGCGCGGTGGCCAACCAGTGGAGTGCAGAGCGGCTTGCCGTGCAGGTCAACACGCCGCTCCTCTCCGTGATCCGCATCGCTTACGCATTCGGGAACAAGCCCGTCGAATTCCGCAAATCACTCATTCGCACCGACGCTTACGAATATCGCAACGCCGTCGGTGGAGAGATTCGCGTCGATTGAGCGAATCCGCTTGTCGTAGCCACCGACAACGTATATTAATACATATAGATGAATTTAGAGAGCGTAAAGTCCTTGCTTCACCAAGGACTTAATCACTCCTTGTTGGTGGAAGTACGCCAGTTATGCAGCGGATCAAAAGCCTGTTCGTCGCCAATCGCGGTGAAATCGCCGTGCGGATCATTCGTGCGTGTCGCGAACTCGGTATCGCTGCAGTGCAAGGTTATTCAGAAGCCGATCAGGATTCTCTCGCGGTAAAGTTCGCGGACAAATCCGTTTGCATCGGCGCTGCTCCGTCGAAGGAAAGTTACCTCAACCAGAAGGTACTGATCGACGCCGCAAAAGCCTCGGGCGCGGATGCGATTCACCCGGGCTACGGCTTTTTGTCGGAGAATGCCGAATTCGCTGAGCAGTGCGAGAAGGCGGGTCTCATTTATGTAGGGCCGCAATCTTCCGTGATCCGCCTGATGGGCGACAAGGCTGCTGCGCGCAAGCTTGCGCACGAAGCGGGCGTACCGATCACGATGGGCTCTCCCGATCCGATCAAGTCGCCCGAAGAGGCGATCGAGATCGGTAAGCGCGTCGGGTATCCGCTACTCGTGAAGGCGGCGGCCGGCGGCGGTGGTCGCGGCATGCGTGTCGTCACTCAGGAAGGCGAGTTGCGCGAAAGTCTCGAACGCGCTGCAGCGGAAGCCTCTGCGGCATTCGGTGACGGTTCGCTGTACATTGAAAAGTATCTTTCACCTGTCCGGCATGTCGAGGTTCAGGTGATCGGAGACGGCAACAACATCATTCATCTGGGCGAGCGCGACTGCACGATTCAGCGGCGCCATCAGAAGCTAGTGGAGGAGGGGCCGTCGCCGGCCCTTTCGCCCGCGCTGCGCGAGCGTATTACCGCGTCAGCGGTCGCGCTTGCGCGCCACGTCGGTTACCGCAGCGCCGGTACGCTTGAGTACATCGTGGATGCTGCGAAGCAGGAATTCTATTTCATCGAAATGAACACGCGTATTCAGGTCGAACACCCGGTGACGGAAATGCTGACCGGCCTGGATCTGGTCAAGATGCAGATCCGGATCGCGGACGGCGAACCGCTCGCCATCAAGCAGTCCGATGTGCGTGTTTCGGGACACGTGATCGAGTGCCGAATCAATGCGGAAGACCCCGAGAAGGGATTCATGCCGCGCCCCGGCGTACTCGGTGAATACACAGCTCCGTCCGGCCCCGGCGTGCGCATCGATAGTCACGCATTCCCGGGCTACAAGCTGCCTCCGCACTATGACTCCCTGATCGCGAAACTTCTCGTTTGGGGTTCGGATCGAACCGAGGCGCTTGCCCGCATGAAGCGCGCGCTCGGCGAATTCAAGATCAGTGGAGTGCCGACGACCATTGAGTTCCACAAGCGTCTTATCGACGAGTCGGACTTCGTCGAAGGCGATGTTCATACGCGTTACGTCAAGGAAAAGATGTGGGCGGGTCATCCAACCCAGCACATGCTGTAAGCCTTTCTGCGCTAGCGACCCGGAGTTGAGATGACGATTGAGACCAAGCTGAATGAACTTGTCGCGCGCAAGAAAAAGGCGCTGGCGATGGGTGGCGAGGAAAAGATCGCGCGTCGTCGTGCGGAGGGACATCTCAATGCACGCGAGCGCATCGATTCCCTGCTCGACAAGGACACCTACGTTGAGAGCGGATTGTTTGCGACTTCTCATTTGCCGGAGGCGCGAGAGAAGACGCCGGCCGATGGAAAAATCGCGGGATTTGGCAAGATCGGGGGACGCCAGGTTGCAGTCGTTTCGAACGACATGACCGTGATGGGCGCTTCGAGTTCCGTCGTGAATGGCAAGAAGATCCGCCACATGCGCGAGGTGGCGAGCAAAAGCGGCATGCCGCTCATATTTCTCGGCGAGTCCACGGGCGCGCGAATGCCGGATCGAATGGGTGCGCAGGGCCGCGCCATTCTGGGTCAGGATCCGGCCGAGTATCAGCGCTTGCGCCAGTCCCCCTGGGTCTCGGCGCTGCTCGGCTCCTGCTACGGCTCGTCGACCTGGTACGCGTGCATGTCGGACTTCGTCGTCATGCGCAAAGGCGCACAGATGGCGGTTGCCAGCAGCCGTGTGACCTCCATGGCCATCAAGCAGCCGGTCGACGCCGAAGAACTCGGCGGATGGAAACTGCACTCTGAAACTACGGGACTCGTCGATCTCGTCGTGGATAGCGACGAACAGGCGATCGCGGCGATCAAGCGTTATCTCAGCTACCTGCCGAGCCACCACAATGAAGCTGCGCCTGTGCAAGAGGTGGTGGCGGGTGCGGACGAAAACAGTAAGCGCATTGCCGATATCGTCCCGGCGGATGGCAGCAAGGTGTACGACGTTCGCAAGGTTGTCGAAGCGATTGCTGATCCCGGTAGCGTGTTCGAAACCAAAGCACGTTTTGGCAAATCGCTTGCGACATCTTTGATCCGCCTGAACGGCCGCACCGTCGGTGTTCTCGCGAACAATCCGATGTTCAAGGGCGGTGCGATCGATGTCGATGCCTGCAACAAGGCAACGTCTTTCCTCGTCTTCTGCGACAGCTTCAATATTCCGATTGTGTTCCTGGTCGATCAGCCGGGCTTCCTCATTGGTATTGAGGGCGAGCGCCGCGCCGCGCCGAGCAAAATCATCAACTGGATGAACGCGCTTTCGCTCGTCACGGTACCGAAGATTTCCGTAATCATGCGTAAGAGCTACGGTCAGGCCTACCTGAACATGGGTGGCGGCCGGAATTCGGATGAAGTCATCTGTTGGCCGACGGCCGATCTCGGCTTCATGGCGCCCGAAGTCAGCGTGAACGTCCTCTATGGCGTGAAGAAAGAAGAAGACCCGGCCCGTTACGAAGAACTGCTGCAGCAGGTCACGCGCGACACATCAGCGTGGAACCTTGCTGCACTCTACGAAACGCAAGACGTTATCGATCCGCGCGATACGCGCAGCTGCCTAATCTCTCTGCTTGATGTTCACCGCAAGCGTCTGGGGAGCGAGGTAGGGCGTCATCTCTTAAGCAACTGGCCGACAAGTTACTAACGAGACCAGGGAGAATATATGGCCGACACGAAAGTCGTTTCCGAAGTTACAGGCTCGGTCTGGAAGGTACTGGTTGCCGTGGGCGATTCAGTGGAGGCCGATACGCCGGTAATTCTCATCGAGTCGATGAAGATGGAAATTCCGGTGCTCGCTCCCGATTCTGGCGTGGTCACGGAAATCCTCGTGTCGGTGGGCGACGCTGTCAGCGATGGCCAGTCAGTCGTGACGATCAAATCATGACATGCCATGTCGGCTGAACTGAAAGCAGCGGTTCGCATTGCGCGCACGAGCGGTGCCAGCGCACTTGATGAGCCGGCCGGAAAGAAACTGCTGGCATCTTGCGGTATTCGTGTGCCTGCTTCGCACGTCGCAAAGTCTGCCGCTGAAATTCCTTCGGCATTGAGCACTTTGAAGCCTCCGTACGTGCTGAAAGTGGTTTCTCCCGAAGTGATTCACAAAAGCGACTTTGGAGCAGTGAAGGTTGGCTTGAAAAGTCTCACTGAGGTCGAACGTGCACTTGCGGAAATCGAAGCGACACTTGACGCGAAAGGCATCGGCGAACGAAGTTGGTTGATAGAGGAGATGGCTTCGCCTGGTTTGGAGGTCGTCGTTGGCGGCGTAGTCGACCCAGAATTTGGCCCCATGATTATGACCGGCCTTGGTGGCGTCTTCGTAGAGGTCATGAAAGATGTGTCATTCAGGATTTGTCCTATTACACGCTCGGATGCTGCCGAGATGCTTTCCGAGCTGCGAGGCGCTCCGCTGTTGCAGGGTGCTCGCGGACGCGCGCCGATCTCTACAGATGCCTTGATCGACATTCTCGTGAAAATGGGCGGCGAGAAAGGCCTGCTGACGGAAAGTGCTGACGAAATCGCCGAGATCGACATCAATCCGATCATTGTCACCGCTGAAGGTGCCACCGCCGTCGACGCGCGCTTCATCCTGCAGCATAGCGTGGAGGGCTAACGGCATGACCTTGTCAGCGGCGAATGCCGGCGCCTTCAACGCCTTGTTCTCTCCCTCGGCGATCGCTGTGGTGGGCGCATCTGCGACCTCGGTATCCGGCGGAAACCGCTTCATTCGTCATCTGAAAGCGTTTGGTTACGGGGGTAGCATTTTTCCAATCCATCCTTCGGCAAACGAAATCGAGGGAATGCCGGCGTTCCCGTCGGTGAGCGTTACACCGGCGCTGATCGATTATGCCTATGTCGCCGTCGCGGCCCAGCAGGTTCCTGCCTTGTTGCGTTCGTTTGCCGGCCGTGTGCGCATCGCGCAGGTGATGTCTAGTGGCTTCAGCGAATCCTCGGGCGGTCATGAACTTGAGCGCGAGCTCGTGCATGCAGCGCAGGAGGCAAAGGTACGGGTCATCGGACCAAACTGCCTGGGCGTGTACTCTCCGCGTGCGCGGGTAACATTCACCGAACGCACAACCGACGAACCGGGCTCCGTGGGCGTCGTCTGTCAGAGTGGTGGTCTCGGTGTCGATATCATCCGCAGAGGCCAGAACCTTGGTCTGCGATTCAGCGGCCTAGTGACGGTAGGCAATTGCGCCGATGTCCGCCCGCATGAATTGTTGGAGTACTTCCTCGAGTCTTCCGAGACGAAGGTTATCGGCCTCTACCTTGAAGGCGCTGGCGACGGGCGGCATCTGTTCGAGGCGCTTCGCGTAGCAAAGGGAAAGAAGCCTGTCGTGATCCTGAAGGGCGGTCGCACCGGCCAGGGCCGCAGGGCTGCTGCTTCTCATACGGGCGCGCTCGCCGGAAGCGATAATGGCTGGAAGGCGCTGGCGGCGCAGACCGGCGCGGTTTTAGTCGATGAACTCGATGCGTTCCTCGACGCGCTACTTGCGTTTCAATGCTTGCAGCCGCGCAGCACCGCAGCACGACGCGCGGTGCTCTTTGGTAACGGTGGCGGGGCCAGCGTGCTCGGCACCGATGCGCTCGCGCGGGCGAACTTCGACGTCGCGCCGTTCGAGCCGGGAGTGGCGGCGAAGCTGCAGGCGCTTAAGCTTCCCGCGGGCTCGAGCGTGCTCAACCCGATCGACCTTCCCGCTGGCGCGCTACAGCAGGACGAAGGCAAGGCGGCGGAGACCATCTTCGACGCCATCTCCGACGACGGTGGCACAGACGTTCTCGTCATGCACGTCAACATGACGGTTGTGCTGTCCTTCCGGCATGTCGACATGCTCGGCAACCTGATGAATGCGGTCTTGCGCGTCAAAGCGAGAAACCGCTCGGGCATGCACGTTGTGCTCGTGCTGCGCTCGGACGGCGACCCGGATATCGAAGGGCCGAAACGCGAGTACCGTGCCCGCGCGGTTGCAGCCGGCCTTCCGGTCTTCGACGAACTCAGTACGGCGGCGAACGCTCTGGCTTGCGTTCGTCATTTCGAAATCTTCCGTGAGCGTATCGCTCAGACTGGTCCAATTTAGGAGTGAGCAATGCCTACCGATCTCGTCAACCTTCCTTCGATCCAGTTGCGCAAAGTGAACGAGCACGCGGGCATACATTATAGAGGGATGCGCGACGCAATTATGCAGTCCGGTCCCCTCGACGCGAATACTTGTGAGTTGATCCTGATTGGCTGCTTCGCGGCGCGCGGCTGCGAGCGGTCCTTCCGGGTTCATGCCCTGCGCGGGCTCAAGGCCGGCATGCCGAAGGAAGTGCTCGAGCAGGTTGTTATGATTCCGATGGGCGCCGCGTCCCCGCTTGCGGACGTTACCAAGGCGCTGACCTGGCTCGATGAAGTCGTCGCCGAGCACGCAGCCGGTGCATGATCCCGCGCTGCACGCGCGTTTTTCTCAATCATCGCGTCATGAACCGGCCTCGCGCCACTGCGCGGGAACCGGTGGCGGCCGTTCGCGTGCAGCCTGCAGATATTGAAGACATTTTTGTTGACAATATTTGACGATCCATCATCTTGGCGCCCTTAGGATGTTCCGCCAGGTATTGGCGGCGGAGCGTGCCGATCAGGGAGGAAGTCGTGAAAAAATCCATGACAGGCGGAAGGGCAGTCGTTGAGTCCCTTCGTGCCGAGGATGTGCGTTGCGTATTCGGACTCATCGGTTCTGCAACGATGGAGGTGTTCGATGCGCTCTATGACGCCAACGACGTCCGCTTCATCGGCATTCGCGACGAGCGCACCGGCACGCACATGGCCGACGCGTATGCGCGTGTTTCCGGCAAGGCGGGCGTTGTTCTCGCCGGACAGAACGGTCCGGGCGTTACCAATCTCGTGACGGGGCTCGCGCAGGCATCGGCCGCGTTTTCGCCCGTGATTGCCATCGCGGGCATGCTGTCTTCCGCGCATCAATATCGCGGCGCGTTTCAGGAAGTCGATCAGCAAGCTCTCGCGACGCCGATCACCAAGAAGACGTGGACCGTCAACCGCACGGAGCGAATCCCAGAAATGTTTCGTGAAGCCTTCCGCACGGCGATGACGCCACGAATGGGCCCTGTGCAGTTGAACCTTCCCCGCGACGTGCTCTCCGAATCTGCGGAGTTCGAAGCGGCAGGAAATCCCGCCGCCTATCGTGTGCAGGTCACTCCGCAGGGCGATGCCGACCAGATCGCGGAAGCGGCCAATTTGCTCGCTAACGCCGAGCGGCCGCTGATCGTCGCCGGCGCAGGTGTGAAATGGAGTGGAGGTCACAAGGCGGTGCTTGCGCTCGGTGAACTCCTGAACGCGCCGGTTGCGGCGGCGGCGGGACACAGCGACGCAATCCCGAACAATCATCCGCTGTTTGCGGGTGGCGTGGGTCCGCGCGGCAATCCGGTCGCTTCCGATCTTGCACGCGAGGCGGACGTCATTCTCGCCCTCGGCACGCGGCTCGGTTTCAATTCGACGTTCTATTCGTACGACAACCTCAATCGCAACGCGAAGATCATTCAGGTCGAAATTGAACCGACGGCGATCGGCCGTCACTTCCCGGTTTCGATCGGCATCTGGGGCGATGCCGCGAAGGTTGCTGCGCAGCTCACGCGCGAAATCCAGGGCATGAAGCGCAACGCGAAGGTTGGGCAATGGACGACGAACTTCCAGTCCAAGCGGAAGAAAATGCTGGAAGAGCGCGACGAGAAGGGATCGGCGATGACGTCACCGATCCAGCCGCAGACGCTGTTCAAGGTGCTGCGGGGCGTACTGCCTGCCAATTCGATCGTGACAATAGATGCCGGCACGCTGTGCCTTCAGGCGACCGATGCGCTTTATCATCTGGAGCCGCCGTCTTTCCTGAGCCCACTCGATTTCGGTCTGGTCGGCTTCTCCTATGCTGCGGGCTTGGGTGCCAAGGCCGCGGCGCCGGACCGTCCGGTCGTCAGCCTCATGGGCGACGGAGGATTCGGCATGACGATGTCGGAACTGAGTACCGCCGTTTCCTGCGGGCTGAACACCGTGACGATCGTGATGAACAATCACTGCTGGGGCGCGGAAAAGGCCTACCAGCGCGACTTCTTCGACGGCCGATACATCGGCGCGGACGTGAAGAATCCGCCCTATGACAAGGTCGCCGAGCTGTACGGTGCGAAGGGTTATCGCGTGGAGCGTCCGCAGGACATCGGACCGACGGTCGAGGCCGCGCTTCAATGCGGCAAGCCTGCGGTCGTGGACATCCAGATGGACCCCAACGCGCTCTACAGCTTCCGGCGCGATTCGTTTGCGCATCGCTCGGGAGCGAAGTCCGGCTAAGCGACTTCCATGAAGCCACGCGCTTTCTTCCGATGGCGCGTGGCGAAATGTGGAAAAAGTCTTGTGCTTTTGCTATGAATCGCCGCGTAGCCGGAACGCAAGATGTCCAAAAAACCGCAGCGGGCAAAAGCCGCCAAGAGCCGAAAGGATGCTTTCGAGACCATCCGCAATCGGATCTCCGATCATCAGTTGCTTCCGGGCAGCAAGCTTCGCGAGCAGGAGATGGCGGCCGAGTTCGGCCTTTCGCGGTCTCATGTGAGAGAGATTTTCACCGCGCTTGAGCAGCGCGGCTTAATCGTTCGTGTGCCCAACCGCGGGGCGATGGTCTCGTATCTCGATGCCGCCCAAGCCATCAATCTCTATCACGTGCGGGAGGCGCTTGAAGCGCTGGCGGCGCGGCTGGCGGCAACTGCGGCCCCGAAAGGTGCGTGGGACGATCTTTTGAAGCGGTTCAGCCCGGCGATTGAGTCGAAGCTGCGGAAGGGCGACTACGAGGACTACGAAGCCATTCTGCGCGACCTGAACCGTCGGATTATCAGGCACTCAAACAATCCGATCTTAGCGGACATGCTCGACCGTATTCACGACCGCACCCAGGTTATGGCACGCCGCGTCGTCGTATTGCAGGGGCGGGCGGAACTCGGGTTCGACTTGCACCGCAAACTTACGAAGGCACTTGCCGCGGGCGAAGCCGAGACTGCGGCGAACTTGAAATCCAAAATTATCGCGACGGCGCGGGATTCGATCGACCGGTATCGCGACTTCATTTTCTGAGAACAGGGCCCCTTTCCATTTCTTAACTTCGGGTCGCGAAGCGCCCGAGGAGGGCGCTTTCAGCGCCTATAAATGTGTTGACTTTTTTGTCGACAAAAACGCAAAATCTAGGCGCATAAGGGGAAGCGTCTATGCCCAGGCAAAATGCCGGAGCGGGAAAGAACAAGGACATCGGCGTACTGGAACTGGTGCGCGAGTCCCTCGTCGCGGTCGTGAAAGAGATGCGCGCGAACATCATCCATTCCTCTTACTCGTCGATTATCTACGAAGGTCACGACTTCTCCTGCGCGCTGGTCAGCGCCGATGGCCGGCTGCTCGCGCAATCGCTCGACGACAATCCGCTTCACATTTTTGCCGTGCCTCATTCCGCGCGCGAGATCGTCCGCGTGTTCAGCGGCGACATTCATGAAGGAGACGTATTCCTTCACAACGATCCCTATACGGGCGGCACCCATCTGAACGACGTGCTCATGCTCTATCCCGTATTTTCTGGCGGGAAGCTTGTGCTGTTTGCTGCGGCGCGCTGCCATTGGGGCGACGTGGGTGGCTCGACCCCGGGGAGCCTGTCGGGCCGCGTCACGGAAATTCTCCAGGAGGGCATACGTATTGTCCCCACGCGCATTTGCGAGAAGGGGAAGTTGAACGAACCGTTTCTCGAACTCCTGTTTCAGAACATGCGTAATCCGGCCGAGCGCCGCGGCGATTTCAAGACCATGCTCGGCACGTCGCGCAAGGCAGAGCAGCATGTCCAACGCCTGCTCACGCGTTTCGGCGTTGAGAAACTGCTTTCTTCGATCGACGAGTTGATGCGGCGCTCGGAGCAAGTGATGCGCGAGCGGATCAGGGCTTGTCCGGACGGCGTCTACTACGCAGAGGGCTACATCGAATCCAACGGCAACGATCACGAGCCGATCGTTGCCCGCCTGAAGCTCACGATCGACGGCGACCGCATGATCGCGGATTTCACCGGCACCGCTCCGCAAACCAGGGGCCCGACGAATGTCGGACCTTCGATGGCGCCGAATGCCGTGTGCACGATTGCGAAGGCGTTTCTGGATCCGAAGACATCCATCAATCACGGTTCGTTCGAGCCGATCGAGGTCATCGCTCCCGTCGGCAGTTTTATCAATGCGCGCTGGCCTGCGCCGTGTGGCGGCATGGTTGAGGTGAAAGCCCTGCTCGACTCGCTGATGGTCGCGGCACTCGGTCAGGCGATGCCGGAAATGATTGCCGGTGCGCTGAAGGGCGGGGCCAACCACACGCTGATCGGCGGCAACGATCCGAAATGGGGATCGTTCCTATTTTACGAGTATCCGGCGGGCGGCACGGGCGCCTCCAAAGACCTCGATGGAGGCACCGTGGTTCGCGCCTTCAGCGATGGCGATTTCAATTCGGTGCAATCCATCGAAGTGGTCGAAAGTTCGCTTCCGCTTCGTGTCGAAAGCTATGGCATCCGCGAGAACTCCTGCGGCGATGGCAAGAACAGGGGTGGCTTTGGCATGCGGCGCTGCATCCGCGTCCTGAGCGACAGCGCTTCGCTGTCGATCCTCTCGGATCGCAACGTCATTCCGCCCTATGGTGTGATGGGCGGCGTCTACGGTGCACCGAACCATTTCGTGGTGAAGCGGGGAGAAAATCTGGTTGAGCCCTCCGCACACCCGGGAAAGGTTGCGGGCTTCGCGCTGAGTGACGGCGACATTGTCGTGATGGAAACCGCTGGCGGCGGCGGCTACGGCGATCCGCTGGAGCGTGACCCGGAGAAGGTCCTTAAAGATGTGGCGTTGGGCTATTTGAGCGCGGATGAAGCGTTTCGGCGCTACGGCGTTTCGATCTCGCCTAACCTGCGTATCGACCTCGAGACGACTCGGAAGAAGCGCGAAGAAATCCGATCAGCACGTGTGTTCCTCTCGTTGCAGCTTGTGAACACGGAATTGCTGGAGGGCTTTAAGCGGATCGTCGAGCTTCCGCGGGCCGCCGCCACGCGTCTTTCGGTGGCCGAGGGCGCGCTCGTCGAAATCGTCACCCCCGATAATGCTTCCCCCCGCGCCTGGGTGCGGATCGTCGATGGCAGCGGTGACACGCTTCGCATCGACGCGGCAACCCTCGCGCTGCTCGCAGCCGAAGTCGGCGATCGGGTTGAAGTGCGCGCCGTGCGTACGGCAGCTCATTGAAGAAACAGCGATGACGAGTGCCATGAAAACCGGAACGCACATTGTCGGCATCGATGTCGGCGGCACCTTTACCGACATCCTCTGCTACAACGCCGCGAACCATGTGGTGCTGTCGGCCAAGGTGCCGTCCGTTCCGGGCAACCAATGGCGCGGCGTGCTCGAAGCCTTGCATGCGCTCGGCATTGATCTGGGTTCGATCATCGCCTTCGTGCACGGTACGACCATCGCAACGAATACGGTTCTCGAACAGAAGGGCGCGAAGACCGGTCTTCTGACAACCGAAGGCTTTCGCGACGTCATCGAAATCGGCCTCACACGACGTCTGGTCGGCGGACTGTTCGATATTAAGTTCGTCCGCCAAGCACCACTGATCGATCGATCCTTGCGTCTCGAAGCGCCGGAACGCGTCGCTGCAGATGGCTCCGTGCTTCGCGACATCAACGGCTTCGACTATTCCGCGGTCGCGAAATCCTTAAAGGATGCGGATGTTGGCGCCGTTGCGATCTGCTTTGTCAATTCCTACAAGAACGCCTCGAACGAAGTGAAAGCAGGCGAGGCGCTGCGCAAGCTACTGCCCGGTGTGCCCGTTACCGAGTCCGCCGTGCTGCTGCCCGAGAAAGGCGAGTTCGGCCGTTTCTCCACCTGCGTGCTCAACGCCTATCTGACGCCGCGCATCGTCGACTATCTCAAGACCCTCACGGCAGCGCTCGCCGATCGCGGCGTGAAAGCTCCCGTGAGCATCATGACCTCGAATGGCGGCGCGATGACGCTTGAGCGCGCAGCGGCAACCGCGGTGTCGACTTTCCTTTCAGGTCCCGTAGGCGGTGTGAACGGCACGATCCGCATCTGCGAGATGACGGACACGGCGAACTGCATCACGTTCGACATGGGCGGAACCAGCACCGACGTTGCGCTGATTCACAATCGCATGGCGCGGACGTCGCACGACAATCAGCACGAAGCGTTTCCGCTCGCCTGGCCTCAGCTTGATATTCATACGATTGGTGCAGGCGGCGGCAGCATTATTTCGGCGCAACCGGACGGAACGCTCGAAGTCGGCCCGCAAAGCGCCGGCGCGATACCCGGTCCCGCCTGTTATCTCCGTGGAGGAAAGCTGCCTACGATTTCGGATGCGAACCTCATTCTTGGCCGTTTGCCTTCGGAACGCGCGATCAGCGGCGGGCTGAAACTCTCCATCGACGCCGCACGTGAGGCGATGGCGAAACTTGCTGCACAGATAGGCCGTGGCAAGGAGGATGTGCAGGAACTCGCCGAAAGTGCCCTGCGGATTGCCGTGGCGAAGATGGCCGGAGCCGTGCGCGAAGTGTCGGTGCATCGCGGGCACGATCCGCGTGACTTCGTGCTGTTCGGATTTGGCGGTGCAGGACCGATGCATCTCCTGCCGGTTGCAGACGAGTTGTATGTTCCTCGCGCGATGATACCGCCGATGCCGGGCCATCTGTCGGCGTTCGGACAAATGCTCGCCGATCACCGCCGCGACTATGTCGCGGTCTGGGAAGGCGCTGCGAATGTCGCCAAGTTCTCTGATCTCGAGAAGCGCATCGCGGAGCTTCGCGTACAGGCGGCTTCGCAGCTGAAGGAGGACGGCTTCGCCGAGACTAGGCAGCGCTTCTCCTTCAGCATCGACATGCGCTACGCTGGCCAGTCGTTCACGCTCTCCATTCCGTGGCAAGACACCAACAAGTCCTGGGAGCCGTTGATCGCAGCCTTCCTGGCGCGGCACGAAGAGACGTTCGGCTATGCCGACGCGACCAACACCGTTCAGGTGACGGCCATTCGTCTCGTTGCACTGGGATTGGTCGACAAGATCGACATCGCTTTCCCGCTGGGTGAGGGCAAAGACGTCGTCGTCGAAAAGCGTCCGGTTTGGTTTGACGGAGAGGTGCACGACTGCAAGGTCTACGACCGCACCAAGATGAATGCCGGATACATTTTCGAAGGCCCCGCCATCGTTGAAGAGCCGGGATGCACTTCGGTCATTCCGCCGAAGTGGCGCGTGACGGTTCTGCCGTCATCGGCGCTGGATTGCATCAGCCAGCGCGGCGCCTGAACCCGCAATTTAGGAACCCCGCAGATGAAAAGGCTTCCCAAAACTCTTCGCCCTCCTAAATTGTCGACAAAATAGTTGACGAAAACTGCCGCCTGCGACACTGTCCGCCTCGCCGCAGGCAATGCCCACATCCAACGGCGCGCTGATCGCTCGCTCAGGAGTTGCTCCAATGACCGTCGAAGCCGCGAATTCCGCCGAGTACTTCAAGCGCGCAAGAGAAGCGCTGGCTGGCGGGATTTCTCACGAGAACCGCTACACCGAGCCGCATCCGATTTACGTGAACCGGGCGCAAGGTTCGAAGAAGTGGGATGTCGAAGGGAAAGAATATCTCGACTTCTCGATGGGCAGTGCTTCGCTGCTTCTTGGCCATTCGCACCCCGACGTCGTCGCGGCGGTGCAGCAGCAGATGCCGCTCGGCAGCTACTACGCGAATTGCCATCCGCTCGAGATTGAATGGGCCGAACTCGTCAAGGGGATGTATCCCTCCGTGGAGCGGCTGCGCTTCACAGCGTCCGGAACGGAATCGACCATGCTTGCGCTGCGGCTTGCACGCGCATTTACCGGGAAGCCGAAGGTCATTCGCTTCGAGCAGCACTATCATGGCTGGCACGACTACCTGATGTACGGAATGGTCGCGCCTTATGACCGTTCTGCATCGTGCGGCATTCCGGATGCCATGCGCGAACTTACGATCGTCAGCAAGCCTGAAGCGGATGCTGTCGAAGGCATCCTGAAGACGAACAACGACGTCGCAGCAATCATCTGCGAGGTCTCGGGACCGAACTGGGGTTCGGTGCCGCTGGTGAAGGAGTTTCTCCATTCGCTGCGTTCGCTCGCGGACAAGTACGGCGTCGTTCTGATTTTCGACGAGGTGATCACCGGTTTCCGCTGGAGCCCGGGCGGCATGCAACAGGTCGTAGGCATTCGGCCGGATCTGTCGACCTTCGCCAAGATCCTGACGGGTGGCCTGCCGGGTGGTGCCGTCGGTGGCCGCGAGGAGATCATGCGGCTCCTCGATCCGGCGTTTGCCTTCAACGGCCGCAAGCCCGGCGTCACGCACAAGGGAACTTTCAACGGCTGTTCGATTATTGCGGCGGGCGCAGTCGCGGCGATGAAGGTCGTGCGCACCGGCGAGGCGCAGAAGCACGCGAACGAAATGGCATCGCGCATCCGCGAAGGAATGAAATCGACGCTCGAGAAGCACCAGGTTGCCGGTACCGCTTACGGTGACGCATCGACGTTCCATGTCTTCTTCGGAAAGACCGACAAGGACGGAGGCGTCGGCAAGCTCGACCCGGCGCAGATCCGCGGTCTGCCTAAGGAATTGGTGCGCGGCTATCAGCTCGGATTGCGTAACCGTGGCGTCGAACTGATGTCCTACATGGGAGGCGTCACTTCATTGGCGCATACCGACAAGGACGTCGCGTTCTTTCTCGGTGCCTTCGAAGACACGCTTCGCGATCTGATACGCGACGGTCTGGTCGGCCGGGCCTAGCGTTATGGAACCGATCGTGAGCGGCGCAGCGATCGCGTCATGAAAGTCGTCGTAATCGGCGGCGGGGTCATCGGCCTTTGCACCGCGTACTTTCTGGTGCGGCAGGGCCATGACGTAATCATGCTCGATCGGGCGCGCGATCTCGGGTCTGGAGCGAGTCGCGCCAACGGCAGCCAGTTAAGTTACAGCTACGTTGCGCCGCTGGCGAGCCCATCGGTCTTTGCCGAACTTCCTTCACTGCTTCTGAAGCGCGACGCTCCGGTTCGCGTGCGCCCGCAATTCGATCCGCATCAGTGGCGCTGGCTGATTTCGTTCCTGCGTGCCTGCTCGAAGAGGCAGAGCCGCATTACGACCCAACGATTGCTCGAGCTATCGTTCTACAGCCGCAAGCTCGTCCAGGAAGTCGCGGCCAAAGAGGGGCTTTCCTTTTCCTATCGGAAAACCGGGAAGCTCGTTCTCTACACCAACGAGAAAGGATGGCAGTCGGCGCTAAGTCAGCTCGACTATCAGAAGTCGCTCGGCTGCGAGCAGGAGGCGCTCGATGCCGAGACATGCTGCAGGCTCGACCCCTCGCTGCGCGATATCGAGAGCCGGATTGCCGGCGGGATTTTCACGCCGAGCGAGGAAACCGCCGATTGCTATCGTTTATGTCTGGAATTGAAACGGGTTCTCGCCGCGAGCGGAAAGTTAACGTGTCTTGAAGAAACCGCCGTTACGCGCATCCGGTCGCTCAACAACCGCATCATCGGGCTTGAGACGGCGAACGGAGTAGTCGATGGCGATGCTTATGTGCTTGCGGCTGGAATAGACAGCCGCAATCTTGCGTTGCCCATTGGCATTGATCTGCCGATCTATCCGCTTCGCGGCTACAGCGTAACCATACCGCTGGCCTCGCCCGAGGATGGGCCGCGGCTAAGCATCACGGACTACAACAACAAGATCGTCTACGCGCCGCTGGACGGAGCGCTGCGGGTCGCTGGGTTCGTGGAGATCGGCGGAGACGATCGCAGTATTGCGGAAGATCGCATCGAATCGCTGCTCAGCGCGGTGCGGGATACTTTTCCGCGCATCGCAGATTTTTCGCGCGTTCAGCCATGGTGCGGCCTGCGTCCGGCAACCCCGCTCGGCACGCCCATCGTCGGACCAACCCGCTACACGAATTTCTTTTTGAATGTCGGGCACGGCGCTCTCGGCTTCACACTCGCCATGGGCTCGGGTCGAGCGGTCGCGGACATTCTCTCCGGAAGAGAGCCCAAGATTTCTCTCGATGGAATGGTGCTGGACGAAAGCTTACGGCCGGGCAGGGTCGCGGCACTTCGGCCGCAATCTGCAATGCAAATGGGATAGCAAGTGTGAAAACCGAAGAGTTGAACATTTCGGGCTCGATCCCGAGCCCGGCAAATCTTTTACCCGGCATCCTGCTTGCAGCGCTGGTTGCAGTCGTTGCCGTGATGAGTGCGCCATTCGTCGCGCGCGTGTTCCCTATCCCCGCGATGGTGATCGCGCTGCTGATCGGAATTGCGCTGCATTTTATTGCGAGCAGGCCGCTGTTTCAGCCCGGTCTCGCATTCTGCGTCCGTACCGTACTGCGCTGGGCAGTCGCCTTGCTTGGCTTGCGCATTGCGCTCGGCGATATTTTCGCGCTGGGCCTGACGACGGCAGCGATTGTCGTTTTTGCGATGTTTGCGACGCTGGCTTCGGGCGTTGCGTTCGCTCGGCTTCTCGGCGTGAGCAAATTCTATGGCGCACTGGCGGGCGCAGCTACGGCCGTTTGCGGCGCTTCCGCGGCACTCGCCACATCGACGGTGCTTCCGAACTATCCGAAAAAGGCTGCAGACATTGCTTTCGTGGTCGTAGCCGTAAACGCTCTTTCGACGCTGGCAATGATCCTTTATCCGGTGATCTGCACCTGGGCTGGGTTCGATGCGCGCACCAGCGGAGTTTTCCTCGGCGCCACGATCCACGATGTCGCGCAGGTGGTCGGTGCCGGTTACTCGATATCCGATGACGCGGGCAATGCGGCCGTGATTGTGAAGTTGTTCAGGGTCTTTCTGCTGTTGCCGGTCGTCGTCGGTATCGGCTGGTGGCTCGCGAAGACCGGAAGTTCGCAAAGCGACGCAAAGGTACCGGTACCGGTGTTTGCGATCGTCTTCGTAATCCTTTGTCTCGTTAACAGTTTCGTGCCCGGCGTTCCGGCGCTGGCGGCTGCGTACGCTTCGCTGAAACCTGTGCTGGTCGATGTGTCGACGTGGGGACTGCTCGTCGCGATCGGTGCGCTGGGACTTGGAACCTCGGTCAATTCGATTCTGGGTCTGGGATGGCGTCATATCGTGACGATCGTCGGAACCTCGATCGTCATTCTTGCCGTCGCCCTGGCGGGACTGTTGATAGCCGGCTTGTAAGGATCTGCCTTGAGCGCAGCCAGACGGATCT
>CAZFPR010000027.1:0-9382 GCA_964521045.1 uncultured Hyphomicrobiales bacterium
CATCACGATCCAGTTGGCGCGGTTCTGTTCCTTGCCGGAGAGCACGTGCTGCAACGACACCGGATGCGCTTCAGCGGCGTTCGATCCCATGAAGATGATCGTCTTCGCGTTGCGGATGTCGTTGTAGGAGTTGGTCTGCGCGCCGTAGCCCCAGGTGTTGGCGACGCCGGTCACCGTGGTCGAGTGGCAGATACGCGCCTGATGGTCGACGTTGTTGGTGCCCCAGTAGGCCGCGAACTTGCGGTTGAGGTACGCGCCTTCGTTCGAGAACTTCGCGGAGCCGAGCCAGTAAACCGAGTCCGGTCCGTTTGTCTTGCGGATCGATTCGAGCTTGTCGCCGATCTCGTTGATCGCGACATCCCACGAGATGCGGGTCCACTGACCGTTCACGAGCTTCATCGGATACTTGAGACGACGATCGCCGTGCACGAGTTCGCGAACCGCAGCGCCCTTGGCGCAGTGCGAGCCGCGGTTGATCGGGCTTTCGTATCCCGACTCCTGGCCGATCCACACGCCGTTCGCGACTTCGGCGACGACGGTGCAGCCGACCGAGCAGTGTGTGCAGATGTTGCGCTTGATTTCGATCTTGGCGCCTGCGGGTGCAACCGGGCCGGCCTCGGCCTTGCGTGCGCCGGCGAGCGGCAACGCGCCTACGGCGGCGAGACCGCCGGCAGCAAGACCGGAGCGGCGCAGGAAGCTACGGCGGTTCATGCCGCCACTTGCATTTGCAGCGAACGACGCAGCCAGTTGACTGCGGCGTGCTTCGCGTTCGGTTCTCTTGATGAGCACGAGCGCCTCCCTCTTAGCTGTTCACGCGATAGAAGGTCTTCACGTGATCAGTATTCTGATAACGCGCCTTCGTCTTGGGATCTTCTTTCTGCTGTGCAGAGGCGGTGGTCGCCGCCATCGGAGTCGCAGCTACCGCAGCGACACCCGCGCCCGCACCGATCGTGCGCAAGAACTCGCGCCTTCCGACCGTCTTCTTGTCCTGCTGTTTCATAGCGTTTCCTCCTTCAGTCCGTTTGTTCGCGCGCCTTATGAGGGCAGCGCGAACGCTTCCGTTTCGATTTCAATGAATGCGCGGCCGAGCCTGCCGACGCTGCGATAGAACTTTGCGCTCTCCGCCGACTCCAGATCGGCGAACAGGCGGCTTGCCCAAGGCTTGATGTGCTTCTCGAAGAACTCGCGATCCGCGCCGACGGGCGCCGGGAAGCGCTTGCTGACGATGCCGGCCATGATCTCGCAGAGAAATGCGATGTGATCTTCCGGATCGGAATTGTCTTCGTTCTTCTCGATGCCGAGCAGGAACAGATCGCCGCGCAGACGCGCGAGCGGACGCTCGTGCAGGAAGCCGGTGAGATAGTAGGACGCGTAGGGAAGCAGTTCACCCCGGCCGACGCCGATGAACACGTCGAAGTATTCGCGGTCCACCTGCTGCGCATTCAGCGATGCAGCCGAATCGGCGAGCGCGGAATGGGCCTTGCCGATCTCGCTTTCGTCGCCTTCGAGGTTCTCGAGCCGCTTCAGCAGATCGGCGTCCGGCGCCTTCGCGAGCAAAACGGAAAGCAACGCGTATTCCTGCGCGCGCGCGACATCGATCTCGTCCAGAGTCCCGTTCAACTGAAAATCCGTTCCGAAAAGATCAGGGCGCAGAATTGCCCGGGAAATGCCGGTCGCCGTCTCAACGGCTGCGACCCGCTCCGCCGGCACGCGGTTCCAATTCGAGACGGACGGCTGCGCGATTCCGATACGGCGCGCGAGTTCGCTGACTCCGCCGACGGATCGAATGGCCTTCTCCAACCCTTGGTCGCGCAATTCGGTCCCCACTCTAGAATTAGAATTCTTTTGATCGGTCCTTCTTGAGAACCGTTTCAAAGAGGGTAACCCGCGGGGCGGAATAGCTGCAATAGCCTCTGCCTATATAGGCGGCTGCTATTTTATTGTGCGGCGCAAGAGGAAAGACTCGCTAGCTCGGCAGTGCACTACCGTGACGTCGAGCAGGGAGAGCAATCTCCTCCTCGATCTCGTCGGACTGCTGCGGTGCGGCGGCTAGTTGTGCGCTTTTGTCGCCAATTTCAGCAGATGACTGCACATCCGAAAATGCGGTGGGCAAATTCCCATCGTCTTTCTCGCTACGAACTTCCACGGGGGTCGCGAGCGCATCTTGCGTCAACGCAGAGTCTGCTTGCGGGGCGGCTGAGTCGTCGTTCCCGATCGCCTCTTCGATATTTGCTGCGGCCTTCTTCACCTGGCCGAACATATCCGCGACCATTTCCTGCACGTTGAGCGACGGATCGAGTTCTCCAAAACCGAACTGCCCGGGCGCGTTGAAGTCCCACGAATATTCCGAGAGGCCGATGTAATCGCGGATCGCGGGGTCTGCGCTCCACGCGCGGCGAAGGGCTGCCTGAGTCAGTGCAGCGGGTACGCCTTTTGCGAGAAAGCTGCGGATGTCGGTGGCCGCGGTGATCGAATCGACCGGCGGCAATTTCGAAATATCGAACGCTTCTTCGGGAGGCTGCGCCGGATTCTCCGGCTGATCGAGCGAAGCGGACTGTTGCTCAACTTTCTCGTTTTCGCCGGAAGGCTCCTTCGCCGCTTCCTGTTTGCGGCGCGACCAGCGATTGAGAAAGCCTTCCTCTTCGCTCACGGCTTTTTCTCCATGCCGCCCGGCTTGCGCCCGAGCGCCTCGGGATCGGCCCTGTCGCGCTTGCGCTTGAAGAAGGGTTCATGAACGTAATGCTGCTCGATGAAAGCAGCGAGTTCCCGGCAGATCGCTTCCGGCATCGGTATCGGCTCGACGAGATCCGCCGCGCTTTCGGTCAGCCCCTCACCTTCGAACGGATTGGCCGTTACCATCACGAGTTCCAGCGGCGGCTCGATGCCGGTCGGGCGCAGGATGACCCAGAGTTTCGGAAAGCCGGTGGCGAGATTCTCGCGGTAGTGCGCGGCGTCGCCGGCATAGAGTTCGATTGCAGCGGCACCCGCGTAGAACAGCGCGCGGTCGCTGTTTCCCTCAAGCAGCGTCCATGGCTGCATATCGGGCACGCCCTCCAGCACGTTCGCCGGACGCCAGAGATAGTCGATCCAGTTGCTATCGTCCTTCGGGCGCGCGGCAACGACTCCTACCGGGATCGAAACCAGCGGTGTACTCACGTTGCCGTCTCCAGACGTTTCACGTTGAGGCCTGTCAGAAGATTCTGCGGTTTCATCCGCAGCATCTTATCTTCGTTCATGCCGAGGATCAGATAGGCGGGCGGCGCATCCTTGTCCGCGGGAGCGTCGGCACCTTCGGGGCGAAGCGCGTAAAGCGCGACGAGAAGCCCCTGCACCGCCGTATCGATCTGTTCCCCGTTCCAGAGCATGTCGCCGATCCGGGTGCCCTCGGTATCGAGCCCTACGTACCAGGTAAAACGGGCATCTTTGAGTTCGACGACCGGCACCACGCTCGCCTCCATCGCAAGCAAATGGCGCAGCCAGCGGGCGATCACTTCGCCCAGCGCCTCATGCCCGCGGCGGCCGGCCGTAAGGTCGAGCGCCATATCGTAGCGGTCGCTTCGCTCGTAATAGGTATCGGCGTTTTCATCGTTGAGCACGTCGATTTCGGCGGACTTTTCGATTCCGAGCATGCCTACCAGCGGCGAAACCTGCGCCGGATTGTTGCCCGCGATCGTCTCTTCGTCCGCGACGAGCAGGGAGCCTTCGTGCGTGGTGACGCGCTGCGAGCGGTAGAACAGTTCGCCTGCGCGCAGCACGAACGGGTCCTCGCACTCGTCGAGCACGTTTCTCAGAATCACGTGAACCAGCTGGTTCAGGAAAAGCGGCGGCGTGCGCCCGACGCCGCCGCGGATGAGCGCGAGATAGGCCGCTTCGAGCGTCGGATGTTTCAGAAGATGGTCGCGAAACTCGAGCACGACCGCCCAGTTTTCCTTCGCATCCGGATCGGCCATTGCCGCGATTTCGTCGGCTCCTACCACGCGGCGCGGGTCCTCAAGCAACGCTGCGTGCAGCGCACGTTCGACGACACAGGCTTCCGGCGGGGGCGCCAGTTCCGGTCTCGCGAAATAGACCTTGAGGAAATCGTCGGTGACGATAAGCCCGCCGCCTTCGTCGCGGTCGAGCAGATGATGCCCGCAGGAAAGCCAGAAATCCTTCATGTCCGCTTTCCTTCAATCATGCCGGCAAGATCGACACGCTCCTCGATCTCTTCTTCGCCGTGAACTTCATGGAAGTTGAAGGCACGGAAGCGCTTCGGGCCGTTTTGCGCGGCCTGTAACGACCTGAACGCCTCGCGGATCGTGCCGTCTTCGACTGTCCGGTGCACGGCCACGAGGATCTCCGGCGGGTACTCGCAAAGCGATTCCGCAAAGGCGACCTCTTCTTCCGCCGCTGCGCGTGCCGTGTCCACGTCGGGGGCCCCAAAATTAGCGACGAGCTGCCGGGCCAGTGTTTCCACCACTTCCGCTCGCTCGCCCTCGTCCGCATTCACGATCTGCACGAGGGTCGAGCGGCCCATCGATCCGACACCCAGAAAACCGCTGCGGAACGCCGCACGCTCCTTGCCTGTAAGCGCATTGAGATCGCGATCCCAATATTCGAATGCGCCCGACACGGCCCACTCACCAGGCTCGGCGGGCTTTTCGAACACGAACGTATCCGAAGGATCGAGACGAATGGTACGCAACAGTTTCAATAGAGGATGTCCCCGGACTTGTGATCCAGCCAGAGTGCGCGCTCGATGGCCGGCAGAAGCTTGCGCTTTTCGACATCGAGCTTTCCCTTCCGGCGCGTCAAGAGATCGCCGACAGCGTCGATGCTGCGCTCCGTTTTTTCCGGCGAAGGCACGCGCGACAGATAAGCCTCGGCGACCTTGGCAAAGCCGCGGTTCTGCCATTCGTCCATATGCACCATCAGATGACGCGCGAAGCTTTCGGCCAGACGGCCGCCGCCTACTTCATCGAAACCTTCTTCGTGCAGGCTCGCGATATGGGCGCGTTCACCCGGCTCGCGGTAGTCCAGAATATCCGTGCGGATCATGGCGCCGAAGACCAGCCAGTCGGGACGTTCTTTCTCGTTCGCGTTAAGCGGCCACGCCAGTTGCCCGCCGCCGACCAGCGCTTCGTTGAACATCAGATTGGCCGGGAACTCATAGTGCATCGGCATTTCCGGCGGCGCATGAACCGCAAGCGCATCTGCGAGCGCTGCAAGACATGCATAGATCGCGCGGCGCGCGTAAACGAGCGGCTCGTCGGGCTCGAGCACGACGGCAAATTCCGCGACATCGAAGCGGCCAACCCAAACGAGCGTGCCCGCGCCCGCCTCCCCCGCAATCTTCTGCGCGTGAGAGAACGCATCGCCCGCTTCGCGAAGCATCACTTGGCGGAAGACAGGCGGCAGATCGAGCTTGTCGTTATAGGGCGTTTTCGCGCTGTTGCGCGCTTCGAAGGTCATTGTTCCCTATAGGCTCCGGGCGTCAGGGGTTTTACTTTTTAATTGTTCTCATTATAGCGTGCGAAAGTGCAGCCGAGAACCTCGTCTGCGCGAGGGTTAAGCACCGGAAGCGCTGCGTTCATGGCCGAAAAGTCCCGCACACTCTTTATATGTAGCTGCGAGCGCACGATGCCGCTCGACGCCGATGCGATCCGCCGCGGCTGCAAGGGCGCTGCAATCGAGAGTGCAAACCATCTGTGCCGCGCGGAGATCGAGCGCTTTTCCCTGGCTGCCGCAAAGGGCGGCGATATCACCGTCGCTTGCACGCAGGAGACGCCTGTCTTCAACGAAGTCGCCGCCGAGAGCGGCGGCAATGCGTCGCTCTCCTTCGTCAACATTCGAGAACATGGCGGCTGGTCGAAAGAAGCCAAGGCCGCCGGACCAAAGATGGCGGCCCTGCTCGCCGCAGCCGCGGTTCCGATGCCGGAAGTTCCACTGGTTCCGCTGACGAGCGAAGGCGTGATCCTCCTTTACGGCCACGACGAAAAGGCGATCGAAGCGGCCAAGCTTCTCAAAGATCGCCTCGACGTTACCGTACTGCTGAACAAGCCGGGCCCAGTCGCGCCGGTGCGGGTCAGCGAGTTTCCCGTCGCGAAAGGCTCGATCGTTTCGGCGCAAGGCCATCTCGGCGCGTTCGAACTGACGGTCGATGACTACGCGCTGCCGGAGCCGTCCTCGCGCGACAAATTTGCTTTCGGCGTGGGCCGCGACGGCGCGAAATCGCGCTGCGATCTCATTTTGGACGTCTCGGGCGGTGCGCCGCTCTTTCCCGCGCATGACCTGCGCGACGGCTATCTGCGCGCCGATCCGAACGATCCGGCTGCGATCCTGCGCGCCGTGATGAAGGCCGGCGAACTCGTCGGCACCTTCGACAAGCCGCGCTACATCACCTTCACCGAAAGCCTTTGCGCGCATTCGCGCTCGAAGATCGTCGGCTGCAATCGCTGTCTCAATCTCTGCCCGACCGGCGCAATTTCGCCGAATGGCGATCACGTCGCGATCGACGCAAACGTCTGCGCCGGTTGCGGCTCCTGCGCTGCCGTCTGCCCGACGGGGGCCGCGGCCTATGCACTGCCGCCGGTCGATGCCTTGATCGGAAAAATCCGCACCCTGCTTTCGGTCTATCGCGAAAGCGGAGGCGCGAACCCAGCTCTGCTGTTCCACGATGGAGAGCATGGCCTCGAGATGATCGAGATGCTCGCCCGCCACGGCGAGGGATTGCCCGCGAACGTGATCCCGGTTCAGGTGAATGAAGTCACGCAGATCGGTCTCGAAACCCTGGCAGCCGCCTTCGCCTATGGCGCGGCCTCCGCGCGGATTCTGATGCGCGCGCGACCCAAGCACGAAACCGAAGGCGCGATCCGGACGATTTCCTACGCCAACACTATCCTGAAGGGACTTGGATTCGGCGAAGACCGCGTCACGACAATCGAGACCGACGACCCGGATGCGCTGGGCCGGGCGCTCTACGAAACCGCAAAGGCGAAGAGCCAGAACAAGACCGCAAGCTTCATGCCGCTCGGACGCAAGCGCGACATCATGCGCACGGCGTTGCGCGAATTGCAGGAAGTGGCTCCCGCTCCGGTGGATGTCATCGCGCTTCCCGATCACGCCCCCTTCGGCAAGATCGAAGTGAATGCCGAAGGCTGCACGCTTTGCCTCGCCTGCGTTTCGGCCTGCCCGACCGGCGCGCTTTCCGACAATCCCGAAAAGCCGATGCTGAAGTTCGCCGAGGACGCCTGCGTCCAGTGCGGGCTCTGCAAGGCGACCTGCCCCGAGAAAGTGATCACGCTTCATCCGCAGATCGACTTCCGCGCGGCAACCGCGGAAGCGCGGATCATGAAGGAAGAAGAGCCGTTCGAGTGCATCCGCTGCTCGAAGCCGTTCGGCACCAAGAGCACGATCGAGCGCATCACCGCGAAACTCGAGGGCCGGCACTGGATGTTCCAGGGCCGCGCGCAGCGGCTCGACCTTCTGAAAATGTGCGAAGACTGCCGCGGCATCGTCGCGATCGAAGAGTCTTTCGATCCGCACGAAGCGCCGGCACGCCCGCATGTGCGGACGACCGAAGACTATATCCGCGAGCGCGACGAGACGAAGAAGTCGTAAGAGCGCTACTTCTTCGTTGTCGTCTTCTGCAAAAACTCCATCAGCGCCTTGCGGTCGTCAGGCGATGCAATCTTCTGCTCGGGCATTTTCGTGCCGGGCGTATAGGCCATCGGGCCGATCTCGAAGAGTTTCGCAACCGTCTCCGGCGTCCAGACGATATCCATCTTCTTGAGCGCATCCGAGAACTGATAGCCCGGCAAGGTCGCGATCCTTCGACCGAAGATTCCGTGCAACGTCGGGCCCGCCCGATTGCCTTCGTCCGGCGAGAGCGTGTGGCAGGCGACGCAGGCCTTGTAGACCTCGGCGCCGCGATCGCCTTCGAACGCCGCAAGAATATTGTCGGGGCCGCGCATCGCGACTTCGCCCAGATGCTCGCCGCTCGTCGCATCCCAGCGCCGCACCAGACGATCGTTGCCGCCCGAGACGAGGGTCTTGCTGTCTGACATGAAAGCCACAGCCCAGACCGGCAGACCGGGTCCGACCAGCGTGCGGGTAACCTTGCGATCCTGCCGTTCGATGATCGCAACCGAACCGGCAATCGCGGAGGCGGCGACAAAGCGCCCGTCAGGCGAAACCGCAACGGAAATGATCGGGCGCTCGGCGGCCTGCACCGAACCCTTCATGTCGCCGGACGGCGAAAGGAAGTAAACTTTACCATCCGCGCCTGCGACAATGATTTCGCCATCCTGCGCAATCGCGATTGCGTTCAGCGGGCTCGGTACCTGCGCGGTGATGGGAGATTCGAGCTTCGCAAGCGGCCAGATGCGTACCGTGAGATCGTAGCCCGCGCTCACCAGCGCGGCTCCATCCGGCGTAAATGCGATAGCATTCACATTGTCCTGATGACCTTGCAGCACTTTCGTTTCGCCGCCGGCGACGGGGGTCAAACGAATGCTCCGGTCCCATGACGCGGAGGCGATCCACTTGCCGTCCGGGGACGCCGCAAGCGCCACGACCGGCGCAGTGTGTCCCTTCAGGATCGTAGCCGGCGCGGGCTTGCCTTCATCCCAGATCGCGACCTGCCCGTCTTCGCCGCCGGTTGCGAGCTTTCCGCCCGGAATGACGACCACCGCATTCACCGCGCTCTCGTGAAAGCGCAGAACCTGTTCCGCGGAGTTTTTCGAGAGCGACCAGCGGATCGCCGACGTATCGAAGCTGCCGGAAATCGCAAATCTTCCGTCGGGCGATACCGCGATGGATTTGATGGGTCCGCCGTGACCCTGCAATTGCGCAACGGCGAAAGAAATCGACAACGCAGTGAACGCCGCAAGCAATGCGGCAAACGAAAATTTCCTACGCATTAGAACACTCTATCCCATCCCAGGTTCGCGTTCATAGATTTTTTCTATCGCCGTATGCCTTTGAGGGCATTGTTAGTTTCGCAGAGTCCTTCCATTTCTTTGGAATGACAACAATTATCGCCGGGCCGCATACGGCCCCAGAAGCCAAGCGCAAGCGCCCCCGCCCGAAGCCGAAAGGCCGCCAGATCGACATCCGTGCGCTCGATGAAGTGCGCGCGCTGCTTGGCGGGAAGTCGCGTCAGCGCGATCTCCTGATCGAACATCTGCACCTTATTCAGGACAAGTATGGCCATCTCTCAGCTGCGCATCTCGCGGCACTCGCCGAAGAGATGAAGCTCGCGCAAACCGAAGTGTATGAGGTCGCGACCTTCTACGCGCATTTCGACGTCGTGAAGGAAGGCGAGACGCCGCCGCCCGCGACGACGGTTCGGGTTTGCGATTCCCTGTCCTGCTGCATGGCAGGCGCTGATAAACTCCTCGCG
>CAZFPR010000027.1:9392-13104 GCA_964521045.1 uncultured Hyphomicrobiales bacterium
TTCCCGGAAAACTCGGCAAGGATGTCCGCGTCGTGCGCGCACCCTGCATGGGCGCCTGCGACAAGGCGCCGGTCGCCGCGGTCGGGCACGCGCAGGTTTTCCGCGCGACCAACGAGAATGTTTCCGCCGCCGTGAAGGCGCACGAACATCCGCACGCTTTTCCGACGCAGAACGATTTCGACGCCTACCGCAAGCAAGGCGGCTACAAGCTGCTCGAAGACTGCCTCGCCGGAAAACGCACACGGCAGGAGCTGATTACGATCGTCAGCGATGCGGGACTTCGCGGTCTCGGCGGCGCAGGATTCCCGACGGGCCGTAAGTGGTCGCTGGTCAGCGCCGAACCCGCGCCGCGCCTGATGGCGGTAAACGGCGACGAAGGCGAACCGGGCACGTTCAAGGACCGCTTCTATCTCGGACAGGACCCGCACCGCTTCATCGAAGGCATGCTGATCGGCGCATGGGTCGTCGAGGCGAAAGAGGTCTATTTCTATCTGCGCGACGAATATCCGGAGATCCGGCTGCTGGTCGAAAAGGAATTAGCGAAGGTCGAGAAAGCGGGACTCACCAAATTCTCCAAGGTGATCATGCGCCGCGGCGCAGGCGCTTACATCTGCGGCGAAGAATCCGCGATGATTGAATCGATCGAAGGCAAGCGCGGGCTGCCGCGTCATCGTCCGCCTTATGTCGCGCAGGTCGGCCTCTTCGGCCGCCCGACGCTCGAGCACAACGTCGAGACGCTGTTCTGGATCAGGGACATCATCGAGAAAGGCCCCGCGTGGTTCACCTCGCAGGGCCGCCGCGAGCGCAAGGGCTTCCGCAGCTTCTCGGTTTCCGGCCGCGTGAAAAATCCGGGCGTGAAGCTAGCACCTGCCGGTATCTCGATTCAGGAACTGATCGACGAATATTGCGGCGGCATGATCGACGGCGAAACCTTCAAGGGTTATCTCCCCGGCGGCGCATCGGGCGGCATTCTGCCCGCCTCGATGAACGACATCCCGCTCGATTTCGGCACGCTCGAAAAATACGGCTGCTTCATCGGCTCGCACGCCGTCGTCGTGCTTTCCGACAAGGACGACATGAAAGCCGTCGCGCTGAACCTCATGAAGTTCTTCGAAGACGAGTCCTGCGGTCAGTGCACGCCGTGCCGTGCCGGCACCGAGAAAGCCGCGAAGCTGATGGCACAAGGCCCGTGGAACGAAGCGCTCCTGACCGAGCTTTCCAACGCCATGCGCGACGCTTCGATCTGCGGCCTCGGTCAGGCCGCATCGAACCCGCTCTCTTCCGTTTTTAAATACTTCCGCGACGACCTCACAAAATCGCTGCGGCAATGGTGATCCTATGAACGCGATGAATGGCATGCCGAAGCTGATCAAGTTCACGCTCGACGGCAAAGAAGTCGAAGCCTTCGAGGGCGAGACGATCTGGCAGGTTGCGAAGCGTCAGGGCACCGACATCCCTCACCTCTGCTATCTGCCCGAGCCCGGCTATCGCCCGGACGGCAACTGCCGCGCCTGCATGGTCGAGATCGAAGGCGAGCGCGTGCTCGCGGCGTCGTGCATCCGCACGCCGACCGAGGGCATGAAGGTCAGCTCGCAATCCGAGCGCGCCGACGCTTCGCGCAAAATGGTCTTCGAACTGCTTGCCGCCGACCAGCCTGAGCGCGCGACCGCGCCCGATCCGCAATCGAAATTCTGGTCGTGGACCGACAAGATGGGAATCGAGACCGGCCGCTTCCCCGAGCAGGAGAAGATCGCTTCCGACCGCTCGCATCCGGCAATGGCGGTCAATCTCGACGCCTGCATCCAGTGCAATCTTTGCGTCCGCGCCTGCCGCGAAGTGCAGGTGAACGACGTGATCGGCATGGCAGGGCGCGGCCATCACGAAAAGATCGTGTTCGATTTCGACGACCCGATGGGCGCTTCGACCTGCGTTGCCTGCGGCGAGTGCGTACAGGCCTGCCCGACCGGCGCCTTGATGCCCGCGACCCGCGTCGACGCGAATAACACCTACAAAGGCGACATCGACCGCGAAGTGGACAGCGTCTGCCCTTATTGCGGCGTCGGCTGCCAGCTCACCTACCAGATCAAGGACGACAAGATCGTCTCCGTCGTCGGCAAGGAAGGTCCCGCGAACGCAAACCGTCTCTGCGTGAAGGGCCGCTTCGGCTTCGATTACGTGCACAACAAGCAGCGCCTGCTGAAACCGCTCATCCGCAAGGATGGCGTGCCGAAGGTGCCGCACGAATTCATCGATCCGTCGAACTACTCAACGCATTTCCGCGAAGCGACCTGGGAAGAAGCGCTCGACCGCGCCGCGAACGGTCTCGTGAAAATCCGCGACCGCGACGGCCCGAATGCGCTTGCCGGCTTCGGTTCCGCCAAGGGCTCGAACGAAGAGGCCTACCTCTTCCAGAAATTAGTCCGCACCGGCTTCGGCACCAACAACGTCGATCACTGCACGCGGCTTTGCCATGCATCGTCCGTGTCGGCGCTCTTGGAAGGCGTCGGCTCGGCGGCGGTGACCGCGACCTTCAACGAAGTGAAGAACTCCGATCTCATCATCGTGATCGGCGCGAACCCGACCGAGAACCATCCGGTTGCAGCCACCTTCTTCAAGCAGGCGGCGAAGAACGGCGCGAAACTCGTCATCATGGACCCACGCGGCACGGCGATGAAGCGCCACGCCTGGAAGATGATGCAGTTCAAGAACGGCACCGACGTCGCAATGCTGAACGCGATGCTGAACGTGATCGTCGAGGAAGAACTCTACGACAAGCAGTACATCCAGACCTATGTCGAAGGCTTCGAGGCGTGGAAGGAGAACGTCAAGGACTTCACGCCTGAAGAGATGGAGCCGATCTGCGGCATCGATGCGCAGACGCTGCGCGACGTCGCCCGCGCCTATGCTCGCGCGGAAAGCGCAATCATCTTCTGGGGCATGGGCGTCTCCCAGCACACACACGGCACCGACAACGCACGCTGCCTGATCGCGCTCGCACTGATCACCGGCCAGATCGGCCGCCCGGGCACGGGGCTGCATCCGCTGCGCGGACAGAACAACGTGCAGGGCGCCTCCGACGCGGGCCTGATCCCGATGTTCTTCCCGGATTACAAGTCGGTGGAAGCGCCGGAAATCCGCTCGCTCTACGAAGACAAGTGGGGCGTGAAACTATCGCCGAAGCGCGGCAAGACCGTCGTCGAGATCATGGACGCGGTCCACGCGAACGAGATCAAGGGCATGTATATCGAGGGCGAGAATCCCGCGATGTCGGACCCCGATCTCAATCACGCGCGCGAGGCGCTGGCGCACCTCGAGCACCTCGTGGTGCAGGACCTCTTCCTCACCGAAACTGCCGTGTATGCCGACGTGATCCTGCCCGCCTCAGGCTGGCCGGAAAAGGACGGCACCGTCACGAACACGAACCGTCAGGTGCAGATGGGCCGCGTTGCGATCCCGATGCCGGGCGAAGTGCGGCAGGATCTCTGGATCATCCAGGACATCGCGAACCGCATGGGCTGCGGCTGGAACTACAAGCATGTCGGCGAAGTCTTCACCGAGATGGCGTCCATGATGCCTGCGCTTGCGAATATTTCGTGGGATCGTGTCGAGCGCGAGGATGCGGTCACCTATCCGACCGACGGCCCTGACAAACCGGGCCGCGATGTCGTGTTCGACAAAGGCTTCCCGCGTCCGGGCGGCTTCGCGAAGCTCG
>CAZFPR010000027.1:13114-16659 GCA_964521045.1 uncultured Hyphomicrobiales bacterium
TCGTGGCCACGAAACTCACGCCGCCCGACGAAGTGCCGGATGCGGAGTATCCGTTCGTGCTTTCGACCGGACGCCAGCTTGAGCATTGGCATACCGGCTCGATGACGCGGCGCGCCGAGGTGCTGGACGCGATCGAGCCGACCGCCATCGCGCAGCTCTCCCGCGGCACGATTGCCAAGCTCGGCATCGAAGCGGGCGATCCGGTTCGCGTGAGCACGCGGCGCGGTTCGATCGAGCTTTACTCGCGGCAGGATGACGCGGTGCCGGATGGCGTCGTGTTCATTCCGTTTGCCTATGTGGAGGCGGCGGCGAACCTGCTCACCAACCCGAAGCTCGATCCGTTCGGCAAGATTCCGGAGTTCAAGTATTGCGCCGCGAAGGTCGAGCCGGTGTCAGCAGCGCAGGTTGCGGCGGAATAGCTCCGCCGCATTTCTCGCGGCGGGCCGTGCTATAGTCACGCCATGTCCAGCGACCACTACATCATCAAGCCGAACCCGCACGACCCGCGGCTGACCGAGCGCGTCACCGGCATCGACCAGACCGGGGCGAAAGTCGAAGCGTCGGTCACCGTCGAGCGCGCGCTCACGATCTACCTGAACTCGCAGGAGATCGTGACGGCCATGACGATCAACGACTATCCCGAATTCCTCGCGCTCGGCTTCCTGCTGAACCAGAACATGCTGATGCCTGACGACGTGGTTACCGGCGTCGACTATGACGACGATCTATCGGTTGCCGTGGTGCGCACCGAGCGAAAGACCGACTACGAGGAAAAGATGCGCAAACGCACGCAGACTTCCGGCTGCGCGCAGGGCACCACGTTCGGCGACCTCATGGAGGCGCTCGAGGACGTAAAGCTGCCCGACACGGAACTCCGGACGTCCTGGCTCTATGCGCTGACGCACGAGATCAACACGACCCCTTCGCTCTATCTGGAAGCGGGAGCGATCCACGGCTGCGTGCTCGCGAAAGAAGACAAGTCGCTCGTCTATATGGAAGACGTCGGCCGTCACAACGCGGTCGATAAAATCGCCGGCTGGATGTTCCAGAACAAGGTGCCGGCGCACGACAAGATCTTCTACACGACAGGCCGCCTCACCTCCGAGATGGTCATCAAGACCGTGCGCATGGGCATTCCCATCCTCGTTTCGCGCTCTGGCTTCACCGCCTGGGGCGTCGAGCTTGCGCGCAAGGCCAACCTCACGCTGATCGGCCGCGCCCGCGGCAAGCGCTTCATGGCGCTCGCAGGCGAGAAACGCATCGTGTTCGATCAGGACGTGGACAACGTGCAGGAAGAAAGCGGACGTTTCCGCCGCAAGGCCGCAATGCATGACGAATAAGAAACCGCTCGGGCTCGTGCTCGCCGGCGGTCTCGCACGCAGAATGGGCGGCGGCGACAAGGGCATGATCAAGATCGGCGGTCAGACCATTCTCGAGCGGGTGCTCGAACGGCTCAAGCCGCAATGCTCCCGCGTCATCATCAACGCGAATGGCGATCCGTCGCGCTTCGCGTTCACCGGTTTGCCGGTCGTGCCCGATGACATTCCCGATTTCGCAGGCCCGCTCGCCGGAATTCTTGCGGGCCTCGATTGGGCAGCGCGTAACGCACCCGATACGGAATATCTGCTCAGTGCGCCCGGCGACTGTCCGTTTTTGCCGCGCACGCTCGATGACCGTTTGTCGGCGGTATGCGCGATGGAAAACAAGCCGCTTGCCTGCGCGAAGTCGGGCGACTGGCGCCACCCTGTTGTCGGCCTCTGGCCGGTCGCGCTCCGCGGCGATCTGCGGCGCGCGCTCATGGAAGAAAATCTTCACAAGATCGAGGTCTGGACCGCGCGTCACGGTGTTGCGATCGCAGAGTGGGGCGATAGGCCGATCGATCCGTTCTTCAACGTGAACACACCGGAGGATGCGGCGCGGGCCGGCGAAATCGCCGCACAACACCCGGAAGCCTGAACCGTCAGACGATCAGTTCTTCTTGTTGTCCGGCATTGCCGGATCCTGCTTGCACTTCGGATCAATCATCACCGTTTCGCCTTCGCGCTGCACGGTGGGCGCAGCTGAATCCTTGTGCCCACCTGCCGACGGCAGAATGATGCTCTTTTCCTGCGCTTGCGCGTCGGATTTATCGCTAGGCGGACAATTCGTTTCAGTCTTCGTTTCGTCGCCTTTCACTTGCGGCGCCTGTGCGTTCGCATCCAAGGCAAACAAACCGGTGAGAAGAAAACCTGCGGCAAATACATGTTTCATCCGGAAACTCTCATTTCAGGGCTCCCGTAGACAACTTCCGTTCGACGAAATCGTTCCGATAAATGCCGTCTGATCGAGCGGATCAGGACATCAGCGAGGCATAGGAAAGAAACTGTACGCGATCGCCTGCCGCGATCATTGTAACATCGTCAGGCAATTCGATGAGGCCGTCGGTTTCGGTCAGCGAGGTGATGACCCCTGCTCCGTCCTGCGGATGCTTGAAGGCTTCATAACCGCCATTCGCGCCCGGCTTCAGCGACACGCGGACATACTCCCGGCGGCCGGATTTTTTCCTGTAGTCGAACGTCGATACGACCGGAAGATAAAAAAGTGGACGCGCGGTCGCTCCCGAGAGCCGCATCAGGAGCGGCCGCACCACGCGCGCGAACGTAACGAAGACCGCGACGGGATTCCCCGGCAGGCCGATAAAGGCGGCGTTGTTTCCGTCCGCGCCGGGAAGAACGCCCATCGCCACCGGGCGCCCCGGCTTGATCGCAATACGCCAGAACACCAGCGATCCGGCCGCTTCCACCGCGCTCCGGACGTAATCCGCGTCTCCCGTGGAAACGCCACCGGAAGTCAGCACAACGTCGCAATCCTTTGCCGCTTTTGCCAAAGCAGTTTTCAATGTCGAGGGTTCGTCGCGGAGCACCCCCAGATCGGAGACCGCGCAACCGGCCTGCTCCAGCATGTTCCGCAAGAGCGTGCGGTTCGCGTCGAACACCTCTGCGCCTGCAAGCTGCGATCCCGGTTCAACGATTTCGTCGCCGGTAGAGAATATCGCGACACGAATGCGCCGCCGCACCTTCAGTCCGGTGAGGCCGAGCGCCGAAGCCAGCGTGAGGTTTTGCGCGTCGAGTATTCTTCCCGCCGGTATGGCGACCGATCCAGACGGAATATCCTCGCCCCGCAAGCGGCGATTGGCACCGCGCCTCAGGCCCTCCGGCAAAATCACGGCGCCGTCTTCCTTGCGCGTGTCTTCCTGCATGAACACCGTATCGGCGCCATCGGGCATTCTCGCCCCTGTGAAGATGCGGATCGCCTCTCCTGCGCCCAGCTTCGGCATCGTTTTTTGTCCGGCCATGACGCGCCCGGAAATTTTCAGGACGGCATCTCCCGACGGCGCCAGATCGGCATGGCGCACCGCGTAGCCATCGACCGCAGAATTATCGAAATGCGGAAGATCGACAGGCGCCACGACATCCGCGGCGATGACGCGGCCTCTTCCTTCGGAAATCGCCACGAACTCCGTTTCGCCGACCGGCGAAACGCGCTCGCTGATCAATCGCTCCATG
>CAZFPR010000027.1:16669-22170 GCA_964521045.1 uncultured Hyphomicrobiales bacterium
ATCAAAGGCCCGTCGAATGCGAAACAATCGTCGGTGAGCTGCGCCATCAGCCGATCTCCGCAGGCGCCATCTGCTCGAGTAGATCGTCGAGCGGCATCGCGTGTTTCAGCATTGCTCCGGCGATTGTTTCCGCATCGTTCAGATCAAGCACGGGCACGCCTGCCGACGAGACCGCCTGATCGGATGCGATGGCGAAAATCGCAGGATCGCCGTGATGCAGGAAAGGCTTGCCGACCTCGGCACGATAAACCTCTAGCTTAGGATGGCCGTATCGCTTGAAGCCTTCGACGATAACCAGATCCACCGGCGCAAGCTTCCTCAGCAATTCCGGCAACGTAAACTCGGCCTCTCCGCGCAGCTCATGCACGAGTGCGAAACGCCGCGGCGAAGAAACCACCACTTATGTCGCGCCGGCCATGCGATGCGAATGGTAATCCTTCCCGGGAACATCGATGTCGAAGCCTGCATGCGCATGTTTCAGCGTGGAAATGCGAAGCCCGCGCTCCGTGAGGCAGGGAATGAGCTTCTTGATCAATGTCGTCTTGCCGGAGCCGCTCCAGCCTGCAAGTCCCACGATACGCATGGCTATCCGTTTCCGCTGACTGCCGGCTCCATGCCGATCGCACGAATGCGCGCCAGAACCGCTTTGTCCTGCAATGCGCTCAGAAAAGCCTTCACGGCGGGGCGGCCGCTGCGGCTTTCCACGATCAGGAAATCGTACTCTTCCGGCGCGAGCGGCAAAAAGCCAAGACCATAAAGTTTCGCGGCCGGTTCGATCGCAACACCCCAATCCGCGCGCTTTTGCACGATGCCTACGGCTACTGCGTTATGCGACTTCGGCTGATTTGCGTAACCGGCGGGCCGTTCAACGCCTGCTTCCGCAAGCAGCTTGTCAATGAGCACGCGCGTGCCGGAGCCCGCGTTGCGGTTGATCATGACGCCTGAAGCGTCTGCCGAGACGGAGCGAACGGCCTCGGCAGCCGTTTTCCCCTCGAACCGCACATCACCCTTGCGATAGACAATGCCCTGCATCCGCCGCCAGCCTTTCACAAGCCGTAAACCGGGCCTCACCAGATGAGTATTGTACTGGCCTTTGGTCTGTCCTTCGCGCGGATCGATAAGATGCACGGGCGCGATATCGCATTCTCCGCGCGCAGCCGCAGTTGCGCCGCCCTGACTTCCGATTGCAAGCGTCCGGACGTTGAACCCCTGCTCCGCCACGGCAGACAATACGGCATCGAGCGCCAGATCATGACTCCCCGTGATCGTGAGGTCGGGCGGCTTCACGCTGTTTCCGATCAGCGTAACCTGTTGCCGGCTTTCCGCCTCCACTGAAGCCACGAGCGCATCGACTTCGATAAAGCCGTCCGCCTGCGAGAAGCTCGTGACCGAACCGGACCCTTTTGCGCCCGGCAGGGCCACCATCCCTTCGGAAGATTCGCTGAGCGATACGAGCATGAATTCCTTGCGGCCCAGTTCGGAGGAAACGCGCACCGGAATCGTCGCTTCGACTACATGTGCAGCTTCCTTCGGAAGCCCCGCCCATGCGCGGATGACCGGCGCTACGAATGCATGAAAGGTGAAGATCGCCGATGTCGGAAATCCCGGCAAAACGACAACCGGTTTGCCTTCGGCAACCGCAAGACAAAGCGGCTTTCCGGGTTTCAGCGCGACGCCGTGAACAAGTACTGTGCCCAGCTCCGAGACAATGCGGTGCGAAAAATCGCCGGCGCCTTTCGAGGTGCCTCCCGAAAGCACGACGAGATCGCATCGCGCGATTGCATCCTTCAGCGCGCGGCGCAGCACGTCCTCATCGTCAGGGAACGCGCCCAACTGAACGGCAACTCCACCGCATTCCTCGATGGAGGCTGCGACGATGGCTCCGTTCGAATCGTACACTTTGCCTACGGCAAGATTTTTTCCCGGAGCGGTCAATTCGTCTCCGGTGGAAAGCACGCCTACCACAGGCTTGCGAACGACTTCGGCCTCGGAGATTCCGCAAGCTGCAAGCATGCCGATCTCCCGCGAACTCAACAGCGTGCCGCGCCGGAGCAACGTCTCGCCCCGGGCAATATCCGACCCGGCAAACGAAACGAACTGGCCCGGAATCAGCGTACGGTTCAGTTCTATCGAAGGGCCTTTCCCGGTCTCGACGAGGTCCGTCCATTCGATCATGGCCACCGCATCCGCGCCGCGCGGAATCATGCCGCCGGTTGCGATCGCAGTTGCAGTTCCTGCCTCGACCGTAAGTCTTGGCGGAACGCCGCATGCAAGGACCTCGCGGTTCAGCACGAAGGTCCGCGGGTTATCGTCACTCGCGCCAATTGTGTCCGCGGCGCGGACTGCGAAGCCATCGACGTTCGAGCGGTCGAATGGCGGTGCATCGACCGGCGCCGCGATGTCGCCGGCCAGAACCCGGCCCAGACATGCAGAGAGAGATACCTTCTCATGACCCAACGGTTTCAGAACGAGGCGGCTCTCGAAGCGCATCCGCGCCTGCTCGGGAGACAGGACTTCGAGAAACTGTTCCTGCCGCGCGGCAGCACGGATCGCGGCGACCAGCGCTTTCGCTTCAACCGGCGCATCTTCGATTTTCTTGGTGGTCACGGCAGTTTTCTCATCTCAACGTTTGCACCTTCAGCGAATCCCTCGCTATCTGCCGGTATCCGTATCCATCCGTCTGCCAGCAAAAGCTTCTGCATAGCAAAGGACGCTTTCCCAAGCGGCTCCACTCGCCCTTCAACGCGCCGGACGAAAACGATCTCCTCCATGCCTATCGTCGAAACGATTTTTTTGGCGAGTGCGACCGGCCCGCCTTTTTCCGTATCACGATGGCCGGTAAGACGGTCCATCAAAGCGCTGCCTACGACAAGAAAAACGGACAGCGCTGCATCCAGCGCGCCGGGAAGAAGCAGGACGGGACACTTGCCAGCCCTGCCGAACGCCGCCGTTTGTCCCGGCGAAATTCCGAACCCGTGAAAATCGAGCGCGCCCTTGCGCGCGAGCGCCTGCACCGCGGTGTCGTTCTTTCCCGATCCGGTGCCGCCGATCACGACGATCGCATCGCAATCCGGATGTTCCAGCAGAGAGTCATATGAAGCCTGCCCGGCGATCTCAGGAACGCCGCCGCATCCGGCGACTGCTCTTGCGATGACGGGAGAGATGACATCGGCAGCGCTTGAGACGGCGGATACCGGTACGATTTTGACGCGCGGCGCTCGAACTGAAACGCTTGCGACGCCCAGACTACGCAGGGATGCCGAACGCAGCGCGGTCAGGCGGTCACCTTCGCGCAACAGGACATCTCCCTTTCTGGCGTGCCTGCCCGCCGGAAGAACGCCTTCGAGGCTCGCGACAGGATTGTAGACCTCCATCGTTGCATTCGCGGGAGCCGCCGCATCGGCAGGCAGAACCGCGTCCGTGTTTTGCGGCATTCGTTCGCCTGCATCGACCCAATGCGGCGCGGGATTGAGGGCAACCGGCGCGTAAGAGCTGGCATCCAGCGTCTGCTCGGCGGTGACCGCCCAGCCGTCACTCGCTGCGGTAAGCGCTGAAGGCACGTCAAAGGGTGCCGCTACATCCCCGGACAGCGTCATCAACACCGCCTTCTCGACGGCGACCACCTGCGAAGCGACCGGATCGATCCGCGTGCCGATGAGAGAAACGATGCTGGTAATAGGCGTCAGAGCCTTGATGCGCTGCAACGTGTCGTAAAAGGCCATTTTGGTTTTTCTTGAAGAGCGGCTCCGAGCACTATAGCGCAAATAAGCCCTTGCGATAACTAATAGAATTCCGGCGGCGCTTGCATGGACGATGCTGCAACCAAGGCGATTCCGGAAGGCTTGAATGCCGTCAACCGGCCCCGGAGCCCGCGAGGGTTTTAGACTCCTGTTTCTGGAGATCAATCGGTTACTGAGCACGAAGCCTAGGAGCAGTGTTTCGTTTCATATGCGTCAAACCGGCAAGCAGGTATTCGGTCCAGAATGAATGCGTGGTCGACTTCCGCATTCGCAGATAGGGACTGCCGGATATGCTTTGTCGAATTTTTTTGTGAAGGCCTGCACAAAAATTTCCGCCGATAAGTTCAGACGACTTTGCAGACGAACCGGCCGCATCATTCGCCTGACTACATTGTTAAACTTACCTGAGAAGAACTTACCGCTTCGGCATTTGCGATCGTTCGGGTGAGGTGCGCGCTGATCGCGTCACCTTATCTGCGTCGTGACGTCGAAAAGAAGCACGTAATAGAATACCATCCGTTGATTTCATTTTGAATCGCGAACATTGTTCTAAAAATGGAGCATTCTCTAGTTGTTAGGAAATTTATAATGCGCTGGATTGCCAGAAACGCCGCTGTCTGGATTGCTATATTCATGACATCGCAGAGCGCAGCTGCACAGTTGCGCTTCGATGTAGAGAAGCCATTTCGCTTTTTCAAATTTGAATCCGACTATGCCGTCCACAGAATTGCGTTTGATATTCTTACAGACGGCGGAACCGATCGGACCAAGGTCACGGTTGAGCAACTGGAAGGGAAATTGGCTGATCCGGATTTTTGGGTGCGTGAACTTCCCGAGAATGCTTGGTCGAAATTCAATTGGCCGCTTCATTGGCGGCACGACAACAATGGCAAGCCCGTCGATGCTGAAAAAAAGCTGAAGCTGATTGATATTGTCGAAAGGCTGCGCACGAAGCGGGAGGGTCGTCAGTCTATTGCTACCGTCGTCGGTCTTGGTGGAATGACACCGCAAGCGGTGATCGAGCGCTACGGCTGGGCGGCGCTATTGGATACTCACCTGAACGGCAACGCAAAAACTGGTGTCTGTTGGAATCTGCATAGCAGGCGCCACGATCTCTGCCCTGATTACGTTCTTCCAAAATTCTGGCGCGCTCGCATTTTCGATCCAGAGCTCTTTAAGTTGCGGCTGGACAAGATCGGAGATGCCCGCTGCATCTGGACATTCTTCGATGGCGAAAAGCGCGAGAAAGCAATTTTAAGCACGCAAACCGGGAGTGATGGCAAACAGCCTTGTGCCGAAGCATTTGTCGATGTCCCGGCTATTGTTGGCAAAGGTAAAACCCCCCAGGGCTCGATATTTGCCGTTCGGAAGAACGATGACGGCTCCGAAACCGTGCTCAAGATCGAAATCAAAGATCGGCTCGTTGTTGGGATTGGCGACTCATTTTCTTCTGGAGAAGGCAATCCAGACCGCCCGGTCGTGTTTCATCCTTATCTAGAGTCTTTCGGCCGCCCGCGTCGGCCCAATGACGGATTTCATTGGGCTGCGCACTGGATCGATCGCTCTTGTCATCGTTCGGCATATTCCTGGCAGTTGCGTTCGACATTGCATCAAGCACTCATCGATCCATCGAATGCAGTTACTCTACTCGCATATGCATGTTCCGGCGCCGAAGTCGTCGAGGGTCTTTTTTACGCGTGGGCGGGTGTGGAGCCGATCAAGGACCAGCCGAACGTTGGTCAGCTTGCGGCCGTATATAAT
>CAZFPR010000027.1:22180-29386 GCA_964521045.1 uncultured Hyphomicrobiales bacterium
CCGCCTCTCGAGCGCGACGACTACTTGAAGAATGTTGGCTCAGATGCCGACCCTTGGAAGGATCAACGTGCGGCAGCCACGCGGAGGCTCAAGGATACTCTTCATTGCGCACGGGGTTCGACCTTCAAGCGACCCATGAACGGTATGCTTCTTAGTGTGGGTGGCAACGATCTTGGGTTTTCGAAGTGGATCGCTGGTGCGATTCTTAAGGGGTTCGTCGAGGGCATGGCGGGAGGATTTATTCCGCGGCTCGAAAACTGCGAAGCGAAGGACAATACCTGCAACCTGACGAGGGCAAGAATAAAACGCCTCGAATCGAGATACGGCGTTTTGCGCGATGTCATGATCGACAAGTTGCTCATGGATGGAGGCCTAGACCCAGATAAGGTTGTGATGAAGGGCTACCCGAAGGCAACTTTCGGTTCGGACGGCAAGGTATGCCCTGCTGGAAATGCGGGCATGACTGTCTCGATTTTCAGGGGCGTCGGCAATCGGAGCTTCGAAGTTCGTAATACGACAGAGCTCGACACCATCGAGAAATTTCGCCGTGATGAACTGATGCGAATGGTTCGCGACTTTGCAAAGAGCTCGTTGCGCGATGGACGGCAGATCAAGGTCGTTGAGGGGTTCATTGAAGACTTCAAGAACCGCGGATTTTGCGCCACCGGGAACGACAATGAGTTTCGCGTCTTCACGGGGCCCATGCTCCCAACCCTACCGAGAATAAAGAACGAGAAGAATGTTATTGAGACATTGCACTTTCCCCGCACCGGTCAGAGCGAGCCTTGGCGGCCGGTGTATGTCGAGGAATGGCGTCCCTACGCGCTCCGGCAGCGCTTGCTGCGGACGCCGAACGATGTCTTCATGACAATAAACAATAAGCCGCCGCAGACTCTCGAGTCGGCGGAGTTTGGCGTGTGGGATCTGCCCTATCGAGCGACCAGCGGCGCTTTCCATCCGACCGCCGAGGCGCATTCGATTATTGCAAAGCACGTCGCGCCGGAGCTTACAAAAGTGCTGCGCCCCGATTAACTGAGCGCAGGATTTTCATTTAGAGGGGCTTGGGCGCGTGCCGCAGCTGTTTTGCCTTGGCGGCTTGGCATCGGCAGAATCGCTATGCCGCAGAACCATGGACATCGTTTCAGAATGAGATGGCGGATTTCTTCAGAATGAAAAGTCGGCTCTCCGCCAACTCCCTAGAATATTTGGGAGATTGGTTGGGGCGCCAGGATTCGAACCTGGGAATGGCGGAATCAAAATCCGTCTAAACCCCCCAGAGATTTCAGGGCCCTTTCTGAAATTTGGGACAGTGTTCCCACATTTGCCCCTTTGAAATCAAAGGGTTTTTCAGAATTTCAGAATTGGGCTCTTGGAGCCTAGGTCCAGCTAAGCAGCATTTCTGCGGGCGTCCTGCAGAATCATATCGGCTGCTTTCTCGCCGATTAGAACCGCCGGCGCATTGGTATTCGGCGAAACCATCGACGGCATGATCGAGATATCCGCGACGCGCAGGCCGTCGATTCCCCGAACACGCAGTCTGGCATCGACGACATCCATGGGACCACTGCCCATGCGGCACGTACTGATGCCATGCCAAGCGGTCTGGCCCGTTTGCCGGATGTAGTCCAGCAAATCGTTTTCGTCCGTGACTTCCGGGCCGGGCCGCGTCTCGCGAACGATATAGGGTCTGAGCGACGGTTGCGCCGCAATCTCCCGCACCATGCGCACCGCTCGCCGATAGGTGCCGATGTCGTCTTCGTGCGTCAGGTAGTTCACTTTGATCGCGGGATCTTCGCGCGGGTCTGCGCTCCTTATATGAACACTGCCTCGCGACTCGGGGCGAATCTTGAATACACCGATCGAAAATCCGGGGAAGTCGTCGATACCAGCGGCCTTGCTGCGCGAATAGCGGTCCTTGCCGCTGATCAACACGATCTGGATTTTCAGATCCGGACTCGGAAGATCGGGTTTGGATTTTGCAAGCGCATGGACCGTCGAGGAGGTGCCGCTCAGCATGCCCTTGCGGGTGAGCACGTATTTCAGGCCTTCGAGATAGCGGCGCCACGCACTCGTCATGATGTCGTTGATGGTGATGCGTTTCGTGCATTCATAACTGAAGCGGAACTGCAAGTGATCGCTTAAATGCTCGCCCACGCCGGGAAGATCGGCGACAACCGGAATGCCGTGCGCGCGCAGCAGCGCCGGATCGCCGATACCCGATAGCTCGAGGATCTGCGGGGTCTTCAGCGCGCCGGCGGCGAGAATAACTTCGCCGCGGCAACGTGCTGTTTTCTTGACGCCGTCTTGAAGATACTCGACGCCGACTGCCCGCTTCTGCTCAAGGAGCACGCGCGTCGCCAATGCGCGCGTTTCGATGGTCAGGTTCTTCCGCTTCCTGGCTGCTTTCAGATAAGCAAGATCGGTACTCGATCGGACACCCTTGCGGTCGATGCTTTGCTGCAGATACCCAACGCCTTCGAACACGCGCCCGTTGTAGTCTTCATTCTCAGGAATTCCAGCATCGACGCAGGCTTTAAGGTAGGCGTCTGATAGCGGATCGGGATCGTAGGTGCCGCGATTGAGAACTTTGACCGCTCCGCCATGGCCGCGAACCGCGGGATCCCCTTCGGGGTAGTCTTCCAGCTTCTTATAGTAAGGAAGAATGTCTTCGAATCCCCAGCCCTCGTTGCCCCAGTTCTTCCAGCGATCGAATTCTTCCGGTTCCCCGCGCACCCATGCCGTTCCATTAACCGCACTCGAACCGCCCAGCAGCTTTCCGCGCGGCGTATAGATTTGCTGACCAAATAGCTCCGGCTCAGGCTCCGTCCTGAACGGCCAAACATATTTTTCGTTGGTGAGGAGTTTTCCAACGCCGAGAGGAATACGAATCCAAACCGAGTTGGGCTCGCCGCCGGCTTCCAGCAGCAGAACCTTAAATTCCGGCGTCTCGCTTAAACGGGCCGCCACCGCGGCGCCAGCTGATCCCGCTCCGACGACGATAAAGTCGAATTCTTCTTTCACGTGTTCTCCCCGAAGCGGGCAGCCGTTCGGTGCCGCGCCTCCGTACGCAATTTGCGGGACCAAATGGAATCGGATCCGTCCGCTTCTTTTCGTAGCGAAGCGAAACGCAGTTGCAGCAGCGAAGCCACGCCCAAGGTCCGAATATCAGCTATACAAAGCCAGAACGATCCTCACACTATATAATATAGGGGTGCTCAGGAAGCGAACAGCCGGAAGTCCGCTTTCCGGAGGGAAAAGGGACTCGCAACACAAATGCCGTTTGGCGCCTTCACAAAATCTGCGGACGGCAAGCCCGGCGCCTTTCATCCCGAGCGCTTTCCCTACCAGCGTTTCGGGTTCGCATTCGCAATCGGCCTAGTAGGCGCCCTGGTCTTTCTGCATTTCCGCTTGCCACTCGCCTGGATGCTGGGCCCCATGACGGCTTGCACCATTGCATCTCTGCTCGGGGGGCGCATCGAGGCCCCTGCGATCGTCGTCCCGGTTATGACGATAATTGTCGGAGTCATGCTCGGTTCGGGTTTCTCGCCTGGGCTGATCGGTCAATTGCAGAATTGGCTCCTTCCGCTCGCTGGGCTTGTCATCTCGCTCATTCTCGGCGGACTCGCCTGCGTTCTATATCTTCGTTTGATCGTTGGACTGAGCCTGCCTGACGCATTTTTCGCAGGCATGCCCGGCGGTCTCATCGAGATGGTTGTGATGGGTGAACAATACGGCGCGAACGGCCGGACTGTGGCCCTCATCCATTCCTGCCGGATTTTGCTCGTCGTATTGACGCTACCTTTCTTCATCCAGATCGTGTCCGGCGTTACACTCTCTATTCCGCAAGTCGGTGGCGCGTCGATCTTCACGACGCCATGGCACAGCTACGCATTCCTGATCGGTACCGGTTTGATTGGCGTGCTGGTCGGTCAAGCTTTGAAACTCCGTGCCAAATTTCTGCTGGGACCGATGGTCGTCAGCGCGGTCGTGCACTTGTCAGGCCTTTCCGATTTCAAACCCCCTGTCGAACTGCTCAATCTCGCGCAGCTCGTACTGGGCACTGCGATTGGTTGTCGCTTTTCAGGAATGCCGAGGCGCGAAGTGCTACGTCTGCTGGGCTATTCGGTCGGCTTCACCATCTTATTGCTTCTGATCACAGTAAGCGCCGCAATAACCGTTAGCCACGTCAGCAGTTTTGATTTCCTGCCACTCCTGTTGGCCTATGCGCCAGGTGGACTCACGGAAATGAGCTTGATCTCTCTCTCGCTCCAAGCCGAAGTCGCATTCGTCGCGACGCACCACATCTTCCGGGTTCTTTTCGTCACGGTTGGAGCAGCCTTCGTATTCGGTCGGGTTCGGCGGAACACGAATGTAACCTAAGAATACTTAGCCTGCATGCGAGCGCGGGATCAGTCTCGGTTGTAGCACTTCGACATTTTCAGACTTGCGTCTTCCGCCCGCCTCGACATTCCCCCCAATTCGCACTTTACGCGCCTCTTCCCGAACGATTTGCAGAAGCGTTTTCACAGTGTTCGTCATAGGCTTCTGCTTTGAAGTCACCGCAACAACGGTCGAACTGATTACGGGATCGGTAAGTTTAGTCAGCACGATATCGCCGTCATATTTGTAGCTGTAAAGCGCGGGCGGCGTCAGAATCGAGCAGCCGACGCCTCGCCGCACGAGATCGAGGATTCCGCTTAGCCCATCGACTTCGAGAACGATATTCAGACGCATGCCCAGTTCTGCGGCGACTTCATCGACCCGGAGGCGCAAGCCGTGCGGTCGCCCCGGCAGAATCAGCGGTATGTTCTCAAGCTCCGCGAAGGGAATTGTCTCGACGCCGGCAAGGGGGCGCGTCCTCGCGCTGACGAGTACCGGCTCCTCGATCCAGAGCCGCTCGCCTTTCAGCGTGGGCGTGAGCGCGTCTTCGTAAAGTAAACCGATGTCTACCCGACCGTTCGCCACCCATTCCAGCACGAAGCCCGTATAGCTTTCGACAATTCGGAGTTTCGAATTCGGCACTTCCTTCAGAAAACGCTCGGCAACAACGCTGCTCAACACTTTACCTGCGACCGGCCCCAGGGCCAGTACTGCAGAGCCGGCGGGATTGTTGGAAATCTCGGCCACCTCGGCCTGCGCCTGTTCGAGACGAAGCAGTATCGCCTTTCCGTGCTGATAGAGGCTTTCGCCTGCTTCGGTCAGCAAGGCACCCCGTCCATTGCGATCGAACAGCCGCGCTTTGAAGTGCTCCTCGAGACGGCGAATGGATCGGCTAAGGGTTGGTTGCGGTACATTCAGAACCGCAGCCGCTTTCGAGAAGCCGGCGGATTCCGCAACCTGGAGAAAGTAGCGAAGGCTGTGGACGACAAACAGGTTTTCGACCCCCGCTTCGTTGAACGCGCTCATATGCGACCTCCCTGAACACCGGCTTCTTCCAAAGGCTGATCAGGGGCTCTGCACTCTCCGGGGTTCATAACCAGAGCCATGCCTGACGCGAATAACTGGAATCCATCGCGGCAGATTCCGTATGCTAGTCTCCGCTGATAGCTGTCTAGTATCGAGCGCGGGAAAGGCCTTCCATGCCGACCGAACCCTACGAGGTCTATGCGATCCGCTACGCGCATCACGAGCGACAAGCGAGCGCCAATTTTCTTGGCGGCGACCCTCACGACGGACCGATGCCGCTCGATTACTTTCTTTGGGCGATCAAGGGAAACGGGCGTACGTTCGTCGTCGATACCGGATTTGACGAAGAGACAGCTCGCAAGCGCGGCCGCGAATTTCTGCTGAAGCCTGACGACGGACTGCGCTCCATCGGTATCGATCACACCAAGGTCGAAGATGTTATTCTCACGCATCTTCATCACGATCATTGCGGGAATCATCACCTGTTCCCTAAGGCGCGCTTTCACGTGCAGGACTGCGAAATGTCGTACTGCACCGGTCGCGCGATGTGTCATCACACGCTGCGGCATGCGTTCGAGGAAGAAGATATCGTACAGATGGTGCGCCGCGTTTTCACTGGGCGTGTTCGCTTTCACGATGGCACCGAAGAACTTGCTCCGGGCATCACACTTCACCACATCGGAGGGCACACGCAGGGGATTCAGGCCGTACGCGTTCTCACGCGGCGTGGTTATCTCGTACTCGCGTCGGACGTCACACACCTGTACGCCAACATGGAACGGCGCACGCCTTTTCCTGCCGTGCATAACGTCTTCGCCGCGGTGGAAGGATTCGATAAAATCGAAGCGCTTGCCAGCGCCAAGGACATGATTATCCCGGGCCACGATCCGCTCGTACTCGAAAAGTATCCCGCCATTTCTCCCTCGATGCGTGGCGTGGTTCGCCTCGATGGCGACCCGAAGTAACCACACCTCTCTAGCTTCCTGCGAAAAGGACTTGCGAATGGATCTGCAGCTTGTCGGCCGTACCTGTATCATCACGGGCGCCAGCACGGGCATTGGCGCCGGCTGTGCGAGAGCATTGGCAGCGGAAGGTGCGCGCGTCGCTATCGTCGGCCGCCGGGAAGCATTCCTTCGGGATGTAGCGGACCAGATTGCGGCCAATGGCTTCGAGCGCCCTCTTCCGATCGTTGCAGATCTTCTGGATGCGTCCGGCGCCGCGCAGGTGGCAAAGGCTGCCATCGATGCGTTCGGCCACGTCGACATTCTCGTCAACTCACTCGGCAATTCGCGAACGCTGAAGCCGGATTCAAGCGACGCCGAATGGGACGAGGCGATGAACCTCAATTTCACTTCCACGCGGCGCATGACGCAGGCAGTGCTGCCGCAGATGCGTGCGCGGAAATGGGGACGCATCATCAACATCACCGGCAGCATGGAACCTCGTGCAACCAACGGCGCCACGGCAGCCAAAGCTGCCGTGCACATGTGGTCCAAGGGCCTGTCCTGCGATCTCGCCGCAGAAGGCATTACCGTCAATTGCATTCCGCCGGGACGCATCAACAGCGAGCAGATACTTTCGCGCCTGCATCCGACGGAAGCGGCCCGTCGCGAATTCATCGAACGGCATATTCCGATCGGATATTTCGGCGAACCTGAAGACATCGGCTATCTCGTTGCGTTTCTCTCTTCGCCGCTCGCGCGCTACATCACGGGTGCGGTCGTTCCGGTCGACGGCGGCATGCACGCCTTCGGTCACTAATCCGCCGACTTGGCCGTTCTTCACCTTCAACCGCAGGCA
>CAZFPR010000028.1:0-2807 GCA_964521045.1 uncultured Hyphomicrobiales bacterium
CTTCATCATGGGCCGCACCGACGACATCATCAACGTCGCGGGGCATCGTCTCTCCACCGGCGGCATGGAGGAAGTGCTCGCGTCTCACGCCGACGTTGCGGAGTGCGCGGTGATCGGCGTCGCGGATCAGTTGAAGAGCGAATTGCCGGTCGGCTTCGTCGTGCTGAAAGCCGGCGTGAACAAGCCGCACGACACGATCGAGAAGGAACTGGTCGCGCTGGTGCGCGAGAAGATCGGCCCGGTCGCGGCCTTCAAGACCGCGATGGTGGTGGCGCGTCTTCCGAAAACGCGCTCCGGCAAGATCGTGCGCGGCACCATGAAGAAGATCGCGGACCAGCAGCCATGGAACATGCCCGCCACCATCGACGATCCGGTGACGCTCGACGAGATCAAGGTGGCGCTGAAGAGCAAGGGGATGGCGGGGTAGCTCCATTTCGTCATGCCCGCGCTTGTCGCGGGCATCCACGCCTTCGCTGTATCGAAAACTGTTAAGACGTGGATGGCCGGGACAAGCCCGGCCATGACGAGTTAGATTTTGTCTGCTTCAATACTCATATGAAAAAACTCTCAGACAAAACCGCCCTCATCACCGGCGCCGCGCGCGGCCTTGGGCTCGCCATCGCAAAACGCTTCGTCGAGGACGGTGCGAAGGTCGTGCTTTCCGATATCGACGAGAAAGCGGGCGTGGAAGCCGCGAAGTCGCTTGGCGCGAACGCGCACTTTGTCGTTTGCGATGTGGGTGATGCGAAAGCAGTCGATGCGCTCGTGCAGGCAACCGTCGCGAAGTTCGGCTCGCTCGATATTTTGGTGAACAACGCGGGCATCGTCAGCCCTGCCGACTTCCTCGACGTGAAGGAAGCCGATTTCGACCGCGTGCTGCGCGTGAACGTGAAGGGCTCGTTCCTCGCGGGCCAAGCGGCTGCAAAACAGATGGTCGCGCAGATCAAAGCCGGAAAGAAACCCGGCGCAATCATCAATATGTCGTCGATTAATTCTGTGGTCGCGCTCCCGAACCACGCGCCCTATGCGGTTTCTAAAGGCGGTGTCGCACAACTCACCCGCGTCATGGCGCTCTCGCTTGCACCGCACGGCATCCGCGTGAACGCGATCGGCCCGGGCTCGATTGCGACCGATATGCTGGCCGCCGTCGCGAAAGATCCGGCGCTGAAACGGAAACTCTTGTCGCGCACGCCGTTGCAGCGCGTCGGCCAGCCTTCAGAAATCGCGAGCATCGCTTCGTTCCTCGCGTCCGACGACGCGAGCTACATCACCGGCGAAACGATCTTCGCGGATGGCGGCAGGCTCGCGCTGAATGCTACCGTGGATGTCAACGAAGAAGCGATGAAATAACCCCCACCCGCACGCTATCGCTCGCTTCCCTCCCCCGCTTGCGGGGGAGGGATTGAGGGTGGGGGAACATCGCAAAAAAGAAAATGCCCGCGACTGGCGCGGGCATTTCGAAGTTCTTTTCTTTTTACAGAAGCGCTTTACTGCTCGCTGCGCTTCATGCCGCCGAGCTTCGCGAACACGTTGGCCGCATCGATCGTGCCCTTGCGGTCATCGACCGGCGGCTCGTTCGCATCCGGCTCCGGCTGCGCGGTGGTCTGCTCCGCAGGGAGCAGCGTGCGCACGGGTTCGGCATCCGGCTGCGGCTTGCCCTTGGAGGCACGGCGCACTTCGTGGTCGAGATCAATCTGCGAGCACAGGCCGAGCATCACCGGGTCGCGCGCCTGAAGGTTCGCCGAGTTCCAGTGCTTGCGCTCGCGCACCGACTGGATCGTCGACTTCGTGGTGCCAACGAGACGCATGATCTGCGCGTCCTTGAGTTCGGGATGGTTCTTCACGAGCCAGAGGATCGCATCCGGGCGGTCCTGGCGCTTGGAGACCGGCGTGTAGCGCGGGCCCTTCTTCGACTTCGGCTCCGGCAGACGGACTTTCGTGTCCGCCATGGCGAGCCTGTGATTCGGATCGGCGATGGCCGTCTCGAGCTCCTCGCGCGTGAGCTGGCCGGAGGCCACCGGGTCGAGGCCCTTGATGCCCTGCGCGACTTCGCCGTCGGCGATGCCCTTCACCTCGAGCGGATGCAGCTTGCAGAAGTCCGCGATCTGCTCGAACGAGAGCGGGGTATTGTCGACCAGCCAAACGGCGGTCGCTTTCGGCATTAACGGCGTATGCGACATGTTTTTCGCGCCTCTACCGCGTCAATAATCGTCATCCGGGTACGGTTTCGCGAGCGCTGCCGCTATTCTCTAGCGGGAGCCTCGGTAACGTTCTCAGGATGACCGGGGTCGGCGCCTATATAGGGGGGTGCCCCGTCCAAATCAACGACGGGATGGGGTAATGGTTGACTCCCGACCCCGGCACGCCGATTTAGGGCCGGAAAGGCTTGAAAACATGGCTGTTTCACCCACCCCCAGCCTGCCCCGCCTGCGCGTGCTTCTGTGCGCGCCGCGCGGCTTCTGCGCGGGCGTGGTGCGCGCAATCGACGCGGTCGAGCGGGCACTCCAGAAGTACGGGCCGCCGGTCTATGTCCGCCACGAGATCGTGCACAACAAGTATGTCGTCGAAAGCCTGCGCCGGAAGGGTGCGATTTTCGTCGAGGAACTGACGCAGGTGCCCGACGGCGACCGCCCGGTGATTTTCTCGGCGCACGGCGTACCGAAATCCGTGCCGGAGGAAGCCGCTTCGCGGAAATTGTTCGCGATCGACGCGACCTGTCCGCTCGTCACCAAGGTTCACCGCGAGGCCATGGTGCACGCGAAGCGCGGCCGCGAGATCCTGCTGATCGGTCACGCCGGGCACGTCGG
>CAZFPR010000028.1:2817-7181 GCA_964521045.1 uncultured Hyphomicrobiales bacterium
CCGGAGACCATCGGCACCATGGGCCAACTGCCTGCGGGTTCGGTCACGCTGATCGAAACCGCGGAAGACGCGCGCAAGATCCAGCCGGAAAACCCGGAGGCGCTCGCCTATGTGACGCAGACCACGCTCTCGGTCGACGACACCGCGGAGATGGTCGCGATCCTGAAAGAGCGCTTCCCTGCGATCACCGGCCCGCACAAGGAAGACATCTGCTACGCCACCACGAACCGCCAGGAAGCGGTGAAGAATGTCGCCCCGCAGGTCGAAGCCATGATCGTGGTCGGCGCGCCGAACTCCTCGAACTCGCAGCGCCTGCGCGAGGTCGCGGAACGCTCGGGCTGCCGTGCGACTGCGCTGGTGCAGCGCGCGGACGACATCGACTGGGCCGTTTTCGGTAACGTCAAAAGCCTCGGCATCACCGCGGGCGCTTCCGCGCCGGAGGTGCTGGTCGAGGAAATCATCGACGCCTTTGCAAAAAGATATGCCGTCGAGGTCGATACCTATGCCGGCCCACAGGAAGACGTATTCTTTCCGCTCCCGCGGGAGTTGCGCGACACGGCGGCGGAGTAGATGAACCGAACATGGTCCGCCCGCAAAGGATTCTCGAGAAAGCACTTGCGGGTTCCAAGACTTTACCTTTTCGTGACTTCGAGAGACTCCTGAAAGCATTCGGCTTCAAGCTCGATCGGATCGCCGGAAGTCACCGGATTTACGTTCACCAGCGCGCGGATCGTCCGCTATCGGTTCAGCCGCGCGGCAAGGAAGCGAAACCTTACCAAGTAAGACAGTTTCTTGATATGATCGAAACCTACGGTCTGAGCATGGACGGCGAGAAATGAAAGGCAAATATCACATCAACCTGTTCTGGTCCGACGAGGACAAGTCCTGGATCGCCGACGCGCCGGATTTGAAGTCATGTTCGGCACTTGGCGATACGCCGGAAGATGCCTTGCGCGAACTTGAGACCGCGATGGAAGCGTGGCTCGCCGCCGCCAAACAGAAAAAAATGCCGATTCCAAAACCGCGCTATCGGCCCGCGATCTACGCCGCAGAGTGATAGCGTGGCCGTTTACACCGAAGTCAGCGACGAGCAGCTCGACGCCTTTCTTGCCGGTTATGACATCGGCGAGCTGATGTCGTTCAAGGGCATTGCCGAAGGCGTCGAAAACACGAATTACATGCTGCATACGAAGCGCGGTTATTATTTCCTCACGCTCTACGAAAAGCGCGTCGACCCGAAGGACCTGCCTTTCTTCGTCGGCCTGATGGAGCACTGCGCCGCGCGCGGACTGAATTGTCCGCAGCCCGTGAAAAACCGCAAAGGCGAGACGCTCGGCGAACTCGCAGGACGCCCGGCCGCGATCATCACCTTTCTCGAAGGCATTTCCGTCCGCCGCCCGAACAACGCACACTGCGCGGCGCTCGGGCAGGCGCTCGCGCAATTTCATGGAGCGGGCGAAGGGTTCAAGATCAGACGCGAGAATGCGCTCGGCCCCGAAGGCTGGCAGAAACTCGCCGCACAGTGCGCCGCGCGCGCCGACGAAGTCGCGCCCAACCTGTCCTCGCTGATCACCGACGAGGTCGCCTATCTCTCGGCGCGCTGGCCGAAAAGCCTGCCCTCGGGCGTGATCCATGCCGATCTCTTCCCGGACAACGTCTTCTTCCTCGGCGACAAGCTTTCCGGGCTGATCGACTTCTATTTCGCCTGCAACGATTTCTACGCCTACGACATCGCGATCTGCCTGAACGCATGGTGCTTCGAGATCGACGGCTCGTTCAACGTCACCAAAGGCAAGGCGCTGTTGTCGAATTATAATAACGTCCGAGCGCTTACGAACGACGAAATCGAAGCGATGCCGCTCCTGGCACGCGGCTCCGCGCTACGCTTTCTACTCACCCGCACCTTCGACTGGCTGAACGTACCGCCCGGCGCGCTCGTGCGGCCGAAGGACCCGAAGGAATATCTGAAGAAGCTGCAATTCCATCGCCGCATCGAACGCGCGCAGGACTACGGGCTGGCGGCGTGAGAATGAACGTAACTCATATTTCTTCTCCCTCCCCCTTGCGGGGAGGGAAGTTTGCCGAGCGAAGCGACGGCAAACGGGTGGGGGGTAAACAGCTTCACCCCACCCTGCTCGCTCGCTTTCGCTCGCGAGCTTCCCTCCCCATCGAGGGGAGGGAAAGAAAGTAATAAATGAACGGCCGCGTGAAGATTCATTCCGACGGCGCCTGCTCCGGTAATCCCGGCCCGGGCGGCTGGGGCGCGATCGTCGAGCACAACGGCACGCGCACCGAACTCAAGGGCGGCGAGCAACTCACCACCAACAACCGCATGGAGCTGATGGCCGCGATCATGGCGCTGGAGTCGCTGCCCGCGAACTGCAAGGCCGACGTCTATACCGACTCGCAATACGTGAAAGGCGGCATCACCGCCTGGATGAAGAACTGGAAGAAGAACGGCTGGAAGACCGCCGACAAGAAGCCGGTGAAGAATATCGAACTATGGCAGCGGCTGGAGAACGCCGCGAGCGCGCATCAGGTGGACTGGCACTGGCTCAAGGGTCATGCCGGTCACGCCGAGAACGAGCGCGCCGACGAACTCGCGCGCGAAGGCATGGCGCCGTTTTTAAGATAATCCTCAGGATGAGGACTGCTTACGCCGCCGGATCGCGCGGCTGATACCCATGAATATCCAGACGACGGCGGCAATCCCCATCACCTGAAAGAAAAAATAGTCGGCGCGGTCGATTTCGCCGCCGTTCAGCACAAACAGGAACGCAGCTGCGACAACCACCGGCGCGAGCAGCCGGAACGTTCCCCGCGTCATCGCGATCCGCCGGCGTTGCGGATTTTCTTCCGCTGATACATCGCGGCATCCGCGCGCTCCAGCGCGGAGGCGAGCGTGTCGGCCTCTTGCAGCACGGCAGCGCCGATGGAGGCGCCGATATCGAGGTTCGTGCCGCGCACGGAAAATTCCGCGTTGTCGATCAGATCTTCGAGCGCCTGCATCTTCGTTGCCATCTGCGCGGCATCGAGATTCCACAGGACCAGCGCGAACTCGTCCCCGCCGATGCGGGCCGCGAGATCGGATGCGCGCACGCCGCCCAGGAGCAATCGCGCCACTTCCTGCAACACAACGTCACCGACCGCATGACCGTAGCGGTCGTTGACCGGCTTGAAGCGGTCGAGGTCGAGGTAAAGCAGTGCAGCCGCGCCGCCGTAGCGCTTGAGGTAGGCGATCGCCTGCTGAAAGGCGCGTTCGAATCCGCGGCGGTTCAGGAGGCCGGTCAGCGCATCCTCGTGCGCGGACTTCTCCAGCTTCTCGACGCGCGCCTCCGACATCCGGAGCTGTTCGCGGAGCCGCTCGATTTCTGCCGCAAGCGGCGCGGAGTTCTGTTCGGAAGCGAGCGCCCGGCCGGCTTTGGGCGGCGCAGCGTGCTCGCGCCTCGCGCGTTCCATCCCTTTATTCTGCGGCTTTTCTCGTGGCATTAACGATTGTTCTCGCGCTTCAGGCGACTCTTCTTGCAAGCGACCCACCCTCTCCTATAATCCTGCGCTTTCCAAGCGGGGCGAAGAATCTAAATGGGCGCGGGGAAACCGGCCGTCGCAATCATCATGGGGAGCCAGTCCGACTGGGCGACCATGAAGCACGCAGCAGACGTGCTCGACGATTTCGGCATCAAACATGAGAGCCTCGTGGTCTCCGCGCATCGCACGCCAGACCGGCTTTACGATTTCGCGAAGTCGGCGCGCGACAACGGCTACAAGGTCATCATCGCAGGCGCCGGCGGCGCCGCGCATCTGCCCGGCATGACCGCCTCGCTCACGGCGCTTCCGGTTTTCGGCGTGCCGGTGAAGTCGAAGGCGCTGAAGGGCGTCGACAGCTTTCTCTCGATCGCGCAGATGCCCGCGGGCATCCCGGTCGGCACGCTCGCCATCGGCGAAGCAGGCGCGAAGAACGCGGGCCTGCTCGCCGCCGCGGTGCTTGCGCTCTCCGACAAGACGCTGGCGAAGAAGCTCGACGCCTTCCGCGCAAAGCAGACCAGAAAAATTCCCAAGAAACCGAAATGACGCGAACGAAATGACGACGCTTCACAAACCGCTCGCACCCGACGCGACCATCGGCATCATCGGCGGCGGCCAGCTCGGCCGCATGCTGGCGCTCGCCGCGCACGAACTCGGCTTTCGTGTGCATATTTATTCGGACAAGAAGGATTCCTGCGCCTTCGACGTGGTGCGCAACTCGACCTGCGCGCCGTTCGACAACTGGGCGCGGCTCGCCGACTTCCTGAACAACGTCGATTCCGTCACCTACGAATTCGAGAACATTCCGGCGGAAACCGCGGCCTTCATCGCCGCGCGCA
>CAZFPR010000028.1:7191-9573 GCA_964521045.1 uncultured Hyphomicrobiales bacterium
CCGTGCAAGCCGCTCTTTCCGAGCGCCGAAGTGCTCGCGACCACGCAGGACCGCGTCAAGGAAAAGAAGTTCGTCAATTTGCTCAAAATTGCCACCGCGCCGTTTGCGCCCGTGAACACTTCGATGGAGCTCTCGGCGGCGTTTGCAAAGATCGGCTTCCCCGCGATCCTGAAAACCGCGCGCATGGGATACGACGGCAAGGGCCAGGTGAAACTCGAGAAGGGCGACGACCTTGCAAGCGCGTGGCGTTCGATCGGCGAGAAGCCGGCGGTGCTCGAAGGCTTCGTGAAGTTCGAGCGCGAGATTTCGGTCGTGATCGCCCGCAGCCTCGACGGCAAGACCGCCGCTTACGAGCCGATCGAAAACCTCCACCGCAATCACATTCTGCACACCTCGACGGTGCCGGCTAAAATTCCGCCCGCGCTCGCGAAAGATGCGATCAACATCGCGGCTAAAATCGCGAAGGCGCTGAATTATGTCGGCGTGCTCGCGGTCGAAATGTTCGTCGCGAAAAAAGGCGCGAAGCGCGAGCTGTTAGTCAACGAGATCGCGCCGCGCGTGCACAACTCCGGCCACTGGACCATCGACGGCGCAACCGCGAGCCAGTTCGAGCAGCACATCCGCGCGGTCGCAGGCTGGCCGCTGAACGCGCCGAAGCGCACCGGCAAGCAGGTCACGATGACCAATCTGATCGGCGACGAAGTGCTCGGCTGGGACAAGCTCGCGAAAGAGCCCGGCGCATCCGTGCATCTTTACGGCAAGGGCACCGCGAAGGCCGGCCGCAAGATGGGCCATGTGACGAGAGTAAAAATATAACTCTCGTCATGCCCGGCCTTGTGCCGGGCATCCACGCCTTTTCTGAACTTCGATGTTGTTAAGGCGTGGATGGCCGGGACGAGCCCGGCCATGACGAATTATCTCACGCCGCCATCATCGGCTTCATCACCGCGTAAAGCGCGTTCTTCGCTTCGAAGCCAATGCCGGGAATGCCCGGCATTTTCACGCGGCTGTCTTTGACCGGCGTGTCGTCAGCAAAGCCGCCGAACGGCGCGAACACCTGCGGGTAAGATTCGTTGCCGCCTAAGCCAAGGCCGGTCGCGATGTTCAGCGCGAACTGATGCCCGCCATGCGGCACGCAGCGGCGCGACGACCAGCCGTGCTGTTTCAGCATTGCAAGCGTGCGCAGATACTCGACGAGACCGTAAGAAAGCGCCGGGTCCATCTGCAAAATATCGCGGTCTGCGCGCAGCCCGCCGTGGCGGATGAGGTTGCGCGCATCCTGCATCGAGAACAGGTTCTCGCCGGTCGCGATCGGCCCCGCGTATTCGGTGGCGAGCGCCGCATGCAGGAGATAATCGAGCGGATCGACCGGCTCCTCGTACCAGCGAAGATTAAGTGGCTGGATCGCTTTTGCGTAGTCCAGCGCGGTTTGCAGGTCGAAGCGGCCGTTCACGTCCACGCAAAGTTTCTGGCCGTCACCGCCGACGACTTTCAGCGCCGCCTCGATGCGCGCCATGTCTTCTTTCAAAGGCACGCCGCCGATTTTCATCTTCACGGTCGAATAGCCGAGATCGAGATACTTCTTCATCTCGTCTTGCAGCGATTTGATCTCTTCGCCGGGATAATAATAGCCGCCCGCGGCGTAGACCCATGCGGTTTCATCGGCCTTGCCGCCGTTGTAGCGGTCGGCGAGCAACTTCCAGAGCGGCACGCCCTCGGCTTTCGCAAGCGCATCCCACAGCGCCATGTCGAGCACGCCCACAGCTACGCTGCGCTCGCCGTGCCCGCCGGGCTTCTCGTTCTGCATCATCTGACCCCAAGCTTTCTCTGGGTCGATGAAGCCGCGTTCGTCCTCGATGTTCTTCGCGTCACGCAGGCGCGGGATGAAGCGCTCGCGCAAGAGGCCCTGCGGCGCATAGCGGCCATTGGAGTTAAAGCCGAAGCCCACGACCGGCTTGCCGTCGCGCTTAACATCCGTCTCGATCGCGACCACGCTCGCGGTCATGGTCGAAAAATCGATGAAGGCGTTGCGGATCGAGGACGAGATCGGAACGACGATATCGGTGATTTTTACGATTTTCATGAGCCGGGCGAATAGCAAACCGCTTCGCCGCCGTCACCGCCCGCCGGTGCATCCAACTCGGGTCTACCCGAGTTGGACACAAGAATGGCTTTATGCAGCAGCCCTGCTAGGTTTCGCCCCGCACAATTCGAGGGAAGCGATGTTCGGAGACGTTTGGCCGGTCAAGCAATGGGCGGGGCTCGGGGCCGTAATCGGCGCGATCTACCATGCCCTACAGATCATCAATCAGGGACTGCTGGCGCAGGGCTATTCCTACGCCTCGGGGCGGTTGCTCGGCGGCGCCCTCGTGGGCGCGGCCT
>CAZFPR010000028.1:9583-15647 GCA_964521045.1 uncultured Hyphomicrobiales bacterium
CTCACCGCCTACCTCCGGAACCAGATCGCGGGCCGGAAGGGCTGAGGCCCTTTCCGGCAGGGGATTGGACAATTCCAGAACCTTCTGATACGCACCCGGCCTTCGGCTGGGGTTCACCCCTGCCCATCCCAAAACCCAAGGTTTTCTAGGAGCACACGTGCAGGTTCTCGTTCGCGACAATAACGTCGATCAGGCTCTCAAGGCGCTCAAGAAAAAGATGCAGCGCGAGGGCATTTTCCGCGAAATGAAACTGCGCGGCCACTACGAAAAGCCGTCCGAGAAGAAAGCCCGCGAAAAGGCGGAAGCCGTGCGCCGTGCGCGCAAGCTCGCCCGCAAGAAGTTGCAGCGCGAAGGCCTCCTGCCTTCGAAGCCCGCGAAGCCTGCATTCGGTGCGGGTGCCGGCGGTGGCCGTGGCGGCTCGGGTGGCGGCGGCTTCGGCTCGCGCCCGCCGCGCAGCTAAGCTCGCAGAAACAGGATTTCGAAAGGGGCCGCTCATCAGCGGCCCTTTTTTATTCTTCTCATTCGTCATGGCCGGGCCTGTCCCGGCCATCCACGTCTTTACGGCGCTGACAGTTCGTGAAGGCGTGGATGCCCGGCACAAGGCCGGGCATGACGACTTTTATTTGCTCAAGAACTCCACCGCCGCCTTCAGCCCGCCGTGGCGGTCGAGGTCGTAGTGCTCGCCGCCCTTGAAGCGCATGAACTTCTTCTCGCCCGCGATCATCCCGAACAGCCGCTCGCCGAAACGGATAGGCACCACGCTGTCGCGCTCGCCGTGCAGAATCAGGACGGGCGCCTTCACGTTCTGGATGCGCAGATCCGAACGGAACTGGTCCTTCATCAGCAGGCGGACCGGAAGAAAGAAATAGACCGAAGCGCCTACTTCCGCGGCGGAAGTAAACGGCGTTTCCAGAATGAGCTTCGCGACCGGCGATTCCGCTGCAATTGCAACCGCAACACCGGTGCCGAGCGACTCGCCCCACAGCGCGACCCGCGCGGGCGAATAAAGCTTTGCCGCGAATTCATACGCCGCGACGCCATCGGCGATCAGCCCGGCCTCGCTCGGCGACCCGCTCGAGCCGCCGTAGCCGCGATAGGACACGCCGACGACGCCGATACCTTGGCTTGCCAGCGCCGCGAACCGCCGCGCGCGCAGGTTCAGCGCGCCGCCGTTGCCGTGGAAGTAGACCACGACCGGCTTCGTCTCGTCGCGCGGAGGGATGTGCCAGACGATGATGGTCTCGCCGTCGGCGGTGACCAGCTTCTCTTCCTTCGCTTCCGGCAGGCCTGCATCCGCGGGAAGCGTGCGCATCCGGTCGGGGAAATACATGAGCGAGCGCTGCGCGAAATACATGAAGGCGCAGAGGGCGGCGTAGCCGGCGATGATAAGAATGACAAAAGATTTCATCGCCGCCAGTGTATCAATAATTTCACCTCATGCGCGGGCTCGACCCGCGCATCCAGGGCGATAAATTTTGACTCTGGATGGCCGGGTCAAGCCCGGCCATGAGGGAGCTTTGCTCCCTCACATCCCCTTAACGATGTTCTCGACCATCTTCTTCGCGTCCGCGAACAGCATCATGGTGTTGTCGCGGAAGAAGAGTTCGTTCTCGACGCCGGCATAACCCGAACCCATGCCGCGCTTGATGAACAAGACGGTTTTCGCTTTTTCGACGTCGAGCACCGGCATGCCGAAGATCGGCGATTTCGGATCGGTCTTCGCCGACGGATTGGTCACGTCGTTCGCGCCGATCACGAAAGCGACGTCGGCCTGCGCGAATTCGGAGTTGATGTCTTCAAGCTCGAACACTTCGTCGTAGGGAACATTCGCTTCGGCGAGGAGCACGTTCATGTGGCCCGGCATGCGGCCCGCAACCGGATGGATCGCGTATTTCACCTGCACGCCTTCTTCTTTCAGCTTGTCAGCCATTTCGCGGAGTGCGTGCTGCGCCTGCGCGACCGCCATGCCGTAACCCGGCACGATGATCACTTTCTCGGCATTCTTCATGATGAAGGCCGCGTCGTCGGCAGAGCCCTGCTTCACGGGCCGCGTTTCGACCGCGCCGCCGGCCGCGGCGGTTTCGCCGCCGAAGCCGCCGAGGATCACGGAGATGAAGCTCCGGTTCATGCCCTTGCACATGATGTACGAGAGAATGGCGCCGGAAGAACCGACCAGCGCGCCGGTGATGATCAGCGCGGCGTTGCCGAGCGTGAAGCCGATGCCGGCGGCGGCCCAGCCGGAATACGAGTTCAGCATCGAGACCACGACCGGCATGTCCGCGCCGCCGATCGGGATGATAATCAACACACCGAGTACGAAAGAGAGCAGCACAATCGCCCAGAACAGTGTGTGGCTTTCGGTTGCGACGAAGAGCGCCATGGCAAGCACGAGGGCCGCGGCAAGCCCGATGTTCACGAGATGCCGCGAAGGCAACATGATCGGCGCGCCGCTCATATTGCCGTTGAGCTTCGCGAACGCGATGACCGAACCGGTGAAAGTGATCGCACCGATAGCGGCACCCAGCGCCATTTCGACGAGCGATGCCGCAGCAATCGAACCCGCGGCACCGATGCCGTAGGCCGCGGGCGCGTACAATGCGCCCGCCGCGACCAATACCGCGGCAAGGCCCACGAGCGAGTGAAACGCCGCCACAAGCTGCGGCATCTCGGTCATGGCGATTTTGCGTGCGGTGATCGCACCGATAGCGCCGCCGATGGCGATGCCGCCGACCACGAGCGCCCAGCCGATTGCATCCGCCGGCGGCGAATAGCCAAGCGTCGTCAGCACGGCAATCGCCATGCCGATCATGCCGAAGCGGTTGCCCTGCTTCGACGTAGTCGGGTGCGAAAGTCCGCGCAGCGCGAGAATAAAGAGAACGCCGGAGACGAGATAAAGAAGTGCGACGATGTTTACGCTCATGACAGTCTCACTTCTTCTTCTGCGTATACATCGCGAGCATGCGCTGCGTGACGAGGAAGCCGCCGAAGATGTTCACCGACGCCATGATCAGCGCGAAAAATCCGAGAATGCGCGACCACCAGGCCGCACTCGCATCTCCGGCTAGCGGCACGCCGACCGCGAGCAATGCACCGACCACGATCACGGAGGAGATCGCGTTCGTCACCGACATGAGCGGCGTATGCAGCGCCGGCGTCACCGACCAAACCACGTAGTAGCCGACGAAGCAGGCGAGCACGAAGATCGAAACCTGGAAGATGAAGGGGCTCGCGGCATTGGCGGCAGCAGCCACCGGCATCGCCCCGAGCGGGAGAAATTCTTCAGCGCCCACCGAAGCCGCGCCATCCGCGGCCGCCGAAAGCGCAAGCGATACGAAGTCGATCATCCTCGTTATCCCTTCTTGAAGTTCGGGTGAACGACCGCGCCGTCTTTGGTCAGCAGCGTCGCCTTGATCAGTTCGTCGTCGTAATTCGGCGCGAACTTCTTTTCCTTGTCGAACATGGTTTCGACGAAGGCGAAGAGGTTTTTCGCGTAAAGCGCGGAGGCGGTCGCGGCGAGACGTCCCGGCACGTTGAGGTGCCCGACGATCTTCACGCCATTCACTTCCGCGATCTTACCCGGGACTGCACCCTCGACGTTGCCGCCGCGCTCGACCGCGAGATCGATGATCACCGAACCCGGTTTCATCGAAGCGACCATTTCCTTGGTGACCAGCTTCGGCGCCGGACGGCCCGGGATCAGCGCGGTAGTGATCACGATATCCTGCTTCTTGATGTGGTCGGCAGTGAGCTGCGCCTGCTTCGCCTGATACTCTTTCGACATTTCCTTGGCGTAGCCGCCGGCGGTCTGCGCGTTCTTGAACTCTTCGTCTTCGACCGCGAGGAATTTCGCGCCCAACGATTCGACCTGTTCCTTCGTCGCCGGGCGAACGTCGGTCGCGGTCACCACCGCACCCATGCGCCGCGCGGTCGCGATCGCCTGCAAGCCGGCAACGCCGACCCCCATGATGAAGATGCGCGCCGCGGGCACGGTGCCTGCCGCCGTCATCATCATCGGCAGCGCGCGGCCATATTCGGCGGCGCCATCGACCACCGCGCGATAGCCCGCGAGGTTCGCTTGAGAAGAAAGCACGTCCATGACCTGCGCGCGGGTGATGCGCGGCATGAATTCCATCGCGAAGGCATTGACCTTCGCCGCCGCCATGTCGGCGAGGGCGGCATCGTTGCCGTAGGGATCCATGATCGAGATGACGAGCGCGCCGGGCTTGTAATTTCCAAGCTCGGCTTTCGCAGGCCTGCGCACCTTCAGCACGATGTCGGCGTCTTTGACGACATCTGAGCCGGTTTCGGCGCCGGCGGCCTGATAATCGGCATCGAGAATACCGGACTTCACGCCCGCACCCTTCTCGACGGCGACCTTGGCGCCGAGGCCGATGTAACGCTTGACGGTTTCGGGAGTTGCCGCGACGCGCGGCTCTCCCTGTTCGGTTTCAGCCGGTATCGCGATCTTCATATCGATTTTGCCAGACTTCAGGTCAGGAACCAGTACATCAGGAACACGATGATCGTGTTGATGATGATGCCCCACTTCACCATCTGCACGAACAGATCGTAAGTGCCTTCGTGTTCGGCGTAGTCGTTGCCCTTGGCGGTGCCGTATTCGGTCTTGCCGTGACTGGCCATAACGTCTGGTCCCCAACTTCCCCGGTAAGAATGTGGCACCTGAACTAGCGGAAAGCGCCGGAACGGGCAATCAGCACGACGCTCAAGCCGCAGCCGGGAGTCCTGCGCCTTCTAGCGCCACCGCCTGGCGGGCGGCCACCTTTTCCACCGAGAAATCGCGGATCGCTTCCTCGAACAGCCGGTGAAAGTTCATTTCCGCACGCAGGTGAAGGAATACGCCACCGAGACCGATGGCCGCACGGTCCATGAACACGAATTCCCGCGGCACCGTGACAGGCCCGAACGCGCGGATCGCCTGCTTCACGCGGCCCGCTTCCTTGCGGCCATATTGCGCAGGCGCGACCCCGTCCGCGATGGTGCGGACGCGGTCGTCCATCAGCGGGCCATAGATAAAGCGCGCCCAGATGTTCAGCGCCTCGATCATCGGCTTCGAAAGCCCCTTGAAACCCCAGACTTCGTAGGCCGAGACCACCCGCGCCTCGTCGTTTTCCAGAAGCCCGCGATAGAGATCGACCACGCCGCCGACGAAGCGGGGCGGAAAGATGCGGATGCAGCCGTAGTCGAGAAGATTGATCCCCAGAGGCTCGCCGCCCCGCTCGAACGCAGTGTAGTTGCCGAGATGCGGGTCGCCGTGGATCACGCCGTGGCGCGCGAACGGCAGCCACCATGCCTGGAACATCGCCTTGGCGATGCGATTGCGCGTTTCCAGATCGCGCTCCTTGTAAGTGAGAAGTTTCTGCCCCTCGAGCCATTCGAGCGTAAGCAGGCGGCCGGTCGAAAGCTCTAGCCGCACTTCCGGCACGCGCACCTCCGGCGTGTCCGAAAGCATCTCTTTATATAAAGCCGCGTGCTTCGCCTCGCGCCGGTAGTCCAGTTCCTCGCGGAGCCGCGCGCCGATCTCCTCTTGAATCTCGCGCGTATCGAGCTCCGGCGACATGCGGCGATAGATGCCCATGAGCACGCCGAGTTGCTTCAGATCGGCTTCGACCGCCGACTGCATATCCGGGTATTGCAGCTTGGCTGCGACCTCCATGCCGTCGAGCGTTTTCGCGCGATGCACCTGCCCGAGCGAAGCGGCGGCGGCAGGCGTTTTCGAAAACGAACCGAATTTCGTTTCCCAATCCACGCCGAGCTCCGCCGCCATGCGCCGCTTCACGAATGGCCAGCCCATCGGCGGCGCTTCGGATTGCAGCTTCGAAAGCTCGCTCGCGTATTCCGGCGGAAGCGCGTCGGGAATGGTGGACAAGAGTTGTGCGACTTTCATCAGCGGGCCTTTCAGTCCGCCGAGAGCCGCCGCGAGCGATGCCGCATTGTCCGCGCGTTTGCCGCGCACACCCAAGAAGCGCTGGCTCGCGATTTTCGCGGCGACCCCGCCGACATTCGCGCCGACGAGCGCATAACGGCTCGCACGCGCGGAGAAGCG
>CAZFPR010000028.1:15657-16419 GCA_964521045.1 uncultured Hyphomicrobiales bacterium
GATCTTTCGGCGCGGTATCCTTCGGATCGTCAGCCAATCGCCTTGCCTCGCTTATGCAGCGTGTCCGCCGCCTTCATCGCGTCTCTGACTTCCGGAGCGGAAGCCGGCTCGCCGCCTGCCTTGCGGATGATCCGCACCGCTTCTTCCACGAGTTCGCGATTACTTTGTGACGCGCCCCAAGGCATATCCTCGAGGCCTACGCGCACGTGCCCCTCGCGCTCGACGGCCGCGGGAATGAGCGGACGAATATCGACGCCGAGACCCGCGATCATCCACGGATAACCACCCGCGGCTTCGCGCAGAAGCCCGAGATGCGCGTCGAGATGATTGGGTTTCGGCGGAAAGCCGAACGTAAATTCCTCGGCAAACATGAAGCGGTAAATCGGGGTCGGCACTTTCATCATTGCGTTTGCGCTCGCAGCACCCATGCGCGTGAAGCCCGGCTCGTAGATCGCGTAGCTCGGATTGATGCCGTAATCGGCACAGATGCGCATGCCTTCGAGAAAGTGATCGTCGGGATTCTGGTAGACGAAGCCGGGCACGAGTTTCGCGACATCCGAAAAGCGCGCGAAGTTGCACGAGCCCGGATCGACCACGCCCCACTCGACGAGACCACGCTTCGCGAGTTCTTCGAGATGTTCGTAGCGCTCGGCCGCGGTCTTCATCGTGCCGTTCGCGTAACTCGAACCCGCGATCGGAATCGTCGGATAGATGATCGCGTCGCATTCCGCGCGGATGCCTTCGATGGCGGCGGCATAAAGC